>NZ_JBTNEH010000003.1:0-292621 GCF_054512775.1 Alicycliphilus sp. T452
CCTGATGACCATAGCAAGTCGGTACCACTCCTTCCCATCCCGAACAGGACAGTGAAACGACTTCGCGCCGATGATAGTGCGGGTCCCCGTGTGAAAGTAGGTCATCGTCAGGCTCTTACAGCCCAAAACGCCCCCCTGTGCATTCGCCCAGGGGGGCGGTTTGCTTTTGGGGGAAGAGCGCAGTGGAGTGGCCTTTGCTGCGCTTGATGCTTCACGTTGGCAGGCACTCGCCTTCCACGAATACCCGCAGCTCGCCGGATTGAAAGGCGGTCCATTGCTCGTTGGATGTGAGCGGCGCCGTGACCACGACCGCGACCTTGTCGTTGGGCGTGGTGTGCGCCGAGAAGTCCACGCGCAGGTCCTCGTCGCACAGCTGGGCCTGCGAGAACGGGTGGCGGCGCTCGATGTAGTACAGCTGGGTGGACGCATGCGCCCACAGGGCCTGCCCATTGGAGAGCAGGAAATTGAACGTGCCATGCGGCGCTATGCGTGCGGCCAGTTCGCGCAGCGTGAGCGTGAACTCCTCGATGCTGGGCATGCCGGCGTGGGACTTGGACAGTTCTTGCATCAGCCAGCAGAACACATGTTCGCTGTCGGTGCTGCCCACGGGGTGGAAGTGGGCGTGCAGGCGCGGGCGAAAGTCCTTCAGGTCGCCGTTGTGCGCGAACACCCAGTAGCGCCCCCAGAGCTCGCGCACGAAGGGGTGGCAGTTCTCCAGGCTGACCACGCCCTGCGTGGCCTTGCGGATGTGGGCGATGACGTTGCGGCTCTTGATGGGGTAGCGGCGGATCAGCTCGGCCACCGGTGAGTCCACTGCCCGCTCATGGTCCACGAAGTGGCGCAGGCCCCGTCCCTCGAAGAAGGCGATGCCCCAGCCGTCGGTATGGTCCGCCGTGTGGCCCGCGCGCCGTGCGAAGCCGGTGAAGCTGAAGGTGACGTCGGTGGGGGTGTTGGCATTCATGCCGAGCAGTTGGCACATGGCGGATCTCGGTGCGAAGGGGGATCAGGCCTTCCTGCCGCCATAGCTGCGCGACATGCCGGCGCGCACGTCCATCTGCGTGCCGTAGGGAGGGATGGGATAGCGCAGGCCGTTGGCGGCCAGGCGTTCGACCCCGGCGATGGCCTTGGCCAGGTCCGCCGGCTTGAGGGCCAGCAGCAGTTCGTCGTCGGCCACGCCGCCGTAGCGCCGCTCGGGAAAGCAGGGCAGGGCCAGACTGGGTTCGCCCGTGGCGAGTGCCCGGCCCCAGGAGTCGGCGCAGGCCGATTCGCCCACGGCGCCCCATTCGAGCTTGCGGTAGCCCGACCATTGCAGGCCGTTGATGAGCAGGATCATCTGCGCCGGATTGGCATAGACGAGCACGATGTCCGGTGCGGGCAGGCGGCCGCTGTTCCATGGCGAGACGGCCATGGCCTGGTAGCGGCCATGGGGCACGCAGTGCATGGCCTGCTGGTGCGTGGCGGAGTCTTCCTGCGTGGCGAACCAGACGCCCGCCATGGGCTCGCCGCGCAGCCACTCCTCGCTGCGGGGCGCGAGGCCGAGCACGGTGCTGCATTGCGGGCCGACCAGGTCGTCGGCGGTGATGCCCACGGTGAAGCCCAGCCGCGCCGCCTGGCCGACGATCTGGTCGGCGGTGTGGATGGTCCCGTCGGGGCGGCGGATGCGGGGCACGGCCTGCATGTCCTCGACCCGTTCGAACATCTGCAGGGCCACGGGCGTGGTCTTCAGGCGCAGCAGGCGCATCAGCGCGTCGGTGAGCGCAGTGCCGTCGATGGGGGTGCTGGCGGTTTCCATGAGCGGCCCGGACGCTGGCGGGCTACTGGCGGTCCAGCCAGAGCTTGCCGCCCGTGGCCCAGTTCTCGCGCTTCACGTCGGTGATGAGGATGTCCACGGATTCGGGCGATCCGCCCAGGATCTCGACCGAGACGCGCGTGATTTCTTCGGCCAGCTTGCGCTTTTGCTCGACGGTGCGGCCTTCCATCATTTCGATGTGATAGGTGGGCATGGGTGATCCTCGGAAGTGGGGTGTTCGATCATATCGGCTGGGGCCGGCACGGGGCGCGCGCATTGCGGGCAGATGCAGGCGAGGCCGCGCCGCTCGGGCGGCAGCCGCTGCAATGCCTCGGGCGCCACGGGCCGGGTCATGCACCAGCATTGCGCCGGGGCCAGGCCGGCGGCCATGGCGCATTGGTTGGATTGGCCGCACAGGGGGCACTGGACGCTGTTGGATTCGGGCATGGCGGCAGTGTAGAAGCACAACGGCACCCGCGGGTGCCGTTGTTGGTCAAAATAGCCTGCGGCGCCCTTGTGGTAAGCGCTGGCAGCTATTTTTTATGTAGTATCAGGCGGCGGCTGCCTTGACCTTCAGGCGCCAGGCGTGCAGCAGCGGCTCGGTGTAGCCGCTGGGCTGCTCGACGCCCTTGAACACCAGGTCGCAGGCGGCCTGGTAGGCCATGGATTCGCCGAAGCGCCCGTGCATGCGCTGGTACAGCGGGTCACCGGCATTCTGCTGGTCCACCTTGGCGGCCATGCGCTCGAAGGTGGCGCGCACCTGGCCTTCGGTCACGATGCCGTGCAGGAGCCAGTTGGCGACGTGCTGGCTGGAGATGCGAAGGGTGGCGCGGTCTTCCATCAGGCCGATGTCGTTGATGTCGGGCACCTTGGAGCAGCCCACGCCCTGGTCCACCCAGCGCACCACGTAGCCCAGGATGCCCTGGATGTTGTTGTCCAGCTCCTGCTGCCTTTCCTGCTCGCTCCAGTTCGGGGAGGCAGCCACGGGCACGGTGAGCAGGCCGGCCAGCAGGTTGTCGCGCTCGGCGGATGCGTCGGTCTTCTCCAGCTCCTGCTGGATGTCGCTCACCTTCACCTGGTGGTAGTGCAGCGCGTGCAGCGTGGCGCCCGTGGGGCTGGGCACCCAGGCGGTGTTGGCGCCCGCCCTGGGGTGGGCGATCTTCTGCTCCAGCATGGCCTTCATCAGGTCCGGCATGGCCCACATGCCCTTGCCGATCTGGGCCTTGCCGCGCAGGCCCATCGACAGGCCCACGAGCACGTTGCTCTTCTCGTAGGCCTGGATCCAGGCGCTGGTCTTCATGTCGCCCTTGCGGATCATGGGGCCGGCGTGCATGGCGGTGTGCATCTCGTCGCCCGTGCGGTCCAGGAAGCCCGTGTTGATGAAGGCCACGCGGGTGCTGGCGGCGGCGATGCAGGCCTGGAGGTTGACCGAGGTGCGGCGCTCCTCGTCCATGATGCCGAGCTTGACGGTGCTGTCGGGCAGGCCCAGCAGCTGCTCGACGCGGCCGAACAGCTCGTTGGCGAAGGCCACCTCGGCCGGGCCGTGCATCTTGGGCTTGACGATGTAGACGCTGCCCGTGCGGCTGTTGCGGATGCCCGGCGTGCCCAGGCCCTTGAGGTCGTGCAGCGCGATGGCCGTTGTGACCACGGCGTCCAGGATGCCCTCGGGGATCTCCTTGCCCTCGGCGCCCCACAGGATGGCGGGGTTGGTCATCAGGTGGCCCACGTTGCGCACGAACATCAGCGAGCGGCCGTGCAGCTTCACCGGTTTGCCGTCGGCGCCCGTGTACTCGCGGTCGGGGTTCAGGCCGCGCGTCATGGCCTTGCCGCCCTTCTCGAAGGTCTCGGTCAGCGTGCCCTTGAGGATGCCCAGCCAGTTGCCGTAGCCCAGCACCTTGTCCTCGGCGTCCACGGCGGCCACGGAGTCCTCCAGGTCGAGGATGGTGGACAGGGCCGCCTCCACCACCACGTCGGCCACGCCGGCGGCATCGCCCTTGCCGATGGGGGTGCCGCGGTCGATGCGGATGTCGATGTGCAGGCCGTTGTTCACCAGCAGCACGGACGAGGGCGCTGCCGCGTCGCCCTGGTAGCCCACGAACTGCGCGGCGTCCTTCAGGCCGGTGGCGCCGCCATCCTTGAGCGCGACGGCCAGCTTGCCGCCCTCCACCCTGTAGGCCGCGGCGTCCTTGTGCGAGCCGGCGGCCAGTGGCGCGGCCTGGTCCAGGAAGTTGCGCGCGAATTCGATCACCTTCGCGCCGCGCACGGGGTTGTAGCCCTTGCCCTTCTCGGCGCCGCCCTCTTCGCCGATCACGTCGGTGCCGTAGAGCGCGTCGTAGAGCGAGCCCCAGCGCGCATTGGCCGCGTTGAGCGCATAGCGCGCGTTCAGGATGGGCACCACGAGCTGCGGGCCGGCCTGGATGGCCAGCTCGGCGTCCACGTTCGCCGTGCTGGCCTTGGCGCCCTGGGGCGGCTCGACGAGGTAGCCGATGCGCGAGAGGAAGGCGCGGTAGCCCACCATGTCGGCGATGGGGCCGGGGTTGGCCTTGTGCCAGGTGTCCAGCTCCTTCTGCAGGCGGTCGCGCTCGGCCAGCAGGGCGGCGTTCTTGGGCGCGAGATCGGCGACGATGGCGTCAAAACCCTTCCAGAAGGCTGCGGGATCGACGCCGGTGCCGGGCAGCACCTGCTGGTTGATGAAGGCGTGCAGTTCGTTGGCCACCTGCAGGCCGTGGACTTGGGTACGTGCGGTCATGAGAAGCCCCTAGCAATCGTTTGACAAAGCCGTGCCCCGCGATGCGGAGCCTTGCATGACACTGTATTAGAAATATTTCCATTAATAAATTGCGTCAATATCTCTAAACCAATGACTTTTTGGCAAAGATTGGTCACACTGCCATCTCACTCGCCAAGCGTCGTGGTCGGTCATAAAATCGATAGCTGCCAGCGCTGACTGGACAGGCGTTACAGGTCGATTTGGCTTGCACTCATGGACAAACTCAAAGCGTTCGAATCCTTCGTCTCGGTGGCCACCAGGGGCAGCCTCACGGCGGCGGCCAAGGCCGAGGGCGTGGCGCCCGCCATCATGGGCCGGCGCCTGGACGCGCTGGAGGAGCACCTGGGCGTCAAGCTGCTGGTGCGCACCACGCGGCGCATCACCCTCACGCACGAGGGCAGCGCCTTCCTGGACGACTGCCAGCGCCTGCTGGCGGACGTGGCCAATGCCGAGGCCAGCGTGTCCGCCGGCGGCGTCAAGGCCACGGGGCATCTGCGCGTCACGGCGCCGGCGGGTTTCGGCCGGCGCCACGTGGCGCCGCTGGTGCCGCGCTTTCGCGACCTGCACCCGGACGTGACGATCTCGCTGAACCTCTCCGACCGCGTGGTGGACATGGCCGGCGAGGGCTACGACTGCGCCGTGCGCGTGGGCGACCTGCCCGACTCGTCCCTCGTCAGCGTGCGCATGGCCGACAACCGGCGCCTGTGCGTGGCCACGCCGCAGTACCTGCAGCGGCGCGGCACGCCCCTGCATCCGGCAGAGCTCGCGCAGCACGACTGCCTCACGCTGTCCAGCGACGCCTCGCAGACGCGCGGCTGGGCCTTCCGCGTGCCGGTGGCGGACGGCGGCGGCGCCACCGAGGTCGTGCACTTCAAGCCCGGCGGGCCGCTGGACTGTTCCGACGGCCAGGTGCTGCACGACTGGTGCCTGGGCGGCTGGGGCATCGCCTGGCGCAGCACCTGGGAGGTCGAATCCGAGATCACCGCCGGCCGCCTCGTCGCCGTGCTGGAGGACTTCGCCGCGCCGCCCAACGGCATCTACGTGGTCTTTCCCCAGCGCAAGCACCTGCCGCTGCGCGTGCGGCTGTGGATCGAATACCTCAAGCACCACTACGCGCAGCCCGCGTTCTGGCGCGCAGCGCCCGGCGCCTGACGGGAGCGAATCCGCCATGCCCGGGCCCACGCTGCTGGTCGCCGACGACCACCCCCTGTTCCGCACCGCCGTGCTGCATGTGCTGCACGAGCGCCTGCCGCGGTTGCGCACGCTGGAGGCCGCCAGCGCGGCCACGCTGGGCGCGGCGCTGCAGGAGCACCCCGAGGTGGAGCTCGTGCTGCTGGACCTGAGCATGCCGGGCGCGCGCGGCTTCTCGGCGCTGCTGCACGTGCGCGGCGAATTCCCCGAACTGCCGGTGGTGGTCATCTCGTCCAACGACGACCCGCGCGTGATCCGCCGCGCCCAGCAGTTCGGCGCGGCCGGTTTCATCCCCAAGTCCGCCCCGGCCGAGGCCATGGGCGAAGCGATCGAGAAGGTGCTGGACGGCGGCAGCTGGTTCCCGCCCATGGCGGCCGAGCGCTCCGAAGCCGACGCGGAGCTGGCCAGCCGCCTGGCGCAGCTCACCCCGCAGCAGTTCCGCGTGCTGCTGTGCCTGGCCGACGGCCTGCTGAACAAGCAGATCGCGGCGGAGCTGGGCCTGGCCGAGAACACCGTCAAGGTGCACGTCACGGCCATCCTCAAGAAGCTGGCGTGCTACAGCCGCACGCAGGCGGCCGTGCTGGTCAAGAGCCTGGAGGCCGACAACGGGCTGTGATCTTCCGGGTGCCTGGGGTGATGGTAAAAATGGCCTCTGGCGCTTATCCGGTAAACGCTTACAGCTATTGTTTTTGGTGGACTCTCATTCCGGACCGCCCTGGCGCAGGCGCAGCAGGGTCTGGCTCATCAGGGCCCGCAGCGCGGGCGCGCGCACCGGCTTGGCGAGGAAGCCCCAGCCGCGCTCGGCCGCCTGCCGGCGCAGCGTGGCGTCGTGCTCGGCGGTGACCAGGATCACGGCGGGCGCCTGCCCCCAGCGCCGGCACAGCTCGGCATAGACGTCGGGGCCATGGTGGCCGCCGCCCAGGTGCACGTCCAGCAGCACCAGCTGCGGCGCCTGGCCGGGCCGGGCCCGGGCCAGCGCCTCGGGCGCGCCGCCGGCCAGCGGCACCTGGCAGCCCCAGCGCTGCAGCAGGGCCCGGGTGGCGGCACAGGTGGGGCCGTCGTCCTCGACCACCCAGGCGCTGCCGCCGCGCAGCGGGGCGTCGTCCACCTGCTCGGAGGCCGCGTCCGGCGGGCCGGCGGGCTGCACGGCGGCCGGGTCGCCCAGCGGCACGCGTACCGAGAAGACGCTGCCCCGGCCCAGCTGCGAGCGCAGGCCGATCGGGTGCCCCAGCAGCCGGCCCAGGCGCTCGACGATGGCCAGGCCCAGGCCCGCGCCCCGGTCGCCGCCCTGGCCCTCGTCCAGGCGGCGGAATTCCTCGAAGATCTCGCGCTGCAGCGCCTCGGGGATGCCCGGGCCCTGGTCATGCACCTCGATGCGCACGTGGCCGCGGCCGTCGCGCCGGCAGCCCACGACGATGCGCCCCCGCCGGCTGTAGCGGATGGCGTTGGAGACGAAGTTCTGCAGGATGCGGCGCAGCAGGTTCTCGTCGGTGCGCACCACGCAGCGGGTGGGCACGCAGCGCAGCTTGAGCCCCCGGCTCTCGGCCAGCACGCCGAAGTTGTGGCCCAGCACCTGCAGCAGCGGGCCCAGGGCCACGTCGCGGATGCGCACCTCCATCTGGCCGGACTCCATGCGCGCGATGTCCAGCAGGCTGCCCAGGATGGCGTCCTGCGCGGCCAGCGCGCCGTCGATGCTGTCCACGGCGTGCCGCTCGGCATCGTCCCGCAGGTGGCCGCGCAGCAGCGAGGTGAACATGCGCGCGGCGTTCAGCGGCTGCAGCAGGTCGTGCACGGCGGCGGCGACGAAGCGGGTTTTGTAGCGGTTGGCCTGCTCGGCCTCGCGGCGGGCGGCGTCCAGGTCGCGCGTGCGGTCGGCCACGCGCCGCTCCAGCGCATCGGCCAGCGAGCGCAGTTCGCGCGCGGCGTTTTTGTAGCTGGTGATGTCGGCATAGCTCGTGACGAAGCCGCCCTCGGGCAGCGGGTTGCCGCGGATCTCCAGCACTGTGCCGTCGTCCTTGGCGCTCTCGTGCAGGTGGGGCGTGCCGCTGCGCAGGTGCGCCAGGCGCCGCTCGATGGCTTCATCCACCGGGCCGGGGCCCAGCAGGCCGCGGCGGGCGTTGTGGCGCAGCAGCGCCTCGATGGGCCGGCCCACGCGCATGAGGTCGGCGGGGTAGCGGAACAGCTGCACGTAGCGCGAGTTCCAGGCCACGAGGTTCAGGTCGGCATCGATGATGACCACGCCCTGCGGCAGGTGCTCCAGGCTGCGCGAGAGGCCGGTGTCCGCCTGCTTGGCGGCCTGCACGATGCCGTCCTGCGCGGTGCGCAGCTCCTGCGCGTGCTGGCGCAGCACGGCCTCCAGCTCCTGGCGGCTGCGCTGGCGCAGGGCGGACAGGCGCTGGCGCTGGCGCACGAACAGCGCCAGCAGGAAGAGCGCCAGCCAGCCGCCGGCGCCGGCGGCCGCGGCCCAGCGGCTGTCGGCCACGCTGCCCTGCGTTGCGTGCACCAGGTGCAGCTGCCAGGGCGTGCCGGGCAGCGGCTGGCTCTGCCACAGCACGCGGCCGGGCAGGGCGGGGGCCTGCACGCTGACGAGCCGGCCGCCGTTGTCCATGCGGCCCGCCACGCGGTACTCCAGCGGGCGCAGCGGCTGGTCGGCGTACTGCCGCGTGGCGGCGAGCTCGCGGCGCCCCTCCGCGTCCAGCGGCTCCAGCAGGCGGTAGCGCCACGCGTCCTGGCTGGCCAGGAAGACCACGCCGTGTGCGTCGGACGCGAGCACGATGTCCGGCGCCTGCAGCCACTCGCGCTCCAGCTCCTGCAGCGCGATCTTGATGGCCACCAGGCCCAGGATGCGGCCGCCGTCGCCGCGGATGGCCTGCGAGAGGAAGTAGCCCGGTACCCCCGTGGTCACGCCGATGCCGTAGAAGCTCCCGCGCCCCTGGGCCAGCGCCTGCTGCACGTAGGGGCGGAAGCTGTAGTCCACGCCCACGTTGCTGTTGGCCGTGCGCCAGTTGCTCGCGGCCACGGCCAGGCCGTCGCGGTTGAGCAGGGTGAGCGTGGAGGACTGGCTCGCGCCGTTGGCCTGCTCCAGCTTGCGGTTGAGCCGCTCCACCTGCGCCGGGCTCAGCGGGCGGCTCAGGGCATCCCGCAGCTGCGCGTCCAGCGCCAGCACCTCGGGCAGGGTGCGGTAGCGGTCGATGCGCTGGGACAGCGTCTGCCCGTACAGGGCCAGCTGGCGCTGCACGCTGTCGCTCTCCTCGCGCAGCGAGTGCCGCCACGCCCACTGGCCGGCCGCGAACATGCTGCCCGCCATGCCGGCCAGGAGGATCAGCAGGGTCAGGAACTTGCGGCGAAGGAATGTGGTCATGGGGGGATGGCGGTGTTCGTCGGTGGCCGGGGTGGTGCGGGGCGCTCCTAGGGATTTACCCTGATTCGTGGTGGGCCGCTCCCTGTGGCGGCATCTGCGGCTAATACCAATAGGTTATCGGCTCGAAAAGCGCGCGGCGGTACAAACGGCTCCCTCGACGCACCCCGGTGGTGCAGTTCCCGTCCATTCCGGAGCTTTCCATGCACGCCATTCCCGCCTCCGCAGCCCAGCCCGTGCGGCTGCCCTTCTACCGGCAACTGTACTTCCAGGTGGTGCTCGCCATCGTGCTGGGGGTGCTGCTGGGCCATTTCGAGCCGGCCTACGGCGAGATGCTCAAGCCGCTGGGCGACGCCTTCATCAAGCTCGTGAAGATGATCATCGCCCCGGTGATCTTCCTGACCATCGTCACCGGCATCGCCGGCATGTCGCAGCTGAGCACCGTGGGCCGCGTGTTCGGCAAGGCCATGGCGTACTTCCTGTTCTTCTCCGGGCTGGCCCTGGTCGTGGGCATGGTGGTGGCCAACGTGGTGCAGCCCGGCGCGGGCATGAACATCAACCCGGCCGATCTGGACCAGACGGCCGTCAAGACCTATGTGGCCAAGTCGCACGAGATGACGCTGTCCGGCTTCGTGCTGGACATCATCCCCAAGACGCTCGTCAGCCCCTTCGTGGGCGACAACATCCTGCAGGTGCTGCTGGTCGCGGTGCTGTTCGGAATCGCGCTGGCCCTGGTGGGCGCGCCGGGCCGGCCGGTGCTGAACTTCCTGGACGCCCTCATGGCGCCCATGTTCAAGGTGGTGGGCATCGTGATGAAGGCCGCGCCCGTCGGCGCCTTCGGCGCCATGGCCTTCACCATCGGCAAGTTCGGCCTGGGCTCGCTGGTCAACCTGGCCTGGCTGGTGGGGTCGTTCTACGTCACCTCGCTGCTGTTCGTGGTGGTCGTCCTGGGCATCGTGGCGCGCCTGTGTGGTTTCTCCGTGCTCAAGCTGGGCCGCTATCTGAGGGCCGAGCTGATGCTGGTGCTGGGCACGTCCTCGTCCGAGTCGGCCCTGCCCTCGCTGATGGAGAAGATGGAGAAGGCCGGTTGCGACAAGTCGGTGGTCGGCCTGGTGGTGCCCACGGGCTACTCCTTCAACCTGGACGGCACGAACATCTACATGACGCTGGCCGCCCTGTTCATCGCCCAGGCCACCAACACCGAGCTGACGCTGGGCCACCAGGTGGCGCTGCTGCTGGTGGCCATGCTCAGCTCCAAGGGCGCGGCCGGCGTGACCGGCGCGGGCTTCATCACCCTGGCCGCCACCCTGGCCGTGGTGCCCGAGGTGCCCGTGGCCGGCATGGCCCTGATCCTGGGCGTGGACCGATTCATGAGCGAGTGCCGCTCGCTCACCAACTTCATGGGCAACGCCGTGGCCACCGTGGTGGTGTCGCGCTGGGAGAACGCGCTGGACCATGGCCGGCTCGATGCGGCGCTGAACGGCCGTCCGCTGCCGGCCCCGGTCCTGGTCCCGGCTGCCGAAACGCCGGTGGGCGCCGTGGCCTGATTGCCCCCGCAGAGGCCATGGGTTGAAGAGGGGCCGGCACCCCGGCTAGGATCGCGCACACTGCCGACTGCCACGAAAGACGAAAGCCCCTTCATGACCACCGAAGCCCTGCTGGCCTATGCACACATCATGGCCTTCCTCATGGCCGCCACCTTCCTGGCGAGCGAGACCGCGCTGTGCCGCATGGAGTGGATGAACGCGGCGGTGGTCGAGCGGCTGGCGCGCGTGGACCTGCTCTACGGCATCTCCGCGGCCCTGATGCTGGCAACGGGCCTGGCGCGCACCTGGTGGGGCATGAAGGGCACGGCCTGGTACTGGTCGCAGCCGCTGCTGCATGCCAAGGTGACGCTGCTCGTGGTGATCGCGCTCATGTCCATCGTTCCCACGCTGCGCTTCCTGCGCTGGCGCCGCGCCCTGCGCGCCCACGGCACCCTGCCGTCGCAGGAGGCCGTGCGCGGCACGCGCCGCCTGGTCATGGTCGAGGCCCACATCATGGCGCTGATACCGCTGCTGGCCGTATTCCTCGCCCGGGGCGTGGGAACGCGCTGAAAAAGACAGGCCCCGCGGGCTGGGCGGCGCGCGGGGCCGTGTGGCGCAGTCTGCCGGTCAGGCCGGCTTGTTGCTCAGGCACTCCTTCATGAAGGCCTTGCGCTCGTCGCCCTGGAGCTTCTTGGTCTTGGCGTCGGCGTTGCAGCTCTTCATCTTGTCCTGCTGCGTGGCCGGCTTGCTGGCGCTCAGGCACTGTTTCATGAAGGCCTTGCGCTCGTCGCCCTTCCTGTCGCCGGCCTCGGCGTTGCAGGTCTTCATCTTGCTCTGCTGGGCCGTGGGGGCCTTGGACGGTGCCGAGGCGCCGGCTGCGGGGGCGTCGGCCGCCCGTGCGGCGAACGAAAAGGCAAGGCCGGCGGCAGCCAGCAGGGGAAGCAGTTTCTTCATGTAATGCTCCTGCAAAAAGGGGAATGGTGAAGAGCCCGCCGGCGCCGCGGCGCCTTGCGGGTCACCCAGCATAACGCGGGGGCGGCGCCGTTGGATGACGGGACGCCCCGTAGAATTCGCACCCATGCTCTCCGTCAAACAGGAATTGCTCGCGGCGCTGGCCGGCGAGCTGGAACGACTGTCGCCAGGCGCCGGCAGCCGCGCGGCCTTCGAATCGCCCAAGGTGGCGGCCCATGGCGACCTCGCCTGCACGGCCGCCATGCAGCTGGCCAAGCCCTTGAAGCAGAACCCGCGCGCATTGGGCGAACAGCTCAAGGCCGCGCTCGAGGCCACGCCCGCCTTCGCGCAATGGGTGGGCGCCATCGAGATCGCCGGCCCGGGCTTCCTCAACATCCGGCTCAAGAATGCCGCCAAGCAGCAGGTCGTGCGCGAGGTGCTGGCGCAGGGCGCGCGCTTCGGCATGCAGCCGGCGCGCGGCGAGAAGGTGCTCGTGGAATTCGTCTCGGCCAACCCCACCGGCCCCCTGCACGTGGGCCACGGCCGCCAGGCCGCGATCGGCGACGCCATCAGCAACCTGTACGCCACCCAGGGCTGGCAGGTGCACCGCGAGTTCTATTACAACGACGCGGGCGTGCAGATCGACACGCTCACCAAGAGCACGCAGCTGCGCGCCAAGGGTTTCAAGCCCGGCGACGACTGCTGGCCCACCGACGCCGACAACCCGCTGGCCAAGAACTTCTACAACGGCGACTACATCCAGGACATCGCCAACGCCTTCCTCGCCAAGGCCACCGTCAAGGCCGACGACCGCGCGTTCACGGCCAATGGCGACGTGGAGGATGAGGGCAACATCCGCCAGTTCGCCGTGGCCTACCTGCGCAACGAGCAGGACAAGGACCTGCAGGCGTTCAACCTGCGATTCGACGAGTACTACCTGGAGTCCAGCCTCTACGCCAACGGCCACGTCGATGCCACCGTGGCCCGCCTGGTCGCCAACGGCAAGACCTACGAGCAGGACGGCGCGCTGTGGCTCAGGAGCACCGACTACGGCGACGACAAGGACCGCGTCATGCGCAAGCAGGACGGCACGTACACCTACTTCGTGCCCGACGTGGCCTACCACATCCAGAAATGGCAGCGGGGCTTCCGCAAGGTGGTGAACATCCAGGGCACGGACCACCACGGCACCATCGCCCGCGTGCGCGCCGGCCTGCAGGCGGCCGACGTGGGCATCCCCCAGGGCTACCCCGACTACGTGCTGCACACCATGGTGCGCGTGGTGCGCGGCGGCGAGGAGGTCAAGATCAGCAAGCGCGCGGGCAGCTACGTCACGCTGCGCGACCTGATCGAGTGGACCAGCAAGGACGCCGTGCGCTTCTTCCTGCTCTCGCGCAAGCCCGACACCGAGTACACCTTCGACGTGGACCTGGCAGTGGCGCAGAACAACGACAACCCCGTGTACTACGTGCAGTACGCCCATGCGCGCATCTGCTCGGTGCTGCGCGGCTGGCGCGAAGACTGCGACGTGGGCGCGCTCAGGGACGTGGACCTGTCCCCGCTGGAGGGGCCGCAGGCCCAGGCGCTGATGCTGCTGCTGGCCAGGTACCCCGAGATGCTCGCGGCCGCGGCCGCCGGCAACGCGCCGCACGACGTCACCTTCTACCTGCGCGACCTGGCCGCCGCCTACCACAGCTACTACGACGCCGAGCGCATTCTGGTGGACGACGAGCCGGTCAGGCTGGCGCGCCTGGCCCTCGTCGCCGCCACCGCCCAGGTGTTGCACAATGGCCTGGCGGTGCTGGGCGTGTCGGCGCCCGCCAGAATGTGAGTGACCACTGATATGAAAAAGCAGCAACGCGGCGGCACCATCGTGGGCTTCATCCTCGGGGTGATCGTCGGGCTGGGGGCGGCGCTGGCCGTTGCCGTCTACGTGACCAAGGTGCCCGTGCCCTTCCTGAACAAGAACGGCACGCGCGCGTCCGAGCAGGACGAGGCGCAGCGCAACAAGAACTGGGACCCGAACGCCCCTCTGTACGGCAAGAACCCGGCGCGCCCTGCCGCACCGGCCAGCGCGCCCGAGGGGGCCGTGGTGGCCACCCCGGCCGAGCCGGCGGCATCCGCCGCGGCGCCTGCGCCGCGCACGGCCGACAACCGGGCGAGTACGCCACAGCCGTCGGCGGACCCCCTGGGCGACCTGGCGCGCGCCAAGGCCAACGCCGCACCCGCGTCCGCCGGGACCGACCCGTTCCAGTATTTCGTCCAGGCCGGGGCCTTCCGCACCCAGCAGGATGCCGACGCGCAGCGCGCCAAGCTGGCCATGCTGGGCTGGGAGGCGCGCGTGAGCGAGCGCGAGACCAATGGCCGCACGGTGTTCCGCGTGCGCGTGGGCCCGTTCGCCAAGCGCGACGACGCCGAGTCGCTGAAGGAAAAACTCGACGGCGCGGGCGTGGACTCGGCGCTGGTGCGGGTGCAGCGCTGAACTTTTTGCCCTGGCCGATGCTCACAACCTTCCATACCGACCCTGGAGTGACCCCTACCCATGAAACGCCGTGAGTTTTCCCTGTCCGTCGCCTCTGCGGCCACCGCCGCCGCATTGGGTCTGCCCATCGCCACACCCGCCCTGGCGCAGGCACGCCAGTTCAAGGAGGGCAAGGACTACGTCAAGCTGGGCAAGCCCGCGGCCACCGAGGCGCCGGCCGGCAAGGTCGAGGTGATCGAGTTCTTCTGGTACAGCTGCCCGCACTGCAGTACTTTCGAGCCCAGCTTCGAGGCATGGGTCAAGACCGCGCCCAAGGACCTGCAGGTGCGCCGCGTGCCCGTCGCCTTCAACGCCAGCTTCGTGCCGCAGCAGAAGCTCTACTACGCGCTCGAGGGCATGGGCAAGCTGCCCGAACTGCACGCCAAGGTGTTCCGTGCCGTGCACGTGGAGCGGCAGGCGCTGAACAAGGACGACCTGATCTTCGACTGGATCGCCAAGCAGGGCGTGGACGTGGCGAAGTTCAAGGAAGTCTACGGCTCCTTCACCGTCGCCAACCAGGTGCGCAAGGCCTCGCAGCTGCAGGATGCCTACCAGATCGAGGGCGTGCCCTCCATGGGCGTGGCGGGCCGCTACTACACCGACGGCACCATGGCCGGCAACATGCAGAACGTGCTGCAGATCGTCGAGTACCTGGCCGGCGTGGCGCGCAAGGGGTGACGCCGCGCGTCTGCCCGGCACGAGGCGCGCCCCCGGGCGCGCTTTTTATTTGCGTCCACCGGGCTTGGCTCTGGCGGCGGCGAATGCGTCAGTACAATGACCGCAAGAATCGTGCCCTATGAGAATCCGACTGCCCTCCCTCCTTCTGCTTGGCGCCCTGGCACTGGCCTGGTTGCCGGGCGCGCATGCCGAGAAGGCTGACCGCAACAAGCCCATGAACATCGAGGCCGATGCGCTGCGCCACGACGAGCTCAAGCAGACCAGCGTGTTCACCGGCCATGTGGTCATGACCAAGGGCAGCATCGTGCTGCGCGGCGCGCAGCTGGACGTGCGCCAGGATCCCGATGGCTTCCAGTACGGCGTGGTGACGGCCGAATCGGGCAAGCGCGCCTTCTTCCGGCAAAAGCGCGACACGCCGCCGGGCCAGCCCGACGAGTTCGTCGAGGGCGAGGGCGAGGTCATCGAATACGACGGCCGTGCCGACACCGTGAAGTTCATCCGCCGCGCCGAGCTGCGCCGCTACCGCGAGGCCCAGCTCACCGACGAAGTCAAGGGCGCGGTCATCGTCTACAACAACCTCACAGACGTGTTCACCGTGGACGGGCAGAAGACCGCGCCGGCCGGCACCAGCGCGGGCACGCCCGGCGGCCGCGTGCGCGCCGTGCTGTCGCCCAAGGAGCCGGCCTCGGGCACGGCGCCGCCGCCCGCGCGCGCCGAGCCACCCGTGCTGCGCCCCACTCCCAGCCTGGGCGGCACGCAGTGAGCGCGGTCGTGGACGAGACGCGCACGCAGGGCGCGCCCGGGGCGCCGCAGGACGGCGCCAGCCGGCTGGAGGCGCTGCACCTGCAGAAGTCCTACGGCAGCCGCAAGGTGGTCAAGGACGTGTCGCTGGTCGTGCAGAAGGGCGAGGTGGTGGGGCTGCTGGGCCCCAACGGCGCGGGCAAGACCACGTCGTTCTACATGATCGTGGGCCTGGTGCGCAGCGACGGCGGCGACATCCGCATCGACGGCCACTCGGTGGCCAACATGCCCATCCACCGGCGCTCGCGCCTGGGCCTGTCCTACCTGCCGCAGGAGGCGTCGATCTTCCGCAAGCTTAACGTGGAGGACAACGTGCGCGCGGTGCTGGAGCTGCAGACCGGCGCGGACGGCCGGGCGCTGCCGCGCGGCGAGATCGAGCGCCGGCTCACCGAGCTGCTGCAGGAGCTGCGCGTGGACCACCTGCGCCAGTCGCCCGCGCTGGCGTTGTCGGGCGGCGAGCGCCGCCGCGTGGAGATCGCCCGGGCGCTGGCCACGCAGCCGCGCTTCATCCTGCTGGACGAGCCCTTCGCGGGCATCGACCCGATCGCCGTGATCGAGATCCAGCGCATCATCGGCTTCCTGAAGGCGCGCGGCATCGGCGTGCTCATCACCGACCACAACGTGCGCGAGACGCTGGGCATCTGCGACCACGCCTTCATCATCAGCGACGGCCATGTGCTCGCGCAGGGCACGCCGTCGGAAATCGTCGACAACGCGGAAGTGCGCCGGGTCTACCTGGGCGAGCACTTCCGCATGTGAGAGACATGGGCCGCGGTACGACACAAGGCCGGACGGCGGGTGCCGGGCCATGAAACCCAGCCTGTCGCTGCGCGTCTCGCAGCACCTGGCGCTCACGCCGCAGCTGCAGCAGTCCATCCGCCTGCTGCAGCTGTCCACGCTGGAGCTGGCGCAGGAGGTCGAGCAGATGCTCGACGAAAACCCCTTCCTGGAGCGCTCGGAGGACGATGCGCCGCCGGAGGAGCCGGGCGCGCCCCCTGCGGGCGAGCGCGGCAGCCAGGCCGAGGATGCTACGCCTTCAGGAGCTGCCGACGCAGACTGGTCGGGCGATGAAGGCCAAAACGACGCTGAAATGCCCGACATCGCCGCGCCCACCGACTGGGACGGCGACACCGACATCCCGGGCGACGACCGCGAGTGGGGGAGCGATGCGCCCGCAGGCGCCGGCAGCGGCTCCGGCGATGGCGACGAGGCCGACGCCGCGGACCTCGCGCACGGCCACGAATCGCTCGCCGACCACCTTGAGCGCCAGGCCCTGGCGCTGCGCCTGTCCGAGCTGGACATGGCGGCGCTGCGCTTTCTCATCGGCTCGCTCAACGACGACGGCTATCTGGACGAGCCGCTCGAATCCCTGGCCGCGAGCCTGGCGGACGAGGGCGACGCCGAGCAGCTCGACGAGCTGATGCACCGCCTGACCGTGGCCCTGCGCCTGCTGCAGAGCCTGGAGCCCGCGGGCGTGGGCGCGCGCGGGCTGGCCGAATGCCTGACGCTGCAGCTGCAGGCGCTGGACCGGGAAGAGGAGGGCGACCCCGAGGTGATCCAGGCCGCGCTGTGCATCTGCCGCCAGCCGCTCGACTTGCTGGCGCGGCGCGACGTGCGCCGCCTGGCCCAGGCCGCA
Organism: Alicycliphilus sp. T452; assembly: GCF_054512775.1. Lineage (NCBI taxonomy): Bacteria > Pseudomonadati > Pseudomonadota > Betaproteobacteria > Burkholderiales > Comamonadaceae > Alicycliphilus > Alicycliphilus sp. T452. The sequence goes on from NZ_JBTNEH010000003.1 coordinate 17,222, forward strand.
GGCAGCAGCGACGACTGCACGCGCGCCGCCATGGCGCTGATCGCACGGCTGGAGCCGCGCCCCGGGCGGCGCTTCGCCGACGTGGAGCGCAACGTCATCGTGCCCGACGTGATCGTCCGGAAGACCGGGCGCGGCGCGCAGCAGAGCTTCAGCGTCCGCCTCAACCCCGACGTGATGCCGCGCCTGCGCGTGCACGACGTCTACGCCAACGCCCTGCGCGGCGGCAGCAAAGGCGACGGCCACCAGGCGCTGCAGGCCAGGCTGCAGGAGGCGCGCTGGTTCATCAAGAACATACAGCAGCGCTTCGACACCATCCTGCGCGTGTCCAGCGCCATCGTGGAGCGGCAGAAGAACTTCTTCGTGCATGGCGAGCTGGCCATGCGCCCGCTGGTGCTGCGCGAGATCGCCGACGAGCTCGGCCTGCACGAATCCACCATCAGCCGCGTGACCACGGCCAAGTACATGGCCACGCCCCAGGGCACGTTCGAGCTCAAGTACTTCTTCGGCTCGGGCCTGGGCACCGAGACCGGCGGCAGCGCGTCGAGCACGGCGGTGCGCGCGCTCATCCGGCAGTTCGTCGCCGCCGAGGACCCGCACAAGCCGCTGTCGGACGGCCAGATCGCCGACATGCTCAAGGAACAGGGCATAGAGTGCGCGCGCCGCACCGTGGCCAAGTACCGCGAGGCGCTGAAGATCGCGCCCGCCAACCTGCGCAAGGCGCTATAGAAAGAGATACCCCATGGCACGCATCGTCTTCGACCTGCCGGCGCACTTCGGCTTCAGCACCGAGCTGCAGGTCTACATCAGCCACGTCAACCAGGGCGGCCACCTGGACAACGCGCAGCTGCTCAGCCTGGTGTCGGAGGCGCGCGTGCGCTTCTTCCGCTCCCTGGGCTATGCCGAGGCGGACGTGGCGGGCCTGTCCACCGTGGTGGGCGACATGCTGGCGCAGTACAAGTCCGAGGCCTTCCATGGCGAGACGCTGCGCGTGCAGATGACGCCGCAGGACTTCAACCGCTACGGCTTCGACCTGGTGTTCCGCATGACGGAGAAGTCCCAGGGCCGCGAGGTCGCGCGCGGCAAGACCGGCATCGTCTTCATCGACCGGGCCGCGCGCAGGCCCGCGCCCATCCCCGAGCCCGTGCGCCAGCTGCTGCAGCGCGCCGCACAGCCGCAATGAACACCCTGCAACTCTTCCTGCCCTGCGCCGCCGGCGTCGAGGGCTTCCTGGCCGACGAGGTGCACGGCCTCACGGGCCTGTCCGGCCAGGACCTGCTGGTGGGCCGCGCCGGCGTGCTGGTGCGCGCCGCCTGGCGCGACGCGCTGCTTCTCAACCTGCACAGCCGCCTGGCCCAGCGCGTGCTGGTGCAGCTGGCCGAGCGGCCCTACCGCAGCGAGGACGACATCTACGCGCTGGCCGGCGACGTGGCCTGGGAGGCCTGGTTCACCCCGCGCCAGAGCTTCAAGGTGGAGGTGACGGCGCAGCACAGCCCGCTCAAGAGCCTGAACTTCGCCGCCCTGCGCGTGAAGGACGCCGTGGCCGACCGCTTCCGCGCCAAGGGCGGCAGCCGCCCCGACGTCGAGACGCGCTGGCCCGACGTGCGCATCCACCTGCACCTGACGCGCGAGCACGCCCAGCTGTACATCGACACCTCGGGCGAGCCGCTGTTCAAGCGCGGCTGGCGCGAGGACAAGGGCGACGCGCCGCTCAAGGAAACCCTGGCCGCAGCCATGATCGCGGCCACGGGCTGGGACCCGCATGGCGATGCGCCCATGCCGCTGTACGACCCCTGCTGCGGCAGCGGCACCGTGGTCATCGAGGCGGCGCAGATCGCCTGCCGCATCGCGCCCGGGCTCAGGCGCCGCTTCGGGTTCGAGAAGCTCCTGCCCTACCAGGCCCATGTCTGGTCCGCTATCAAAGAGGAAGCTACTGGCGCAGCCGTGGCAAGCCCTGTGCCCATTTTTGGCAGTGACGTATCGCACCGCATGGTGGACTTTGCCCAGCGCAACGCCGAGCGCGCCGGCGTGGCCGCCGCCGTGCAGCTGCGCGGCGGCGACGCGCTGCAGCGCATGCCGCCCTGCGAGCAGCCGGGCGTGATGCTGCTCAACCCGCCGTATGGCGAGCGCATCGCCGCGGCCGGCAGCGCAGGGCGCGACGCGCGCGAGCGCATGGCCGTCGTCGCGCGCGCGGGCCGCGAAAGCGCGCAGACCGAGGACGGCGTGGACTTCTTCCAGCAGCTGGCCGCGCACTGGAAGCGGCACTACGCCGGCTGGCAGGCCTGGCTGCTCACGCCCGACCTGAAGCTGCCGGGCAAGATGCGCCTGAAGGAGTCGCGCCGCGTGCCGCTGTGGAACGGCCCCATCGAATGCCGCATGTTCCGCTTCGACCTGGTGGCGGGCCCGGCGCGCCCGCGCACGCCCGCGGAAACCCCCGATGCGGCCTGAGCTGCCCCTGCCGCGGCATGCGCCTGCCGGCGGGCCGGCATGCCCCGTGGTGCTGGACACCAACATCGTGCTCGACCTGTTCCTCTTCGCCGACCCGGCCGTGGCCGCCGTGCGCGCGCTGCTGCAGGCGCGGCGCCTGGAGTGGATCGCCACGCGGCCCATGCGCGACGAGCTCGAGCGCGTGCTGCAGTACCCCCACCTGCAGCCGCGCATGCAGTACTACGGCGTGGCGGCGCAGGACGTGCTGGCGGCGTTCGACGCCGGCACGCGGGTGGTGGAGGTGGCCGCGCGCGCGCCCTGCGCCTGCAAGGACGCGGACGACCAGAAGTTCATCGACCTGGCGCTCGCGCACCGCGCCATCCTGGTGTCCAAGGACAAGGCCGTGCTTTGCATGCGAAAAAGGCTGCTGGCCCTTGGTGTGCAAGTGGCGGCAGCTATTGTTCTGGTAGAAGACGCCGTGCCCTGCAGCGCCTGAGCGCAGGGCTCAGCCGAGCAGATCGTAGGCTGCCCGCAGGCGTCCCGCGTCGCGCCCCAGGCGGCGGCTTTGCGGCAGATGGCGCAGCCAGGCCAGGCGGCGCACGGTCAATGCCAGCTCGGCCTGGAACGCGCCGGCGCGCACGGGGCAGGCGCACCACTGGCGCCACAGGGCGCGGGCCTCGGGCAGGGCGCCGGCCAGGGCCAGGTAGCCGGCGCTGGAGTGCACGTAGCACAGCGCGTCGCGCAACTGGCACAGATCCAGGGGCAGGGTGGTGGCGGGGTCGTCCTCGAAGTCGATGCAGGCCACCACGCCGTCGGCGCAGCGCACCATGTTGCGGGCGAAGGCCTGGCTCAGGCACAGGCCGCGCCCATGCACCGCGTCCAGCGTGGCAAGGCCCAGGCGCCACAGCGCCAGCAAGGCCTGTGGCCCGTCGTGGGCCACGGCGGCCTGCATCTCGTCGGCGAGCGACGGGGCGTCCTGCCCCGGCGCCGCCAGATGCTCCATCAAAAAGCCATCCGCCTGGACGGCGAGCACCCGGGGCACGCGCAGCCCCTGGTCCGCCAGCTGGCGCAGACGCTGCACCTCGGTGGCGATGGCCGCCCGCCCGCCGTGATTGGGCACGGGGCGCAGCACCGGCAGGCGCAGGAGGGCGGCCAGCATGCCCAGCAGGCAGTAGCGCCACATGCCGTTGTCGGGGCCGGCGCGCTTGAGCCAGACCTGTTCGCCACCCAGCTGGTAGCGGGCGATGGCGCGGGGCTGCTGCGGCAGCTGGCGCGCCAGGAAGGAGGCGTAGTCGGAGGCTGGACTGGGCATGGCGCGGTGCGGCGCTACACTGGCCGACCTTGGCCGGCAAGCGGGAAATCATAGTCGCGAGCCTTGCCGCCGCCCACATTACCCGCGTGACCGTCATGACCGAATCCAGCGCCTCCGCCAGCCCCGCCCTGGGCCCCGATGAACTCGACGAGCTCGACGCCCTGCTCGACGAGCTGCGCACGCGCGAGGAGGACGTGCCGCAGTGGGAGTTCTGCGACGGCTTCCTGACGGCCCTGGCCTGCACGCGCCGCCCCGTGCCCGCGGCCGAATGGCTGCCCATGCTGCTGGGCGACGGACTGCCGCTGGAAGTTTCCGAAGGCGGGCCCCTGCCGCTCGTGCCCACCTTCAAGGACCTGGTGCAGCAGCAGCGCTTCCTCGCGCTGTGGGCGCTGCGCAGCGCCGAGGTGGCGGCCCAGCTGGACGCGCAGGCCGAATCGCTGGACCAGGATGACGCCTTCCAGCCCGAGGTCATCGACATGCGCGGCGCCATCGCCAGCCTGCCCGAGGAGGAGCGCGCCGAGATGGAGGGCCAGGAGATCCCCTCGTTCGGCCAGGTCTGGGCGCTGGGCTTCATGTTCGCCGTGGAGAACTGGCCCGACGACTGGGCCGCGCCGCGCGACAAGGAGGCCGCGCAGTGGCTGGACGATGCGCTGGACGCCATCGTCGCCCTGACCGAGGACGATACCGGCAGGCCCGAGATCTGCATGTACGCCGAGGACGGCCCGCCCAGCACCAGCCGGGAGCGCCTGGAGGTCTTCGGCGAGGCGATCTGGGCCGTGTACGATCTGCTCCAGCTCTGGCGCAGCCTGGGCCCGCGCGTGGAGACCATCGTCAAGGGCGCCCAGCCCGGCCGCAACGACCCCTGCCCCTGCGGCAGCGGCAAGAAGTACAAGAAATGCTGCGGGGCGTGATCGCGGGATGGCAAGCCATTCCGGCCGATTGACGGTGTGGCTTGCCCTCGCTCCGCACCGTCGGCGGGCACCGGTAGCTATGGTTTTTGTGGTTATGGGCAAAGGGGCGGATGCCGTGTTTCTTGATGTTTGATGTGCATCAGGTCGAGAAGTAGGCGGACGGCTTGCAATGCGGGTTTGTACTGCCTGGCCCATGTCCACGCTCCTCTCCATTTCCGCCGTCTGGCGGCCCCTGCTCGAAGGCATGGGCCTGGCCGTGCTCTGGGCGGGCGGCGCGCTGGCCTGGGCGTGGCGTTGATGGTGCAGCCGGTCCTGTCGTGGCAGCGGGGCGTGACCTGGCGCCAGACGGCCGAGGGCGTGGCGGTGTATGGGCTGGCGCTTGCCGCAGGGCAGGTGATTTTCCTGGGCTGGGGCGGCGAGTGGCTGCGGCCGCTGGCCCATGCCTATTGGCAGTTCCTCTTCGTGGCCTGGGCCGGCGTGCGTCTGGGCATGGCGGGCACGGCGGGGCTGCTGTGCCTGGTGACCGCGCAGGCGGGCTGGGGCATGCTGCAGGGCCAGGGCTTTTTCGCGCAGGACCTGCAGGCCACCGGGGGGCTGGGCTACGGCTCGTACGTCCTGATCCTGTCGCTGGTCGGCACGGCGCTGGCCTCCTATCTGGATGTGCTGCGCCGCCAGAGGGCGGATGCGCGCATCGCCGCGATCGCCTTCGAGTGCCAGGAGGGGTTGTTGATCACCGATGCCCGGGGCGTGATCCTGCGTGCGAACCGGTCGTTCCTGGCCATGTCGGGCTATGCGGCGCACGAGGTGCTGGGGCGCACGCCGCAGTTCCTGGGCGCCGCCGGCTGCGGGCGGCAGGGGGCCTGCTGCGACGCTCCGCCGCCCTGGCCCGCGCAGCAGCGCCGGGACTGGCACCGGCGCAAGTCGGGCGAACGCTATCCCGTATGGTTCACGTGCACGCCGGTCGCGGACTCCGGGGGACGGGTCACGCACCATGTGCTGACCCTGACCGACATCAGCAATTGGCGGCAGCAGCAGGCGCAGCGCCGCCAGCGCGAGCAGGCCCACCGCGCCGCGCTGGTGCGCGAGGTGCATCACCGCATCAAGAACAATCTGCAGGGCATCACGGGCGTGCTGCAGACACTGGGGCTGAGCTATCCATCCCTGCGCGAGCCGATCACCGAGGTCACGGGGCAGGTGCAGAGCATCGCCGTGCTGCACGGCCTGCAGGGGTGCAGCCGTGTGGACCAGGTGCGGCTGTGCGAACTGGTGCAGGAGGTGGCGCAGGGCGTGGGGGCCCTGTGGGGCGTGGCCATCGCCGTGCAGCTGCCGGCGGCTGCCGTTGCGCCGGGACTGCCGTGCTGCATCCAGCCCGGGGAAGCCGTGCCGCTGGCACTGATCGTGCACGAGCTGGTCCTCAACGCCGTCAAGCACGGCGGGCGGCAGCACCAGGACGTGCGGGTGGCCCTGAGCACGCAGGAACACCGGCAGGAGATCTGCCTTTCCATATCCAACCCCGGGCGCTGGCCCGCGGGCCATTCCAATGCGCAGGTGGGGCTGGAGCTGGTCGCCACCCTGATGCCGCGCTCCGGCGCCACCCTGGCGTTCGAGCAGATCGGCGGGCGCGCCGTGGCCCGCCTGTGCCTGCGGGCGCCCGTGCTCCAGCACTGCATGACCGAAACCGTCCCCGAGTGCCATGGCCGTGACTGCTAGTGACGGCACACCCACCGCCGCCCGCCCGCGGCTGGTGGACGACGCGGGCCTGCGCCGCATGCATCAGTGTTTGTACGGATGTGGTGCGGTTGGCGCCCGACACAGAATGCGCCCTGCCTGCGCGCCCTGCCCCGCCGCGCAGCGCTTCCACCCAGGCCCTGAACATGCCTTTTCCGGCGCTCGCCCCATGTGGCGGGCGCTGCTGCTTTTGCTGCCAGCAAGGTGTGTTTCATGTCCGGTCCCTCCTGGTCCTGTGAATGGATGGTCGCTCGCGCATCGCGGCCTGCGTGCCCGCGCCTGCGCAGCATGGAGGCGCCTCCATGAGGGCCTGCATCCGGGGCCTGGCCGTGTCCAAGGAAAGCCCGAGGGGGGTGTACGAAGACCGCATGGCCCCGGTGCGCACGCTCTCGCAGATCGTGCGGTTCATGCCCCGGGCGCTGGCCCGCGGGCCATTCCAATGCGCAGGTGGGGCTGGAGCTGGTCGCCACCCTGATGCCGCGCTCCGGCGCCGCCCTGCGTTCGAGCAGATCGGGGCGCGCGCCGTGGCCCGCCTGCGCCTGCGGGTGCCCGTGTTCCAGCACTGCATGACCGAAACCTCCCTTGAGTGCCATGGCCATGACTGCTAGTGACGACACACCCACCGCCGCCCGCCTGCTGCTGGTGGACGATGACCGGCTGATACTGGGCACGCTGGCCGCGGGCCTGCGCCACATGGGCTACCAGGTCGCGGTCGCCGACTGCGTGGAGGAAGCCGAGACGCTGCTCAGCGGCGGCCTGCGCCCCGACCTGGCGATCGTGGACGTGCGCCTGCCGGGGCGCGACGGCCTGTCGCTGGCGCAGCGGCTGGCCGAGGTCGACCATGTGCCGTTCCTGATGCTCAGCGCCTATGGCGACGCCGCCACCGTGGAACGTGCCACGCACAGCGGCGCCCTGGGCTACCTGGTCAAGCCGCTGGCGCTGCACCAGATCCAGCCGGCGATCGAAACCGCGCTGCAGCGCGCCGGGGAACTGGACGGCCTGCGCCGCGCGCGCACGCAGCTGCAGTCCGCGCTCGACGCAGACCGCGAGATCAACGTGGCCACCGGCATCACCATGGTGCAGTACCGCATGGCGCGCAAGCCCGCCTTCGAGCTTCTGCGCAACGCCGCGCGCGCCCAGCGGCGCAAGCTGAGCGCGGTGGCGCAAGAGATCGTCCGGGCCTGCGAGTTGTTGCACCGTTGACGCGAGCCAGCGAGCAGGAGCTAGGGTTTGCACGGATGTGGCGCGAGGAGCGCTGAACGAAGAATACTTCTCTCATGCGCGGCCCTGCCCCGCCGCGCCGTGCTCTCCCCAGGCCCTGAACATGCCTTCTCCGGCGCCCGTCTGCAATGCGGACGGGCCTGCTGCCAGCAAGGTGTGTGTTTCATGTTGGGTCTTTCCCGGTTCTGCAAATCGATGGCTGCGCGCGTGCCTGCCCGTGCGAAGCGCGGGGGCCGCCGCATGGTGGCGGCCGCCGGCTGGGGCCAGGCACCGAGTGCCATCCGGCGCCTGAGCCGCGCACCGAGGCTCCAGGGACTGCTCTCGCGCCTGCGCATCGGCACGCGGCTCGCCGCCACGATGGCCCTGGCGATCATGGTGGCCGGCCTGCTGGCGGCGGCCGGCATCCGGGGCCTGGCTGCGTCCAAGGAAAGCCTGAGGGTGGTGTACGAGGACCGCATGGCCCCGGTGCGCACGCTCTCGCGGATCGCGCAGCTCATGCTCGCCAACCGGTTGTACCTGCAACTGGTCCTGGCCCCGGCGGCGGCGCTGGACCCGGTGTCGGCGCGGGAGGCGGCGCTCCAGGTCGAAGGCAACGCGCGGGCCATAGACCAGCTGTGGGCGGGCTATCTGTCGGTGCCGCGCGGGGGCGACGAGATGGCGCTGGCGCAGCGGTTCGGCCAGCACCGCGCGCGCTACCTCGACGAGGCCCTGATGCCGGCGGTGGCGGCGCTGCGCGCGCTGGACTACCAGGACACGCGGCGGCTGGCCGAGAGCGCCCGGGTGCTGTACGAGCAGGCCGAGCCGGAAATCCATGAGCTGGTCCGCCTGCAGTTCGACTTTGCCGAGGCGGCTTACCGCGAGGGTGTGCGTCGCTACGAGTACACGCGCTGGCTGTCCCTGGGCGCGCTGCTGGCCTCCATGGCGCTGCTGAGCTGGCTGGGCTGGCTGCTGATACGGTCGATCACCCAGCCGCTGCGGCAGGTCATCACGGTCTGCGACCGCATCGCCAGCGGGCAGCTGAATGCACCCATTGCCGTGCGCGGGAATGACGAGATCAGCAATGTGTTCCGGGCGCTGCGCTCCATGCAGACCCGGCTGCGCAAGAGCGAGCAGGCCATCCGCAGGCTGGCCTACTACGACACGCTGACCGAGCTGCCCAACCGCCTCCTGCTGCGCCAGCACATGCAGCAGGCCCTGGACGGCGGCGGCGCGGCGGGCCACGGCGCGCTGCTGCTGATGGACCTGGACCACTTCAAGATCATCAACGACACGCTGGGCCACGAGGAGGGCGACAAGCACCTGCGGCAGATCGCGCGGCGCCTGACGGTGGCGGCGCAGGGGCGGGGGCTGGTGGCGCGGCTGGGCGGGGACGAGTTCGTCATCCTCGCGCAGCGCCTGCACGCCGACGAAGGCCAGGCCTACGTCCAGGCGCGGACGCTGGCCGAGCAGGTGCTGGCCGCCATGGCCTCTCCCACCCAGCTGGCCGGGCGCCTGATGCACACCAGCGCCAGCCTGGGGGTCTGCCTGTTCCGCCCGGGCACGAGCACCACCAAGGAGCTGCTCAAGCGCGCCGACATGGCCATGTACCAGGCCAAGAGCGCAGGACGCAATGGCTACCACTTCTTCGATCCGGTGCTGCAGGCGCAGATGGAGGCCCGCGCGGCGCTGGAGACGGCCCTGCGCGGCGCCATCGAGGCCGGCCAGCTCGCGCTGCACTACCAGGTGCAGGTGAATGCGCTGCACCAGCCCGTGGGCGTGGAGGCGCTGCTGCGCTGGTACCACCCGCACCACGGCCAGGTGCCGCCGGGGCAGTTCATTCCCATCGCCGAGGCTTCCGGCCTGATCCTGGCGCTGGGCGAATGGGTGCTGCAGACGGCCTGCGCGCAGCTGCGGGCCTGGGCCGGCCAGCCCCATACGCGCGGGCTGATGCTTTCCGTCAACGTGAGCGCGCGCCAGTTCGCGCAGCCGGGCTTCGTGGAGCAGGTGCATGCGGCGCTCGCCAGCAGCGGCGCCAGGCCGGACCTGCTGGTGCTGGAACTGACCGAGAGCGCCATGCTGCACGACATCGCCGACGCCGTGCGCAAGATGCAGACGCTGCGCTGCCTGGGCGTGCGCTTCGCGCTCGACGACTTCGGCACGGGCTATTCCTGCCTTTCGCAGCTGCAGCGCCTGCCGCTGTACCAGCTCAAGATCGACCGCAGCTTCATCCAGGACATGGGGCCGCACGCGAGAGACGCGGTCATCGTGCAGACCATCGTGGGCATGGCCCGCACCCTGGGCCTGCACGTCGTGGCCGAGGGCGTGGAGACCGAGGCGCAGCGCATGGTGCTCGCGCAGCTGCAGTGCCCGGCGTTCCAGGGCTATCTGTTCGGCATGCCGCAGCCCGCGGCGGCGCTCGAGGCATGGCTGCTCGGCCAGCACGGAACACTGTCGCAGGCCCATCCCGAACCGGCCGTTTCCCCGATTTTTCAGAGGTAGGTATGAACCGATTCAAAATTTCCACCCGTGTATCCCTGCTGGCGGGCGCCTTGTCGCTGCTGGTCCTTGCCATCGGCCTGCTCGGGCAATGGGGCATCGCCCAGGCGAATGCTGACCTGCGGGTCCTGTACGAGGAGCGCCTCGCGGCCACAGCCCGGATGGGGCAGATCCAGTCCCTGCTGCTGCGCAACCGCCTGGCGCTCGCCGCCGCCCTGGTGACCCCGGTGCCCGAGCAGATGCGCGCCAGCGCCGACGAGGTGGAGACCAACATCGCCGCCATCACCCGCATCTGGGACGAATACAAGGCCGACCACCGGGACGGGCTGGCCGATGGCGAGCAGCGCCTGGCGCAGGACTTCGCGCGGCACCGCCAGCGCTTCGTGCAGGAGGGCCTGCAGCCCGCGGTCGCCGCCCTGCGCGCGCAGCAGCCGCAGCGGGCCCAGCAGCTGGTGCTGGAGGCCGTGCGCCCGCTCTACGAGCCCGTGGGCGCCGGCATCGCCGCCCTGGTGGACCTGCAGCGCGAGCAGGCCCGCATGGCCTACGAGGCCGCCGAGGCCCGCTACGCCACCATCCGCGCGCTGTCGCTGGCGACCATCGGCGGCGGCCTGCTGTTCGCGCTGCTGTTCGGCGTGGCCCTGGTGCGCGGCATCACCGGCTCGCTGGCGCGGGCGGTCGAGGCCGCGCAATGCGTGGCGCGCGGGGACCTGGGCCGCCCCATCGAGGCGCAGGGGCGGGACGAGGCGGCCCAGGTGCTGCAGGCGCTGGCGGTGATGCGCGCGCAGCTGGCGCAGGTGGTGCAGGGCATCCGCAGCGGCAGCGAGAGCGTGGCCAACGCCGCGGTCCAGATCGCTGCGGGCAACCAGGACCTGGCGGAGCGCACCACCGCGCAGGCCGGCGCGCTGGAGCAGCAGGCCGCCGCCATGGAGCAGCTCACGGCATCGGTGGAGCACAGCGCCGCCAATGCGCGCGAGGCCCAGAAGATCGTCGCGCGCGCCAGCGACACCGCCTCCCAGGGCGGCCAGATGATGGCGCAGGTGGTGCGCACCATGGACGAGATCCACAAATCGGCGGGGAAGATGGCCGACATCATCGGGCTCATCGACGGCATCGCGTTCCAGACCAACATCCTGGCCCTGAATGCCGCCGTCGAGGCCGCGCGCGCGGGCTCCCAGGGGCGCGGCTTTGCCGTGGTGGCCAGCGAGGTGCGCGCGCTGGCCGGGCGTTCGGCCGAGGCCGCGCGCGAGATCAGGCAGCTCATTGACGAGAGCGTGGGCCGCGCCGCCGACGGCACGACCGTGGTCAACCGCGCGGGCGCCACGATCGAGGAGGCGGTGGAAGCCATAGGCCGCGCCGCGCCGCTGATGCTGGAGATCAGCAACTCCAGCGCCGAGCAAAGCGTCGGCATGGCGCAGATCGGCCTGGCCGTGCAGCACATGGACGAGGGCACCCAGCGCAATGCCGCCCTCGTGGAGGAGATCTCGGCCGCGGCCGACAGCCTGCGCGCACAGGCCAAGACGCAGGTGCAGGCCATCGCGGTGTTCCAGCTGGAGGAGCAGCCGCAGGCCCCGCAGCGCGCCCGGCCCGCATTGCCGGAGCGGCTGGCCGTGCCCGCCCTGCAGGCGAGGTGAAAGGCCTGGCCGCGGCGCCGCTACGCGTTCAGCAGCGCCCGCAGCCGTTCCAGCGCGTGGCGCACGGCGGCGCGGCGCACGGCGGCGCGGCCGCCGTCGAAGCGCCGCATCTCGCCGTGCGTGGCGCCATCGACCTGCCATCCGAACCACACCGTGCCCACGGGCTTGCCGGGCGATCCCCCCGTGGGGCCGGCCACGCCCGTCACCGCCACGGCCACCTGCGCCGCGCTGTGCCGCACGGCGCCCTGGGCCATGGCGCGCGCCACGTCCTCGCTCACCGCGCCGTGCCGTTCGATCAGCGCGGCGGGCACGCCCAGGCATTGCACCTTGGCGGCGTTGGAGTAGGTGACGAAGCCGCGCTCGAACCACTGGCTCGACCCCGCCAGGTCGGTGCAGGCGGCGGCGATCATGCCGCCGGTGCAGCTCTCGGCCGTGGCCAGCATCCAGCCGCGCGCCAGCAGGATGCTGGAGATATGAGCCAAATCGGCCTCCAGCGCCCGCCCATCAAGCGCTGGCAGCTCATCTTTCGATAGTTCCATGGATTTCTACCTGATGAAGTGGCGCCACAGCGCGATGGCCAGCAGCGTGCAGAAGGCGGCCACCAGGTCGTCCAGCAGGATGCCCAGGCCCCCGCGCCAGCCGAAGCCCTTGAACAGCCGGTCGGCCCAGGCCACGGGGCCGGGCTTGGCGGCGTCGAAGTAGCGGAACAGCGCGAACGCGGCGAGCTGGCCCCACAGGCCCATGGGCATGGCCAGCCACAGCACGATCCAGATGGCGACGACCTCGTCCCACACGATGGAGCCCGGATCGGCCACGCCCATGTGGCGCGCCGTGACGGTGCAGGCCCACCAGCCCAGCGCCAGCGCCAGCGCGATCAAGAGGCCCAGCCCCAGCGGCGTGAGCCACAACTGCAGCGCCAGGAAGGCGAGCCAGCCCCACAGCGTGCCCACCGTGCCGGGCGCCACGGGCGACAGCCCGCTGCCGAGGCCCAGCGCGAGGAAATGGGCCGGGTGCGCCAGCAGGAAGTGCACGCTGGGGCGGCGGGGCGGCGGTATGTCTGAGAGGCTGGGGGGCATGGTCGGATTCTATGGAGCGTCCAGCAGGCGGGTGGCGTGCCAGGCGGCCACCCATTCCTCGTTGGTGCGCTCCACGGCCACGGGGATGCGGCTCTCAAGGCTGGAGATGAGGTCGGCGTTGCCTGCGTTGGCCTGCGCGTCCAGCGCCACGCCCAGGTAGGCCAGGCCCGCGCAGACGCGTTCCCGGATGGCGGCGTTGTGCTCGCCGATGCCGGCGGTGAACACCAGCAGGTCCAGGCCGCCGAGCACCGCCACCTGCGCGCCGATCTCGCGCACGATGCGGCGCACGTACAGCGCCAGCGCGGCCCGCACGCGCGCGTTGCCGGCCTCCTCGCCCAGCAGCACGCGCGGGTCGGGCGATACGCCCGAGATGCCCAGCAGGCCCGAGCCGTGGTAGAGCAGCTGGCCCACGTCGTGCAGCGACAGCTTCTCGATCTCCATCAGGTACAGCAGCGCGCCGGGGTCCAGCGCGCCGCAGCGCGTGCCCATCATCAGGCCGTCCAGCGCCGAGAAGCCCATGCTGGTGGCCACGCTCTTCAGGCCCTGCATGGCGCACAGGCTGGCGCCGCTGCCCAGGTGGGCCACGATGGTGCGGCCGCGCGCGGCGTCGCCATACCGTTCGGCCAGCGCGAGCGACATGTATTCGTACGACAGGCCGTGGAAGCCGTAGCGGCGCAGGCCGCGTTCCCAGGCGTCCCAGGACAGGGGCAGCATCTTTTCCACCTCGGGCAGGGTGTGGTGGAAGGCGGTGTCGAAGCACGCCACCTGCGGCAGGCCGGGTGCGCCCTGCAGCAGCGCGGCGATGGCTTCGAGCGCGAACGGCTGGTGCAGCGGCGCCAGCGGTATGTAGCCGCGCAGGTCGTCCAGCACCGCGGCGTCCACGCGCACCGGGTCCTGGTACTTGGCGCCGCCGTGCACCACGCGGTGCGCCACGGCGGCGATGCGGTGGCCGCCCCGGGCCATGCGCTCGCGCACGCGCGCGCGGATGTGCTCCAGCGCGGCGCTGTAGGGGTGGGTCGCGTCCAGCGCCACCGGGCCGGGGGCCACGCCGGTCTCGCCGAACGTGGGCGCGGGCCCGGTGATGCCGTCCACCTTGCCGTTCCACAGGGGCTGGCGCGGCAGGGGCCGCGCGCCGGCGTCGAACAGCGCGAACTTGATGCTCGACGAGCCGCAGTTGAGCACGAGGACCAGGTCGCTCATAGCGGCGCCTCCTGGTAGTGGTGCGCCAGCAGCACCGCCACGGCGCACGAGGCCAGGCGCGCCTCGCGCGAGTCGGCGCGGCTCGTGAGCACGATGGGCACGCGCGCGCCGAGCACGATGCCGGCGCTGGCGGCGTCGCCCAGGTATTCGAGCTGCTTGGCCAGCATGTTGCCGCTCTCCAGGTCGGGCACCACCAGGATGTCGGCGCGGCCCGCCACCTCGGAGACGATGCCCTTGGTGCGCGCGGCGGCGATCGAGACGGCGTTGTCGAACGCCAGCGGCCCGTCCAGCAGGCCGCCCGTGATCTGCCCGCGGTCGGCCATCTTGCACAGCGCGGCCGCGTCCAGCGTGGCGGGCATGCTCGCGGTCACGGTCTCCACGGCGGCCAGGATGGCCACGCGCGGCTCGGCCACGCCGATGGCGTGCGCCAGGTCGATGGCGTTGCGCACGATGTCGGCCTTGTGCTCCAGTGTGGGCGCGATGTTGATGGCCGCGTCGGTGATGATGAAGGGGCGCGGGTAGGCGGGCGTCTGCATCACGAAGCAGTGGCTCACGCGCCGCTTGGTGCGCAGCCCGCCCTGCGCGGCCACCACGGCGGCCATCAGCTCGTCGGTGTGCAGGCTGCCCTTCATGAGCGCCTGCACGCGGCCTTCGAGCACCAGCTCCACGGCGCGGGCGGCGGCCGCGTGGCTGTGCGGTACGTCCTCGATGGCGATGTCGGCCAGGTCCAGGCCGGCCTGCTGCGCCACGGCCAGCAGGCGCGCGCGCGGTGCCACCAGCACGGGGTCGATGAGCCCGGCCTCGCGGGCGTCCAGCGCACCGGACAGGCTCAGCGCGTCGCACGGGTGCACCACGGCCATGCGCAGCGTGCCCAGCGGGCGCACGTGCGAGAGCAGGCGCTGCATGCCGTCCTGGCCCACGCACAGGCGCACCTCGGGCAGCGTGGTGCGCGCGCGCACCACACGCTCGGTGGGGGCCTGCACCTCGGCCTCGCCGCTGATGACGGTGGTGCCGTCCTGGTTGACGCAGGCGCAGGCCAGCGTGAGGCGCTTGCGGGTCTCGTCGCGCGCGGTCACGGTCACGCTGATGCGCAGCCGGTCGCCCACGCGCACCGGCGCCAGGAATTTGAGCGTCTGCCCCAGGTAGATGGTGCCCGGGCCGGGCAGGCGCGTGCCCAGCACGGCCGAGATCAGCGCACCGCCCAGCATGCCGTGGGCGATGACGCCCTGAAAGCGCGTGGCGGCGGCGAAGTCTTCGTCCAGGTGCTGCGGGTTCACGTCGCCCGAGAGCAGGGCGAAGAGCTGGATGTCCTCCTTGCCGAGGGTGCGCTCGATGGTGGCGCTGTCGCCGATGGCGATCTCGTCGAAGGTGCGGTTGCGCACGATCGCAAGCTCGTCGCCCGGCATGGCTGCGGTGGTGGTTGCAGTGTCTGGCATGGAACTCCTTGGGGTGGATCAGGCCATCTGGCTGATGGTTTTGCGAAAGCGCGCCAGCGACAGGCCGAACAGCACGGCGCCGATGGCCAGCAGCGCCAGGAACTGCGGCCATACCACGTCCAGCCCCGCGCCGCGGTACAGGATGGCCTGGGCCAGTTCGACGAAATGCGTGGTGGGCGCGAAGAGCATCAGCGTCTGCACGATCTGCGGCATGCTCTCGCGCGGTGTCATGCCGCCCGAGAGCATCTGCAGCGGCAGCAGCGTGAGGACCATGAGCAGGCCGAACTGCGGCATGCTGCGCGCCAGCGTGGCCAGGTAGATGCCCATGGACGTGGTGGCGAACAGGCACAGCGCCGAGCCCGCCAGGAACAGCGGCACCGAGCCCTCGATGGGCACGTGCAGCAGGCCGCGCACCACGAGCTGCAGCGCCACCGCGGCGGCCAGCAGCACCACCGCGCCCATGGACCAGACCTTGGCCAGCATGATCTCGGCGGGCGTCACCGGCATGACCAGCAGGTGCTCTATGGTGCCGTGCTCGCGCTCGCGGATGAGCGCCGCGCCGGTCAGGATGATCGAGAGCATGGTCACGTTGTTGATGATCTGCATCAGCGAGCCGAACCAGGATTTTTCCAGCGCCGGGTTGAAGCGCGCGCGCAGGGCCATGTCCACCGGCAGGGCGGCGCTGGCGCGGTGGCGCTGCGTGAACTCGCTGATCTCTCCCTGCACGATCTGCTGCACGTAGCCGCTGCCGGAGAAGGCCTGGCTCATGCGCGTGGCGTCCACGTTCAACTGCAGCGCGGCCGCGCGCCCGCGCAGCACGTCGCGCTGCAGGCCGCTCGGTATGTGCAGCACGAAGGTGTAGCGGCCGGCGTCCATGCCGGCGTCCATTTCCTGCGGCGTGATCAGCACCGGCGTGACGAACTGCGGCGGGTAGAAGGCCGAGACGATGCGCGCCGACAGGGCCGAGCCGTCCTCGTCCACCACCGCGATGGCCGCCTTGTTCAGCGTCTCGGGCATGGCCGTGGCGGCGGTGTAGACCGACACGGTGAAGGTGTAGACGATCAGCACCAGCATCACCGGGTCGCGCAGCAGGCTCCACAGCTCCTTGACGCCGAGGCGGTAGATGTTGGCGAGGTGGCGCGGCATCGGCATCATGTGTCCTGCTTCTTCAGGAGGGCGATGGCGACGCCGAGGATCACCGGCACCGACAGCAGCAGCGGCCAGAGCTGCGCGTGCAGGTCGGCCATGTAGAGCGCCTTGTTGAACACGCCCCGGCTGATGGTGAACATGTAGGTCGCGGGGTAGATGTCGCCGATGAGGCGGCCCACGCCTTGCAGCGAGGACACGGGGTCGGTCAGGCCGGCGAACTGCGTGGCCGGGATGAGCGTGCCGATCATCGCGAAGAACATCGCGGCGATCTGGCTGCGCGTGACGGCCGAGGCCAGCAGGCCCATGCCCGTGGAGGCGAGGCTGAAGATGAACGCCGCCAGCGCCAGCGCGAAGAAGCTGCCGGTCATGGGCACGCCGAAGGCGGTGACCGCCAGCAGCACCATCAGCAGGAAGTTGAGCATGGCCAGCGCCACGTAGGGCAGCTGCTTGCCGAGCAGGAACTCGGTGCGCGTCACCGGCGTGACGTACAGGTTGATGATGGAGCCCATCTCCTTCTCGCGCACCACCGCCAGCGCCGTGAGCATGGCCGGCAGCATCATCAGCAGCAGCGGTATCACGGCCGGCATCATCGCCGGCATGCTCCTGACGTCGGGGTTGTAGCGAAAGCGCGTCTCTATGGACACCGCGGCGGCGGTGCTCATGCCGCGCGCGCGCGCCTGCTCTTGCAGCCACTGCTGGTGCATGCCCTGCACGTAGCCGCGCACGGTCTCGGCGCGGGTGGGCATGGCGCCGTCGATCCAGGCGCCCACGGCGACGGGGCTGCCGCGCATCGCGCTGCGCCCGAAGCCGGGCGGGATCTCGATGGCCAGCGCCAGTTCGCCGCTGCGCAGGCGGTGCTCCATGTCGGCGTCGTCGACGATGGGCGGCTGCTCGATGAAGTAGCGCGAGCCCGCGAGGTTCAGGGTGTAGTTCTGGCTCAGCGTGCTTTGGTCGCGGTCGAGCACCGCGTAGCGCAGGTTCTCCACGTCCAGGCTGATGCCGAAGCCCATGATGAACATCAGGATCAGCGAGCCGGCGAGCGCCAGCGTGGCGCGCACGGGGTCGCGCTGCAGCTCCAGCGCCTCGCGCCACATGTAGCTCAGCAGGCGCTGCAGCGAGAAGCGGGACGGCCGGGCGGGCGCGGCGCTTGCCGGCGCACCCGCCGGCGCGGCGGGCGGCGCCGGCCCGGCGGCCGCCTGGCCGGCGCCGCCCGCGGCCTCGACCAGGTAGCCGATGAAGGCCTCCTCCAGGCTGCGCGCGCCGCGCTTGGCCACGAGGCGCGCGGGCGCGTCGCTGTCGAGCACCTTGCCCGCATGCATCATCGACATGCGGTCGCAGCGCTCGGCCTCGTTCATGAAGTGGGTCGAGATGAAGATCGTGACCTTGTCGCGCCGCGACAGCTCGATCAGCAGCCGCCAGAAATGGTCGCGCGCCACCGGGTCCACGCCCGAGGTGGGCTCGTCCAGGATCAGCAGCTCGGGCCGGTGGACCATCGCCACCGCCAGCGACAGCCGCTGGCGCATGCCCAGCGGCAGGCTCTCGGGCAGGCTGCCGCGCACGTCGGTCAGGCCGAAGCGCCGGACCATGTCGTCCACGCGCTCCTCTACCTCGGCCTCGGGCACGTGGAACAGGTGCGCGTGCAGCACCAGGTTCTGCTGCACCGTAAGCTCGCCGTACAGCGAGAAGGCCTGCGACATGTAGCCCACGCGCCGGCGCGTGGCGATGTTCCTGGGGTCCACCGGCTGGCCGAACAGCCAGGCCTGGCCCGCGCTGGCTTCCAGCAGGCCGGTCAGCATCTTCATGGTGGTGGACTTGCCGCAGCCGTTGGAGCCGAGGAAGCCGAAGATCTCGCCGCGCCGGATGCGCAGGCTCACGTCGTCCACGGCGGTGAAGTCGCCGAAGCGCATGGTCAGCCCCCGGGCCTCGATGGCGATGTCGTCGCCGCCGTCGTCCGGCAGGGGCGGGATCTCGACCGGCGCGTAGCCGCGCTTCTTCTCCTCGGGCAGCAGCGCGATGAAGGCGCCCTCCAGCGACTCGCTGCCGGTGCGCGCCAGCAGCTCGGCCGGCGTGCCGGTGGCGAGCACCCGGCCTTCGTCCATCACCACCAGCCAGTCGAAGCCCTGCGCCTCGTCCATGTAGGCCGTGGCGACGATCACGCTCATCTGCGGGCGCTGCTGGCGGATGCGCGCGATCAGCTCCCAGAACTGCGCGCGCGCCAGCGGATCGACGCCGGTGGTGGGCTCGTCGAGGATCAGCAGGTCCGGGTCGTGGATGAGCGCGCAGCACAGCCCCAGCTTCTGCTTCATGCCGCCCGAGAGCTTGCCCGCCGGCCGCGCCAGGAAGGGCGCGAGGCCGGTGCTGCGCGTGAGGTCGTCGATGCGCCGGCGCCGCTCGGCGGCGTCGTGGCCGAACAGGCGCGCGAAGAACTGCAGGTTCTCCTCGACCGACAGCGTCGGGTACAGGTTCTTGCCCAGGCCCTGCGGCATGTAGGCGATGCGCGGGCAGACCGTATCGCGGTGGCGCTTGCCGGCCATGTCGCCGCCCAGGGCGTGCACGCTGCCCTCCTGCACGGCGCGCGCGCCGGCCACGAGCGACAGCAGGCTGGACTTGCCCACGCCGTCCGGGCCGATCAGGCCCACCATGCGGCCGGCCGGGATGTCGAGGTCCACGCCGTCGAGCGCCAGCGTCTCGCCGTAGCGCAGCCGCACGGCCTGCAGCCGGGCGACGGGTTCCGGGGTCTCAGCGGACACGCGTCACTCCGGCAGGCGCGTCTGCAGGTTCTCGGGCCACGGAGCCTCGGCGTCGAGCTTGATCCAGGCCACGCCGGGCAGCCCCGTCTTGACCTGGCGCAGGTGCTTTTGCAGCAGCTGCGGGTCGATCTGCGCCTTGATGCGGAACATCAGCTTCTGGCGCTCGCTGGCCGTCTCCACCGTCTTGGGCGTGAACTGCGCGGTGCTGGCCACGAAGCTCACCTTGGCCGGTATCACGTACTGCGGCGCCGCGTCGAGCACGATGCGCACGTCGCTCCCCAGCGCCACGCGCCCGGCCACGGTCTCGGGCAGGAAGAAGGTCATGTAGACGTCGGACAGGTCCACCAGGTTCAGCACCTTGCCGCCCCCGCCCAGCACCTCGCCGGGCTGGGCCAGGCGGTATTGCACGCGGCCGCTGCGCGGCGCGGTGAGGGCGCTGTCGTCGATGTCGGCCTTGGCGCGCGCCACGGTGGCCTCGGCGGCCGCCACGGTGGCGCGCGCGCCCGCGACCTGGGTGCGCGCCGCGTCTATGGCCGCCTGCGCGGCATTCACCTGTGCCTTGGCGGCCGCCACGGCCGCCTGGCTGCTGCGCTCGCGGGCGCGGTCGTCATCGACCTCCTGGTCGGACGCGGCGCCCTCGCGCACCAGCGTCTGCGAGCGCGCCAGGCGCCGCTGGGCGGCGTCGAACTCGCTCTGGCGCTGCGCCAGAACGGCCTGGGCGGCCTGCTTGTCGCTCTCGCGCACCGCCACCTGCGCCTGGGCGCTGGCCAGGGCGGCCACGGATTGCTGCAGGCGCGCCTTGGCCTCGGCGTGCACGGCTTCGAGCGTGTCGATCTGCATGCGGGCCAGGAGCTGGCCGGCGTCCACGAAGTCGCCTTCCTGCGCCAGGATGTCCTGCACGCGCCCGCCGAGCTTGGCGGCCACGTCCACCTCGGTGGCCTCGATGCGGCCATTGCCGCTGGCGAAATGCTCGCCGGGGCCGGCGGCGCGCATCTGGTTCCAGGCGTAGGCGCCGGCCGCCACGGCCACGGCCACGATGGCGAGAAGGGTCAACCGGTTCTTGAGTGCGGATTTCATGGCGTCTCGGGCGTGCGGGAATCGGTGGGCGGGGTGGGGTGGGCAAGGGCGCCGCCGCCCAGCGCGGCGTACAGGCCGACCTGGCTCGACAGCAGGGCGCGCTGCGCCTGCACCGCCTGCTGCTGGGCCACGAGCAGGTCGCGCTGCGCGTCCAGCACGTCCAGGAACGCGGAGGCGCCGTGGTCGTAGCGCAGCTGGGACAGGCGCGCGCGCTCGGTCTGCACGGCCAGCGCGTCCTGGGCGATGTCGCGCTGGCGCGCCAGCCACTGCCGGCCGGCCAGCGCGTCCGATACGTCGCGGAAGGCCTGCTGCACGGTTTTTTCGTAGTTCGCCACGGCCAGGTCGCGGCGCACCTCGGCCAGCGCCAGGTTGCCCTTCAGGCGCCCGCCGCTGAAGATCGGCAGCGTGATGCTGGGGGAGAACGTCCAGGCCCTGCTGCCGCCCTCGAACAGGCCGCCCAGCTCGGCGCTGGCCGTGCCGAACGCGCCCGTCAGCGAGATGTTCGGGAAGAAGGCCGCGCGCGCCGCGCCGATCTGCGCGTACGCCGCGCGCAGCTGGTGTTCGGCGGCCACGATGTCGGGCCGCTGCGCCAGCAGGTCCGACGGCAGGCCCGCGGCCAGGCGCGGCATCCGCTGCTCGGCCAGGCGCCCGGCAGCCGGCGCCAGCGCCACGCCCGTGCCCGCCAGCTGGCCAAGCGCGTGGGCCTGCCGGGCGCGTTCGAGCGACAGTTGCGCCACCAGGGCCTGGGCCTGCGTCAGCAGCGTCTGCATCTGCGTCAGGTGCAGGCGCGAGTCGGAGCCCACCTCCACGCGGCGCCGCGAGATGCGCAGGCTTTCCTCGCGGCTGGCGCTGCTTTGCTCGGCCAGCGCCAGGCGTTCGTCGAGCTCGCGCAGCGCCAGGTAGCCGCCCGCCACCTGGGCGATCAGGCTCACGGTGACGGCGTGGCGCGCCGCGTCGCTGGCCAGGTAGTTCTCCAGCGCCGCGTCGCGCAGGCTCTGCACCCGGCCCCAGAAGTCGATCTCCCAGCTGGCCATGCCCAGGCCCGCCTGGTACTGCGAGGCCACCATGGGCCGGCCCGTCAGGCTCAGGTCGGCGGGCGTGCGCGCGCGGTCCATGTTGGCCTGCGCGCCCACGGCAGGGGACAGCTCGGCGCTCTGGATGCCGTAGGCCGCGCGGGCCTCCTGCACGCGCAGCGCCGCGGTGCGCAGGTCGCGGTTGTGCTCCAGCGCCTGGACGATCAGCGCCTGCAGCTGGGGGTCGGTGAAGTAGTCGCGCCACGCGGTGGCGGCGGCCACCGCGCCGCCAGGCAAGGCAGTGCCTGCATAGTGCTGCGGCACGGGCATGGCCGGGGTTTCGTAGGGTGGCGCCAGCGTGGTGCAGCCCGCCAGCAGCAGCGTGGCTGCGGCGGCCGCGTGCCGCGCGGGGCGCAGGCGGGAGGCGGGTGTGCTCATGTTCCTGCCAGCCTCTTGCCTTGCGGGTTCCGGGCCATGCTCACTTCTCCAGCACGTAGCTGCCCGGTGCGTCTGCGATGGCCTTGTAGCCCCGCGCGCCGACGTGCGCCGCCGCCGCGGGGGCGCCGGAGCGCGCCTGCAGCCACTGCACCCATGCCGGCCACCAGGAGCCCGGCACGTCGGGCGCGGCGGCCAGCCAGTCGTCGGGCGCCATGTAGCTGCCGCCCGCGGGCCGGGTGCGTATCTGGTGGTGGCGCCGCGGGTTGCCGGGCGGATTGACGATGCCGGCGTTGTGCCCGCCGTTGGTGAGGACGAAGGTGATCTCGGCGGTCGTCAGGTGGTGCAGCTTGTGCACCGAGCGCCAGGGCGCCACGTGGTCGGTGAGCGTGCCCACCATGAAGATGGGCAGCGCGAGGTCGCTGAGCGCCACCGGCTTGCCGCCCACGGGGTAGCGGCCCCGGCTCAGGTCGTCGTCGAGGAACAGCCGGCGCAGGTACTGCGCGTGCATCCTGGCCGGCATGCGCGTGGCATCGGCGTTCCAGGCCATCAGGTCGTTCATGGGGGCGCGCTCGCCCAGCAGGTATTCGCTCACCAGGCGCGACCACAGCAGGTCGTAGGAGCGCAGCATCTGGAACGCGCCCGCCATCTGGCTGGCCTTGAGGTAGCCGGTCTGGGTCATCTGCGCCTCCAGCAGGTTGACCTGGCTCTCGTCGATGAACAGGCCCAGCTCGCCCGGCTCGGAAAAATCGGTCTGCGCCGCGAACAGCGACAGCGAGGCCAGGCGCTCGTCGCCGTCGCGCGCCATCGCGGCGGCGGCGATGGCCAGCAGGGTGCCGCCCAGGCAGTAGCCCGTGGCGTGCACCTTGCGCTTGGGGACGATGGCGTTGACGACGTCGAGCGCGGCATGAAAGCCCAGCTTGAGATAGTCGTCCATGCCCAGGTCGCGGTCCTCGTAGCCGGGGTTCTTCCAGGACAGGCAGAACACCGTATGGCCCTGGCCCACCAGGTAGCGGATGAGCGAGTTGTGCGGCGACAGGTCCAGGATGTAGTACTTCATGATCCAGGCCGGCACGATCAGGATCGGCTCGGGGTGCACGGCCTCGGTCGTGGGCGTGTACTGGATCAGCTCCACCAGGCGGTTCTGCAGCACCACCTTGCCCGGCGTGACGGCCACGTCGCGGCCGACCACGAAGTCTTCCGTGCCCGCAGGAGGGGCGCCCGTGGCCAGGCGCTTCAGGTCATCGGCCGCGTTGAGCGCGCCGCGCAGCAGGTTGGCGCCGCCCTGCTGCAGCGTGCGCTGCAGCACCACCGGGTTGGTGGCCAGCTGGTTGCCGGGCGAGAAGATGTCCAGCCATTGGCGGGCGGCGAATGCCACCACGTTCTCATGGTGCTTCTCCACGCCTTTCACGCCGTGCGTGGCGGCGGTCCACCATTGCTGGGTGAGCAGGAACGACTGGTGCATGTAGTTGAATGGCCACTGCTGCCATTCGGGGGCCTCGAAGCGCTTGTCCTGGGCGGGGGGCTGCACGCCGTGGCGCGTCTGGCAGTCGGCTCCGGCGCTCATGCGTTCGCGGGCATACGCGGCCAGTTCCTCGCCCTGGCGCAAGGCCAGGTGGGCCAGGTCCATGCATTTGCCGGGCGACACGGCCATGTGCAGCGCCCAGTCGCTGGCGGCCAGCAGGGCCGCGGCCGGGGAGAGCGAGGAGAGCCGGCGCGCCAATGCCGCCTGGAACTGCGTATCCAACCGGTCGGCCAGCGCCGTCGCGGAAAAGGGCGTGTTGTGCATGGAGCGGATCCTTGGGCAGATGTTCGGAAAACTTCCTGGCGACTCTAGGCGCACTGCGCGCGCGTGGATTGATGTGTGTCAATCATGCCTCATTAAAGACCGACTGGTCGGTAGTCATGGCGGTCAGAATACCGGGGAGACCACGATGAGGGACACCATGCCGCAACCCATTCCGCCCGCTTGCGGTGCCGCTGCCGCGCCGGCGCGGCGCCGCCTTGCGCCACAGGTGCGCATTGCGCAGATCCTGGACGCGGCGCTGGTGGAGTTTTCCGAACGCGGCTTCGCCGCCACCACGATGGACGACATCGGGCGCCGCTGCGGCCTGTCCAAGGGGGGGCTGTATGCGCATTTCGCCAGCAAGGACGAAATTTTCGAGGCCTTGCTCCACCGCTCCCTGGCGCCGCCCGAGTGGCAGGAGCCGCCCGTGGTGCCGCCCATCGAGGCCGGCACGCGGGCATTCGCGCAATGGCTGGTGGACAGACTGTACGCGGGGCTGCTGGAGCGGCCTGCCGCGGTGGTCACGCTGCGCCTGCTGGCGGCGGAGCGGGGCCGCGTGAAGGACCTAGTGGAGCTGTGGGAGCACAACGTGGTGCGGCCCAACATGGCCCTGCTCGCCGACATGCTGCGCACCCATGCCGCGCGGCTCGGCCTGCCGCCCAGCGTCATCGTGCGCGAGCCCTGGCTGGTGATCGCACCCGTGATGTACGCGCTGCTGACGCAGATGATCCTGGACCATGAGCCCGCCGTGGGGCTGGAGTGCCTGCGCGGCAGCCATGTGGAACTGCTGTGCGAACTGCTCGATCCGCGTGAGCGGATCGCTGGTGCAGTGTCCGGCGGGGCTTGTGGGTCTGGTGTCTAGGGCGAATCGATATTCACCCCAGTACCAGTTTCTTTTCATGCCGCTGGCCGGGCGCACATCCCGGCCAGCGACATCCAGCGCCAAAGCGAACAGATAGCGCCCAAGGCCTTCTTAGATCGCGAACAGGTTCTTAGGCAAAGTGGTCAAAGGACGCATAGTGCCGCGCCACCGGCCGGCCATGCGCGTCGATCAACCGCAGGCCCGGCGCGCTTTCCACCACGCCGATGCGTGTCACGGGCGTGCCGCTGGCGCGCGCGGCCGCCGCTACGTCGGCCCGGCGCGCGGGCGCGGCGGTGAAGGCGAGTTCGTAGTCGTCGCCCCCGGCGAGCGTGCATTGCTGCAGGTAATCTGCGTCGAATTGGCCTGGAGCGCTTGTGTGGCAAGCGTTTGCAGCTATCAAACCAATAGTTTTCGAGGTGTCGATGCATGCCCCCGCGCCCGAGGCGTGCAGGATGTGGGACAGGTCGCCGAGCAGTCCGTCGCTCACGTCCAGCGCGCTGCTGGCTACGCCGCGAAGCCGCAGTCCCAGCGCTATGCGCGGCGTGGGGCATTCCAGCCGCTGGCGCGCGGCGGCCAGCAGCGCGGGGGGGAGGGCGGCAGCCTGGGCATGGCCCCGCAGGGCGTCCAGCGCCAGGCGCGCATCGCCCAGCGTGCCGCTGACCCAGATGTCGTCGCCCGCGCGCGCGCCGCTGCGCAGCAGGGCCTGGCCCGCGGGCACCTCGCCGAACACCGTGATGCAGATGTTGAGCGGGCCGGCCGTGGTGTCGCCGCCAACCAGCGCGCAGCCATGTTCGTCGGCCAGGCGCAGCAGGCCGCTGGCGAAGGCCTCCAGCCAGGGTTCGTCGACGCGCGGCAGCGCCAGCGCCAGCGTGAAGGCCAGTGGGCGTGCGCCGCAGGCCGCCAGGTCCGACAGGTTCACGGCCAGCGCCTTGTGGCCCAGGTGCGCGGGGTCCACGTCGGCAAAGAAATGCCGGCCCTCGACCAGCATGTCGCAGGAGACGGCCAGCTGCATGCCCGGCGCGGGCGCGAGCAGTGCGCAGTCGTCGCCCACGCCCAGCGCCACGCCGTCGCCGGGGCGCACGGGGCGCGTGAAGTAGCGCGCGATGAGGTCGAACTCGCCCACGGTCAGAGGGGTTGGCCCCGAAAGCGCAGCGCCGCCTGGCGGCTGACCTCGGCCAGCAGCTGCTCCTCGCGCTGGCGTTCGCGTAGCCAGCGGGCGTCGTTCTGGCCCAGCGCCGTTTCGCCGCGCAGGATGTGCAGCGCGCCCGAGGCGCCATGGCTGCCGGCGTGGCGCGCGATGTGGTCCAGCGTCTGCAGGATGTGCTCGCGCAGCGGCATGTGCGCGCCCGTGGCCGGGTCCACGTAGACCGCGTCCAGCCCGAAGCGGCAGGCCTGGAAGCGGTTGTAGGTGTAGACGAGGTAGTCGTCCTCCTGCGGGGTGAAGGGCTGCTCGGCCAGGAACCAGGCGGCCAGCGACTGCACGAAGCCGGCGAGGGCCGCGGCGCGCTCTATGGTGAGCGGGGTGTCGAACACGCGGATCTCGATGGTGCCGTACTCGGGCTTGGGGCGGATGTCCCAGTAGAAGTCCTTCATGCTCTTGACGACGCCGGTGTGCGTCATCTTGTCGAAGTACTGCTCGAACTCGCTCCACGTGAGCACGCAGGGCGCGCGGCCCGACAGCGGGAACGCGAACACCGAGTTGAGCCGCGCCGAGTCGAAGGCCGTGTCCTGCCCCTGCACGTAGGGGCTGGAGGCCGACAGCGCGATGCAGTGCGGGATGTAGCGGCTCATGCGGTGCAGCATGAGCAGGGCCGCGTCGGCGTCGGGGCAGCCGATGTGCACGTGCTGGCCGAAGATGGTGAACTGCTTGGACAGGTAGCCGTACAGCTGCGACAGCTCCTGGAAGCGCGGCTTGTCGTAGATGCGCCGCTCGTGCCACTGCTGGAACGGGTGCGTGCCGCCGCCGACCACGGCGATGTTGAGCTTGTCGGCGCTTTTGACCAGCGCGTCGCGGATCTGCGTGAGCTGGCCCAGCACCTCGCTGCTGCTGTGGCACACGCCGGTGGAGATCTCGATCATGCTGTTCGTCATCTCGGGCACCACGCTGCCGGGCAGCGGCGTCTTGTGCATGAGGCGCAGCATGTCCTCGGCGTAGGGCGCGAGGTCGTAGTCGTGGGTGTTGACGAGCTGCAGCTCCAGCTCCACGCCCAGGGTCAGCGGTTCGGAATGGTGGAAGGCTTCAAGACTCACGGCTGCTCTCTCCAGTGTTGCCGCCGCGCTCGCTCTGCGGCATCCAGGGCCTGGCACTCTCGCCCGCGCGGTAGATGGCGTAGGTGGCGATCACGGCGCCCAGCACCTCCATGACCAGGATGGCCGGCAGGGCGATGCGCGCGATCAGCTCGCCCGTGGCGCTGGACGCCACCACGAACTGCGAGGCCACCAGCAGCGCGATGGCCGACATGGGCGTCATCGCGCAGCCCACCCACAGTGCCTGGCGCCAGCTTGCGCCGCTGCCCACGTTGCCCAGGCCCACGCCCACGGCCTTGGCCAGCAGGCGCACCAGTATCAGCGCCAGCACGCTGCCGGCCACGGGGGCGCTCCATTGGCCTTGCGCCGCCACGGTGGACACGAGCACGAACATCAGCATGGTCAGCAGCGACGAGGCCGAGCCCATCTGGCGCGGCCAGGCCCAGGGGCGCGGGTGCAGCTGCTTGAGCAGCATGCCGCCCAGCAGCGCGGCCAGCGGCGCCGAGCCGCCCATGTGGGCCGTGACGGCGCTGCTGGCCGCGATCAGCGCCAGCAGCAGGATGGCGGTGTTCTCGCTCGTCGGGCTCATCACGCGCAGCGCCAGTCGCATCAGCAGCGACAGCAGCGCGCCCACGGCGATGGATACGCCCAGCACCACCAGCACCGGGTACACCTGGCCCAGCAGGCCCGTGGCGGGGCGCTGTATGAGTCCGGCCTGGGCGCTGCCCAGCGTCAGCGCGTACAGCGACGAGAGCGTGGCCAGCACGATGGCGCGCTCGGTCACGGGGCCGGCCGCGCGCGTGTCGCTCACCACGCGGGTGAGCACGGCCGGCGACGCGGCCAGCGCCACGATGGCCAGGGGGCCTGCGGCATGCGCGGGCACGTCCAGCCACAGCATGACCCAGTACACGGAGAAATAGGTCAGTGCCGATTCGGCGATGCTTTGCACCAGCACCATGGGGTTGTGGCGGAACCAGCGCAGCGGAATGCGCCCGCCGGCCTCGAACAGCACCACGGCCACGGCCAGTTCCACCAGGAACAGGCCTATGCCCTGCAGTGGCCAGACGGCGCCCTCGAAGCCCGCCAGGCCGGCGATGGTTCCCACCAGCGTGTAGCCCACCACCTTGGGCAGGCCGCTGTGGCGCTGCACCAGGTAGCCCGCCACCGTGGCCACCGCCAGCAGCAGCGCCCACTGCACCGTGGGCAGTCCCGCCGATGGGCGCAGCCACTGCGCCCAAAAGCTCATCAGCTCATTCATTATTGCGTGTCCTTCTGCTCATGCGGGCTGGGCCCGCTGGGTGTTGGCGCCATGGCTGGCGCGCGGCGCCCGGGCGCCTGATAGCCTGGTCACCGACTGTATCTGCGGTACCGGGAAGGTCCCTGTAGGACGGGGCGCAAGCTGCGCCACGGCCACCTTATCAGATGCTGCGCCGCGGAGGCAGGAAAAACCCCAGCGGCGCGCTGCGCCAGCGCCTGCGCAGCGCGCGGTAGATGCGCTTGCGGTCCACGCGGCCCACGTTGTGCGCGCGCAGGGCCAGGCGGAAGGCCAGGTAGAAGCTGACGATGACGTTGAGCGCGCCGTTGAACGGCACCAGGGCCACGGCCCACCAGAACGCGGGCAGGTGCAGCGCCTCCAGGCCCAGCGTGGCGGCGGCCACGCCGATCTGGCCCGTGGTCAGCGTCACGTGGCGCACCTCCAGCCCCAGGCCGAAGAAGGCGGCGAACGCCGGCGCCAGCCCCAGCATGAAGCCCAGCGAGATGTTCGCCGCCAGGCCCGAGATGTTGGCGCGCAGGAAGCGCGCCCAGCGTTCGGCGCGCCGCCGGCCCAGTGCGGCGGTGATGCGCGGGTTGTAGCGCATGGCCGAGTCCAGCCGGTGCAGCACGAACCAGTTCTCCACCCAGCCGGCGAGGATGCTGGAGGCGAACAGCAGCACGCCGGTGAAGGCGGCGAACAGCAGCGAGGGGCCGAGCAGGTGCAGCGCGTCGAGCGTATGCACGGCGTGCTGCGCGTCTATGGCCGGCCGGCCCAGCACCTGGGCGATGAGCAGCGCCAGGGCCAGGGCGCCCGGGAACACCAGCAGCACGTTGCCCAGCACGGCGGCCGCCTGCGAGCGCACCAGGTGCGCGACCTCGTCCACGAAGGATTCCACCGATGCGTCCTCGCCAAGGTCCTTGAGCTTGGCCGCCATGGCCGGCGCGGTCATGGCCGGCTGTTTGGTCGCCACCGTGAAGTGCAGCAGTTGGATCAGCACGAAGCTCACCGCGTAGTTCACGCCCGCCATGAAGCCGCCCCAGAAGGCCGACAGCGCGAGCGCGTACAGCCCGAACTTGATCAGCGTGGTGAACGCCATGACCAGGCCGCCGCCGGCGGCCTGGCGCACCATGGCCAGGTATTCGCCGCCCGTGCGGGTGATGTAGTGCTCGCCGGTCTCGGCGCTGCGCTCGGCCACCTTGGCGGCGAGCAGCGACGAGTTGGTCGCCACCAGGGCGCGCACGCTGCGGCGCACGCGCCCCACGGTGACCAGGTGCGACAGGAGCTGCGTCGCGGCCACGGCGGGGCGCGGCGAGAGCAGGCATTCGAGCAGCTCGCGCACGCGCAGGATGCGCTCGCGCAGCTGGCGCAGGCGGAACACCAGGCCCACCGAGATGCCGTTGTCCTCGAAATGCGCGTACACGGTATTGACGGCGGCGCGGCAGGCGTCCAGGCGCTCGCGCAGGCCCTGCACGGCCTGCTGCAGCCGGTCCTGCGTGTGCAGCGGGTGCAGCACCTCCACGCGCAGGCTCTCGGCGTCGCGCAGCAGCGCGTGAAAGGGCTGCTCCTCGCGCGCCGCCTCGCTCATGCGCAGGCGCAGCTCGGGCGCGAAGCCCGTGGCGAGGATCTGTCCCGCGCAGTAGGTGATGGCATCCAGCAAATCGCGCTGCCAGTCGCTGGCGCCGCCGCCCTCGTCCTGCGCGGGCAGCAGCACGGCCAGCAGGCGCGCGAGCAGGGCCTCGTCGAGCGCGGCCAGCCAGCGAGCGTCGAACTCGTGGGGCAGGGCCAGCATGAACAGCTCGGAGGCGTCCACGGTGTCGGGGCTGGCGGGCAGCAGCTTGTAGCGCAGGCGCTCGGCCAGCTCGCTGGCCATGGACGTGCGCTGCGCGAAGCCGAAGTCGGCCAGCAGCGTGGTGATGTCCAGGTGCTGCGTGAGCGCGGCCCACCAGGCCTGCAGCCGCGCCCGCACGTCGGGCGCGCGCTCGGCGGCCTCCACCAGCAGGGCCACGCGGCCCGTGGCCGCTTCCACGGCGCTGCCGTCGCCGCGCACCCAGCCCAGCAGGGCGATGAGCTGCAGGTGGCGCTGCGCCAGGGGCGCCGTGGGGTCTATGGCGGCCAGCAGGCGCGCCAGGTCCGGGGCGTTGCGGCTCAATGCAGCACCCGGGTCGAAAACGGCTCGCCGGGGGCCTGCGGCGACATGGCCTCGAGCACGAACAGGGCGATGGGGCAGGTGAACGGCTCGCCATCCTCGGCCACGCAAAAATAGCTGCCGTGCATGCTGCCGCTGGACGTGCGCAGGCGGCAGCCGCTGGTGTACTGGAAGGACTCGCCGGGCTTGAGCAGCGGCTGCTGGCCGACCACGCCCAGGCCCTTGACTTCCTGCACATGGCCGCTGGCGTCGCAGATGATCCAGTGGCGCGAGATCAGCTGGGCGCCGATGTCGCCGGTGTTCGTGATGGTGATGGTGTAGGCGAAGCCGTACACGCCATCCGCGGGGGAGGACTGCTCGGGCAGGTATTGGGGCTGCACCTCGGCCTGGAACTGGTACTTCGGCATGGCCGCAATGGTAGCGGCCCGGATGGCGCTGCTGCGACAATCGCGGGCATGAGCCGCACCTACCGCATCGCCCCCTCCATCCTGTCCGCCGATTTCGCCCGCCTGGGCGAGGAGGTGCGCAGCGTGATCGCCGCCGGCGCCGACTGGATCCACTTCGACGTGATGGACAACCATTACGTGCCCAACCTGACCTTCGGCCCCATGGTCTGCCAGGCCTTGAAGCCCCATGCCGTCACGCCGGGCGGCCAGAGCGTGCCCATCGACGTGCACCTCATGGTGCAGCCCGTGGACGCGCTGGCCGAGGCCTTCGCCCAGGCCGGCGCCGACCTGATCAGCTTCCACCCCGACGCCTCGGCGCACGTGCACCGCAGCATCCAGGCCATCAAGGCACAGGGCTGCAAGGCCGGCCTGACCTTCAACCCGGCCATGCCGCTGGACGTGCTGGACTGGGTGATCGAGGACATCGACCTGATCCTGCTCATGAGCGTGAACCCCGGCTTCGGCGGGCAAGGCTTCATCGACAGCACGCTGCGCAAGATCGAGGCGGCCAGGAAGCGCATCGAGGCTTCGGGCAAGGACATCCGCCTGGAGGTCGATGGTGGCATCAAGACCGACAACATCCGCCGCGTGGCCGACGCGGGCGCCGACACCTTCGTGGCCGGCAGCGCCATCTTCGGCAAGCCCGACTACAAGGCCGTCATAGACGCCATGCGCGCGGCGCTGGCGTGATCGCCGGCGCGCCATGCGTCATGGCTCGACCGTGTAGGTCCTGACCGATTCGCGCAGCAGGCCGCCGCCATCGACCGAGCCCTGTACGGTGGCCTTGCTGCCCATGCGGGCGATGCAGTCGGACTTGTCCTCGGGCGTCTTGAACACGTCGCAGCGCGCCAGGGCGTTGTTCTCGTAGGTACTGGCGTTGGCGCTGCTCAGCCCGCCCTGGCGCGCGGCCTGGGCCGCGGCCCAGGCCTCGCGCATGCAGGCGGCGCGGCTGTCGGCGGGCTCGCCGGCGCAGGCGGCGCGGTCCGCGCGGTACTGGTCATGGACGCTGGTGGCTGCCTGCGCGGCGGCGGCGCACAGCAGCGCGGCCGTGGACGCCAGCAGGGTGAAACGGTGGATGTGCATGGAACACCTCCTGGGGAGAATGCGCATGATGGAAAAAGCCCCAGCATAGGCGGCGGCGCGCGGAACGTATGTCCGCAGCCGGCGCCCGGGCGTGTCGGACTGTGCGCACAGGGCGGGAGCCGGCATTACACTGCGCGCGCCGCGTGCCCGCCGGGCGCGCCCTTCGCATGCAGGACAAGGATTTTTCGATGGTGATGGAGCAAGACCGCCTGGCCGCGCTGCTGGCGCGCACCGATGCGGCGATCGTGGACCTGGACGGCACCATGGTGGACACGCTGGGCGACTTTGCCGAGGCGCTGGGCCGCATGCTGCGCGACCTGCAGCTGCCGGCCATCGCGCCCGCGCAGATAGCGCGCATGGTGGGCAAGGGCTCCGAGCACCTGCTGCGTTCGGTGCTGAAACAGGTTCTAACGCCCGATGGGAAAGCACTGGCAGCTATTGAAATGGAAGCAAAGGTGGAGGCGCTGTACCCCCGCGCCTGGGAGCGCTACGAGCACCACTACCTGGCCATCAACGGGCAGTTCGCCACCCTTTACCCCGGCGTGGCGGAGGGCCTGCAGGCGCTGCGCTGCGCGGGCCTCCCCCTGGCCTGCCTGACCAACAAGCCCACGGCCTTCGCGCGCCCGCTGCTGCGCGCCAAGGGGCTGGAGGGTTTCTTCGACCATGTGTTCGGCGGCGACGCCTTCGCGCGCAAGAAGCCCGACCCGCTGCCGCTGCAGAAGACCTGCGAGGCGCTGGGCACGGCGCCCGCGCGCACGCTCATGGTCGGCGATTCGAGCAACGACGCCCAGGCCGCGCGCGCCGCGGGCTGCCCCGTGGTGCTCGTGACCTATGGCTACAACCACGGCCAGCCGGTGCGGGAGGTGGATGCGGACGGCTTCGTCCATGCTTTGCCGGAACTGGCCGCGGCACGTGGAGCCGGGCGCGCAGCCGCCCGGTGAGTCCCCGCGCGGGCATGGGCCTGCCATGCCAATACCCCGGGCCGCAGATGCATGCGGCGCGGCGGTCCGTGCAGAGGTTCCCTAGAAACTTTCCCAGTCTTCGTCGCCGCCCTGCGCCGCCAGGGCGGTTGCGGAGGAGGAGGGTGCCTTGGTGGGCGCCGACAGCGCCGAGGCGGGCTTGGTGGTGGCGCGCGCCAGCGGCCGCGCGGGCCTGGGCTCGCTGCGTGGGGTGGGAGGCGTTGCCATGGAGGCTGCCGGGGGCGGCGCCTTGGCCGGGTGGGGCATGGCGGCGCTTGCATGGCCCGCGAGCTTGAATACGGCCACGGCCTGCACGAGTTGTGCGGCCTGGGCCTTCAGGCTGCTGGCGGCGGCGGAGCTCTCCTCCACCAAGGCCGCGTTCTGCTGCGTGGACTGATCCATCTGCGTGACGGCCTCGCCGACCTGGGCCACGCCGCCGCTCTGCTCGCTGCTGGCCGCGCTGATCTCGCCCACGATGTCGGTGACGCGGCGGATGGCGCCGACCACCTCGGTCATGGTGGCGCCGGCCTTGTCCACCAGCTGCGTGCCCTGCTCCACGCGCTCCACGCTGTCCGTGATCAGGGCCTTGATCTCCTTGGCCGCCTCGGCGCTGCGCTGCGCCAGCGAACGCACTTCGCTGGCCACCACGGCGAAGCCCCGGCCCTGCTCGCCGGCGCGCGCGGCCTCCACGGCCGCATTGAGCGCCAGGATGTTGGTCTGGAACGCGATGCCGTCGATCACGCCGATGATGTCGGCGATCTTGCGGCTGGCGTCATTGATGCCGCGCATGGTGTCCACCACCTCGGCCACCACCTCGCCGCCCTGCACGGCCACGGTGCTGGCGTTCATGGCCAGCTGGTTGGCCTGGGCGGCGTTGTCGGCGTTCTGGCGCACGGTGGCGCCCAGCTGCTCCATGGAAGCGGCGGTTTCCTCCAGCGCGCTGGCCTGGCTCTCGGTGCGTGCGGACAGGTCATGGTTGCCCTGCGCGATCTGGGCGCTGGCAGTGGCCACGCTCTCGGCATTGCCGCGCACGTCGGTCACCACGCGGGTCAGGCTGTCCTGCATCTCGCGCAGCGCATGCAGCAAGGCCGCGGCCTCGTCGCGGCCCTGGGCTTCGATACCGTGGGTCAGGTCGCCCTCGGCAATCTGGCCGGCGTGGCGCACCGCCACCTGCAGCGGCGCGGTGATGGAGCGGCTGAGCAGCCAGGCCAGGCCGGCGCCCAGCAACAGGGCCAGTGCCGTGGCGGCGATCAGAATCATGCGGCCCCGGGTGGCCTCGCTGCCAACGCGGGCACGCTCCTGGTCATACAGTTGCTGCTGGCGTTCTTCCTGTGCTCGCAGGGTGGCGATGTAGGCATCCGACAGGGGCTTGAGCTGGCTGTCCACCAGGGGCGCGACGTCTTCGCCCGCGGCCTTGCGCTTGAACAGGTCGGCGCGCGGCTTGCGGTAGGCCTCGCGCGCCTTGTCGATGGCGGCGATCTGGCTGCGCTCCTCGTCGGACCGCAGCAGCCGCTCCACCACCTTGCGCGATACGTCCACCCCCGCCGAGGTCTTGTCCATCTCCGCCTGCCAGGCGGCCAGGCGGCTGGTATTCGGGTCCAGAAGCGCGGCGCGCGTGCGGATCCAGTTCTGGTCTATGCCCTGGCGCCATTGCATCGAGGCGCGCAGGCGCTCGTTGTCGGCGCTGGTCAGCTGTTCGCTGGCGGTGGCCAGGTCCTGCAGACGCCATACCCCCACGCCGGCGATGAGCACCGTGATCAGCAAGACCAGGCCGAAAGACAGGGCCAGGCGCATGCCCACCTTGATGTCGTTGAGTCGCATGTGATCCTCTTTGATTTTGTATAAATTGAAAACAAGTGTATCTAGAAACGCGATTTGATACCTTGGGGCAAGCCCTGTGCAAGCTGCCGGGTTTGCCGGCCCTTTGGGGCCTTGGCGGGCCGGGTTGGGGGGGCTTTGCTACACTTTGCGGCCATGTTCATTCACCGCACCTTTATTGCAGGTCGCAGCGACCGGGGAGCCTGGCCCTGGCGCAAGCCAGCGCGCCTGCACTCCTGACGGCACCCGGGGCCTCCCGCTGCGTGCACTCCTGGCTCCGCCTCGATGGCTGGGCCGTCTCCCGAATGAACCCGCGGCCAGCGCCCATGCAGCGCCCCGCACGAGCTGGGAACTCTTGTCGTGATCACTGAACTGGAATTCAAAAGTCTGGCCCAGGAGGGCTACAACCGCATCCCCCTGATTGCGGAGGCCTTCGCGGATCTGGAAACCCCGCTGTCGCTGTACCTGAAGCTGGCCCACGGCAAGGGCGACGGCAGGAACAGCTTTCTGCTCGAATCCGTCGTCGGCGGCGAGCGTTTCGGGCGCTACAGCTTCATCGGCCTGCCGGCGCGCACGCTGCTGCGCGCCAGCGGCTTCGGCAGTGCCGCCAAGACCGAGGTAGTGACCGACGGGCAGGTGGTGGAGACGGCGCCCGGCAATCCGCTGGACTTCATTGCCGCGTACCAGAAGCGCTTCAAGGTGGCGCTGCGTCCGGGTCTGCCGCGCTTTTGCGGTGGCCTGGCCGGCTACTTCGGCTACGACGCGGTGCGCTACATCGAGAAAAAGCTGGAGGACACCTGCCCGCCAGACACGCTGGGCTGCCCCGACATCCTGCTGCTGCAGTGCGAGGAGCTGGCCGTTATCGACAACCTCTCGGGCAAGCTCTACCTGATCGTCTACGCCAACCCGGCCGAGCCCGAGGCCTATGCCAAGGGCAAGAAGCGCCTGCGCGAGCTCAAGGACCAGCTCAAGTATTCGGTGAGCGCGCCGCAGGTCAAGCCCAGCGAGCACCACCCCGCGCAGCGCAGCTTCGCCAAGCAGGACTATCTCGAAGCCGTGGCGCGCGCCAAGGAGCTGATCGCCGCGGGCGACTTCATGCAGGTGCAGGTGGGCCAGCGCATCCACAAGCGCTACACCGAATCGCCCTTGAGCCTGTACCGCGCGCTGCGCTCTCTGAACCCGTCGCCGTACATGTACTACTACCACTTCGGCGACTTCCAGGTGGTGGGCGCGAGCCCCGAGATCCTGGTGCGCCAGGAGGCCACGCCCGAGGGACAGAAGATCACCATCCGCCCCCTGGCCGGAACGCGCCCGCGCGGCGCCACGCCCGAGGCCGACAAGGCCACCGAGCTGGAACTGGTTCAGGACCCCAAGGAGCGAGCCGAGCACGTGATGCTGATCGACCTGGCCCGCAACGACATCGGCCGCATCGCCAAGACCGGCACGGTGAAGGTGACGGAGGCCTTCGCCATCGAGCGCTACAGCCACGTGATGCACATCGTGAGCAACGTGGAAGGCATCCTGCACGACGGCATGACCAGCATGGACGTGCTGCGCGCCACCTTCCCCGCGGGTACGCTCACGGGCGCGCCCAAGGTGCACGCGATGGAGCTGATCGACCAGCTGGAGCCCACCAAGCGCGGCCTGTACGGCGGCGCCTGCGGGTACCTGAGCTACGCGGGCGACATGGACGTGGCCATCGCCATCCGCACGGGCATCGTGAAGGACGGCATGCTCTACGTGCAGGCGGCGGCCGGCGTGGTGGCCGATTCGGTGCCCGAGCTCGAATGGAGGGAAACCGAGCACAAGGCCCGCGCGCTGCTGCGCGCGGCCGAACTCGTGGAGGAGGGACTGGAATGAGCCGCGCCATCGACAAGGTGCACCACTGCACCACCATGGACGAGGTGCGCGACGGCGTGAACGCCCTCGACGACCTGCTGGTGCCGCTGCTGGTCGAGCGCGGCGGCTACATGACCCAGGCCGCGCGCGTGAAGAACGACGAGGGGCTGGTGCGCGACGAGGCCCGCATCCAGGCCATCATCGACCGCGTGCGCCCCATGGCCGAGGCGCAGGGCGGCGACCCGGACCTGATGGAGCACCTCTACCGCGCGATGATGGAATGCTACATCGCCTACGAGCACGACGAACTGTCCCGGCTGCGCGCCGGTGGGCTTCAACCCAAGGGAGCGCGGGCATGAAGCCCCTGGCGTTCAGGGTATGCCTTGCACACGAAACTCCCGACAGGCGCTTGGAACCGAAGGCGACGCGGCGCCCGCTTTCACTCGACTGCTAGTCTGAGGCCGCTCGACCGCCGGTGGGGTGGCCCGGCGCTTTGTCGCGCATGAGGCCGGGCATGGCCGTGATGTCGCGGTGCTGCGTTGCGGCGGCAACCATGGCCGATCGGCCACGAGGAAAACGGTCGGGGATCACGCGTTGTCCTCCGCCACGTCGAACACCAGCAGCGGCTTGCTGCAGTCCTCGGCACTACATGCGCGCACCGCCATGCCGATGCGCGCTGTTTCTGGGGGCAATCCTTCCGCCCTGCTCATCAGCCACGGCCCTTCGTTCAGCGCAATGAGTGCCACGTTGTAGGACGGTTGTGGGGGCGGGTGCGAACGACCGTAGTGGCATGAACGGTGCCTCGGCCCGAAGCCTGAACCCCTTCCAGGTCGCGTACGCCGGTGCGAGGCGCAGCCACGCCAATGACCATAATGTGGTCATTCCAACGACATACAGGAGATACCCCCATGCCTACATCGGCTCCTGCATCCACGGGCGTGCAGAGCCTGGAGCGCGCATTCGGGCTGCTCGCACTATTGGCTCAGCACCACGACTACGGCATGGCCATGCGGCAGATCGTGCAGGCCACGGGACTCAGCCGCCCCACGGTGCACAGGATGACGTCCTTTCTGATGCGGCTGCATTACGTGGAGCAAGACGAAACGACCCATGCTTACCGGCTCGGTTCGGCGGCCATGCTTCTGGGCATGCGCACCATGTCCCGTCCGCCGCTTGTGGCGGAGTTCATCAACACCATGCGCCGCATTGCGCGCCGCACCGGCGAAGGTGTTTTCATGATCGTGCGCATCGGGGACTACAGCTACAACATCCACCATGAGCAGATCTCCACGCGCAGTCCCGCACTGCAGAACCTGGTTGGAGCCACTCGGCTTCTGGGCCTGGGGGTTGGAAGCCTTTCGTTGCTGTCGATGATGATCGATAACTACGATTGAGGTCCACTGGCTTCCATCAACCTCCACGGAGAAACTCTAAGTCCTTGTTTTTAAAGGGTTGATCGTCCATCGAGCGATTCTGAAAGCTGGACAAATCCAGTGCTCATGTGTGTAATGGAGTGTGTAACGGGCCAATTTGGAGGCGTTATACACATGGCACTCACAGCACTCAATCTTCTCTCGGCGCGCAAAGTGGAAACG
The DNA here is from genome assembly GCF_054512775.1 of Alicycliphilus sp. T452. Classification (NCBI taxonomy): domain Bacteria; kingdom Pseudomonadati; phylum Pseudomonadota; class Betaproteobacteria; order Burkholderiales; family Comamonadaceae; genus Alicycliphilus; species Alicycliphilus sp. T452. Next base: position 55,096 of record NZ_JBTNEH010000003.1, read on the forward strand.
GCGCAGCCCAGGCCCAAGGTGTACCAACTCCGGGACGGAGGCAGCCTCTTTTTGCGCGTTCAGCCTAACGGCTCCAAGCTCTGGTGGTACCGCTACCGGCTGGGCGGCGCTGAACAGGTGTACTCGATCGGGGTATACCCAAAAATCACGCTGGAGGCGGCCCGTGCGGAACGGGACCGGGCAAAGGCGTTGGTCAAGAAGGGCCTCGACCCCATCGTGGAGAAAAAGGCGGCGATCGCCCTCCAGGCCGACACATACGAACGCACGTTCGAGACCGTTGCTCGGGAGTGGATCGTCAGCAATGCTCACTGGAGCGAGTACTACACCAACCAGGTCACCAGCTACCTTGAGAAGGATGTTTTCCCCCGGATTGGCAAGTTGCCGATCAGCAGCATCAGGGCTCCACATCTGCGCCCCATCATCAAGGATGTGGCGGCTCGTGGCGCGAAGACTGTGGCGATCCTCATCCGCCAGTGGTGTGGGCAAATCTTCAGTTATGCGGCTGCCCAAGGTCTCTGCGAATACGATCCTGCCGCCTTGCTCAAGGGACTGGTCAAGCGCCCTCAGGTCCGCCACAACCCTCCGTTGACATGGGCAGAGATCCCGGACTTTCTCAATCGTGTGGACAACGAAGGGGGTTACCAGACGACAGTCCTCGCCCTCAAGCTGATGGCTTTGACCTACGTGCGCACCGTAGAACTGCGCAAGGCCTCCTGGGAAGAGTTCGACCTGGACAACGCCATGTGGTCGATTCCGTCCGAGCGCATGAAGATGCGACGCCCCCATCTGGTTCCCCTGTCACGGCAGGCGGTGGCCGCTCTTAGGGAACTACATGCTCTAACTGGCGGCGGCAAAGTATTGTTCCCGAGCTACAGAAAGCCGGGACAAGTGATGTCGGCAACGACGCTCAATCAAGCACTCAAGCGCATGGGTTATGGCGGACGGTTTTCGTCCCATGGCTTCCGCTCGACCGCAACGACGATCCTTGGACTGTTGGGATATCCGGAGAAGCGGGTCGATCTTCAACTCGCTCATTCCAAAAAGAGCAAGGACTCATCGCGCGCGCCCTACGATCACACGAAGTTTGTGGAGTCCCGCAAGGTAATCATGCAGGACTGGGCTGACATCCTTGACTCATTGCAGGCAGGGAAACCCGTTGAAGGGGTCACGAAGGCGTTTGGCCCCATGTCGAAGCGTAGAACGGCGCTGCTCCGTGTCATAGAGCGCGAGTGATGTCTGCTGCTTGGCGAGTGGAATGCCTAATGCACGTGTAGCACCTTGAACTGAAGACGCAGAACGAGGACATTGGCACTCGACTAGGTTGGAGCATTCTTGGCGACCTGCAGTGCTCTGCGCTCGAACCGCTCTGAAACAACGTCGGCTTGTCCGCAGGGCCGCTGCAGGTGGGTCACGATCTCGTAGGGTCCGTCAGACAGCGGCCGTGTGTGAATGCCCCATCCCTGCGCATGCTCAATGCGCGATTGCGCGGATACCCCGACGCCGTAGCCGGCAGCGACCCATAGCGCGATCATCTCGAAGGAAGAGACACGCTGAATGTTCTGTTGACTCACCGCGGGAAGAGAAGGCAGCCGCTGATCCAGCAAAGGGCAATTCTCTGCAGGCCAGCGAAAGACGGAGTAGTCCAACAGTTCGGCGATCGTGAGCTTCGCCTGGTCAAGTAAGGGAAAGCGCAACGGCATGGCGACGGCCATGTTCTCGGTCCATAGAGGTTGGCTTTTCAGCGACGGATCGCTCGATCCTTCAAGCGTCATGCCCGCGTCGTAGCGGCCTTCCCGAAGTCCCGCAATCAAATCATCGGCTGTGACCTCATGAAACGAAATGGTGACTTCCGGCTCTTCCGCACGCTGCAACGCAAGCAATGCCGAAAGATGCGATGACGGTACGCCAGGCGCTATGGCAAGCCTGAAATTGGAAAAGGAAAACTGGCTGGTGGCGTCGTGCATGAGAGCCCCCACAAAGCGATCGGATCAAAAAGGCGAGCCACCATGATAGCCAAAAGAGATATCTTTAACGTGGTTAAATTCGGTCGATTGATCGACGCTTCTGGTGATGCAGAAGCGCAGCGTTCAACCGGGCCGCCCCCCTGGCACAACCACCTATGAAGCCGAGCCGGCACTGGCCTTCGGCCAAGCGGTGCGTGCTGCCCGCTTGGCGCAGGGAGTCGCTCAGGATGAATTCGCGTCCATGGCTGGTATAGCTCGCTCGCATATGGGCAAGATCGAGCGTGGGGAGCACATGCCCACGCTCGCATTGATACTGAAAATCTCCGCTGCCCTCAGCATAAGTGCGGCAGAGCTGATGAGTGCAACGGAACGCAATCTTCGTGCCGATGCCCAATCTTAAGTGGTGCGGTCCGTTGCGTCAGTCGCTCGAAGGGTCCCGGAGGCGGTCGATAAATCGCACCAGCGAAGCCGATGAGTTGCTGCTTTCGAGTCGAAGCAGGTAGGTGGTGATCACGGCTGTATCCAGCGCCAATGGACGGATCACCACGTCCGGTCGCTGGCTGACCGGAATCTTGGTCGCCGTCATGAAGCCCACGCCGTAGCCGGCACCGACCAAGGTGAGCATCATGTCCAGCGAGGAAACCTCCTCAACGACATTCAGTTTGTGTTCCTGGGTCTGCAGGAGGCGCGCCAACTCGCGGCAGTAGCCTTCGCACACCTGGGGATCGCACAGGACAAGAGGATGCCCCCGGAGTTCATGGAGTGGAACCTCCTTGTGGACGAGCAGTGCGTGCCGGGCTGGCAAGGCGACCACCAGCGGGTCCTGCCAGATAGGTTCGGCGACGATGCCATCACCGACGTCGGCGGTATGAGCGAATCCGATGCAGAAGTCGCCCGAGCGCAGGCCGCGCAACTGCTCGGCCAAAGGCACTTCGGACATCCGTATCTCGATCTCGGGTTCTTCGGCACGGCAACGGGCTAGAAACGCCGACAGCCGGGGATCGAGCGCGCCGTCGGATACGGCGATGCGCAGGCTGCCTCGCAAGCCCGCCGCGACAGCCTTGACGTTCTCGCGGGCCTGCTCCAGGACGGTGAATAGCCGGCGAGTGTCCTGCAGGAACACGGCACCCGCAGCGGTCAGTCGGGTGCCCCGGCGGTCCCGGTCGAAGAGCACAGCGCCTAACTCGTCCTCAAGCTCCTTGATGGCGCGGGACAGAGGAGGTTGCTCAATGTGAAGACGCTCAGCCGCCCGTGTGAAATGAAGTTCTTCGGCCAAAACGATAAAGCAACGCAGGTGCCGCAGTTCCATGAGCAATGTTCCTATTCAGGCGCTGACGACCTCCTTCTGTTTGCTCCACGCGATGCAGGTTGAAAACTTCTTTTAAGCGATGTTTTTTCATATGTTCTTGAGCATGAGATGTAGGCGTTCAACTTTTCCAAACGAGAGGCCGGGCTGTGTTTGACCGAGCATTCAAGAGCCCTGTTTATCCACGGCGCTAAGGTTCAATCTTTACAATGTCCCCAATGCCTTGTACGTATGCGAGTGCATAGGCCATCTCTCCAGAGGTTTGCGCATGCAAAAACATCAATGGTTGTCCGCGTGTTATCTCGTCACCTAAGCGCACCTGCAATTGAATCCCTGCGGCTGGACTCTCAGGCGCACCGGCCAATTTGGCTAAACGAGAAAGCTTACGGTTGTCGATGTGTACTGCTCGGCCTGAAGTGGTTGCCAAAAGCGGTTCGACATAGAGAGCTTGGGGCGGCTCACGAAATCCCCCCTGAGCCGCGCAGATTCTCTGAAATTTTTCCCACGCGCGGCCACTGCTGATCGTCTCATGAGCCAACCGAAGTCCCTCCCCTTCTTTGGCGACGCCGCCAAGCTCAAGCACCGCGCCCGCCACCAACGCCACGCGGTCACATAGGTCTTGCGGCGCATCCGCCTCGTTGCGCAATACGGCCAACACGTCGCGCGCCTCCAACGCCGGGCCGATACCTCTGCCGACAGGCTGATTCCCGTCTGTAAACAGGCAACGCAATACAAGGCCAAATGACGCGGCGACTTCCGAAAGGTGATGCGCAAGATGCTCGGCAGTTTCCCGGCTGCGGACTTTTGCGGTTGGCCCAACCGGAATATCGATCACGATGTGGGTCGCCCCTGCTGCAATCTTCTTGGATAACACCGAGGCAATCAGTTGTCCTTGCGTGTCGATATCCAGTTCACGCTCAATACGCACGAAGATGTCGTCCGCGGGGCTGAGGTGCATCGCGCCGCCCCACGCCACGCATCCACCCTCTTTCTCCACGACCTTTCTGAGCGTATCCAGGTCCAGGTCTACAGGAGCCAGCGTTTCCATGGTGTCCGCGGTGCCAGCGGGAGAGGTGATGGCGCGTGATGAGGTCTTGGGCATCACCAATCCATTGGCTGCGGCGATGGCAACCACCAACGGCGTGGTGCGATTTCCCGGTAATCCGCCCACGCAATGCTTGTCCACAACAATCGGAGCCTGCCATTGCAGGTGATCCCCGACATCGACCATCGCACGGGTGAGATGGATGGTCTCTTGCATATCCAGAGGCAGTACCGCCGTTGCGGTCAGGAAGGCCGAAAGTGCGACATCGGTATAGCGACCATCGACCACATCACGGACGATCGCCTGCAACTCCGTCGTTTGCAGTCGGTGGCCGTGAATTCGCGCACGCACGGCCGACAACGATTCGAGCAGCGGAGGATGCCGAACCTGCACAAGATCGCCCTCATGAATGTCCAGGGCATCCCAGGCGGCCTCGGACAGAGCGATCTGTCCGGTTTTGAGCAGATCGCTGTCGATTTGGTACAGTAGCGCTTGCACAGTGCGGTCGCCGGCAATGATCAGTACCTGTGACCGCGGTGCCAGCCCTTCGGCACGGCAGACATGGCAATCGGTACGCATCAAGACGACGGGTTGATGCTGGGCATGCAGTCGCATGCGCAATGCTTGCAAGGCGGGTGTCTGGGGAGTGATGCGGGCACTCACAGGGCGAACTCCTGGTTTTGCATGGGCACCGATGCGTGCCATTTGAGTTCGCGCTGGATACGTTCGCGCAGCGCCTCGGAGGCATCGGATTCACCGTGAACAATGAACACCCCTTCCGGCGCCCGGGTAAAGCCGCCCAGCCATCGCATCAGTTCATCGCTGTCGGCATGAGCCGACAACATCGGAAGCTCGGCGACCTCCGCATTGATCGGCATCCAGCGTCCATGAATCTTGACTTCGCGAGCGCCCTCAAGCAGTTTGCGTCCGCGCGTACCTGCGGCCTGAAATCCAGAGAACAGCAGCGTGTTCTGATGAATGCCGCCAAACGCTTCTATGTGATGCAACACGCGGCCACCGGTGGCCATGCCGCTGGCGGAAATAATCACCTTGGGGTAGCGATTCGCCGATAGTGCCTTGGACTCTTCAACGTCGCGCACGTATTTGACTTCCGAAAATGCGGCCTCGAAATCGTGTTGCGTGAGCTTGTGGTCGTCGGAGTGGCGGTGCAGCAGCACAGTTGCGTTGGTGGCCATCGGACTGTCCAGATAGACGGGCACGTTGCGGAGCCGACCGCGCTGTCGCAGCAGCCACAAGTCGTAGATCAACGACTGCGCTCGTCCCACGGCAAAAGCGGGAATTACCACCGTGCCTCCGCGGCGAGTCGTGCGCTCGATGATGTCGCCCAGCGCTTCGACGGCATCGGAACGGTCATGACGACGATTGCCATAGGTGGACTCGATGATGATGTAGTCCGCTTCCGTGACTGGTTCAGGATCAGGCATGACCATGTCGTCAAAGCGTCCCAAGTCGCCGGAGAACACCAAACGCTTGCCGCCAATGTCGATCTGAGCCGTCGCCGCCCCAAGAATGTGACCGGCGCTGCGCAGCAGTAGACGGGCATTGCCCGGCAATTCAGTCTCTTGATGCAGCGGCACCGGTTTGAACTGCAGGAGCGTACGTTCTGCATCCCGAACCCGATACAGCGGAAGGGCTGGCTTGTGTTTGGAAAATCCTTTTCGATTGGCGAAATCGGCGTCCTTCTCCTGCAACCAGGCGCTGTCGAGTAGGATGAGTTCGGCGACATCTCGCGTGGCTGAGGTCGAGAAAATCTTCCCGCGGAACCCGTCCAGCACCAATCGGGGCAGATACCCACAATGATCCAGGTGCGCATGCGTTAATACGACCGCATCGATGTCCTTGGGCTCAACTGCCAGGCGCTGCCAGTTAAGTTCGCGCAGGTTTTTCAATCCCTGGAACAGTCCGCAGTCGATCAAGATGCGGGTATTGCCATGGGTGATAAGGTGTTTGGAGCCGGTGACGGTGCCGGCACCGCCCAGGCTGGTCAATGAGAGCATGTATTTGTCTCCCCTCTTGTTTGTGGGTTGTGAAATCAGGAACCGGCGCGGTCGCCGCGGACCGCGTCAGAACCACTTGAAATTCGCTCGTCGGTCGCGGCCGCAGCAACCTGCGAACTGTTCCGGCCGGTCACTTGCGCAGCGGCATAGATGGCGTCCACCCAGGTGCAGCGGTTGGCGATCAACATTCCAGCCACATCGAGCGTGCCGCCGCGGTTGATGTAGCCCAAAGCCCGCGTCTTCGAGGTGCCGCTGTCAATGCGGCGCAGCACACCCAGCATCGGCTCTGGGCGGGTATGGCTTATTAACACGCGAGGCAAGTGAGGCGGGAAGAGTGCTTGCAGGGCTTCGTCACCGACCACGAAGGTGGCCTCAAGGTCATCTCGCGGAATGCGCAGGCGGCCGGGTTCGATCACTACAGTGACGCACGACGCAAGTCCATGGCGCTCCAGGCGGGCGTGGGCTTTGAACGCTTCCTCCAACTGGTAGGCGCCAATCACCACGAACTGCAGTTGTGCTGTAGCCGGATCGCCGGCTACATGGGCTGCTCCGTGCTCAACCAGCGATTGAGCGGCGGCGGCGTTGAAGTGATTCGGCGTGTCGCGCTTGGAGACCACCACACAGGCCACTTGGCCCCGGCTGGCGTAGACCGCTCGCAGCGCGGCGGACGCCGTGTTGGCATCCACCGGGAACAACACGCGTGCGGTGTCCGACATCTCCCCCAGCAATGCTTCGCCAATGGTCGGGTCCTGGTGTGACTGCTCGTTCTTGCTGTTCTCCCAGGTGTGGGATGTGACGATCAGCGGGACGGAGATCCAGCCTGGCGGCTGGCCCAGCTCCTTCTGCCGACGCGCGAAGATGATCTCCTGGCGCATCAATCCAAGCATCTTGACCGCGAATGCCTCGTAGCTGACGATCAGGTTCAGCCCCCCTTTGTTGGCGAGGGCGGCGGCCGCAACGGCTTCTTCATTGAGTGCGGTGACCACCGAGCCATCCGTCGATTCCGGGACGCCGGGTTCGGGCACGTTGACGCGGTGCTTGAGCAGCGCTAGCGTGGTCCCCATCTTGTTGCTGGCCAGTTCATCGGGATTGCCGATCCGGATGCGCAACTGTGGATTTGCCTGCACTAGCTCCACGAACCAACGGTCCAGTGCGGACATGGCGCTGCCCGATACCTCAGTTGGCGCCCAGGCCGGCATCGGCAGATGAGGGCTCGCTGGATGGCGTAGGGCCATGGGGTGCTCGCTTTCGCGCGAGCGCTGGCTCTGGCCGTGATTCGCAAGGACGGTGAGCGCGTTTTCCAGTTCGCTCTCGGGCACGAACAGCGCCGCAGCCCCTGCGTTGAAGGCCTCGCGTGCCTGCGCATCCTCGCGCGGATTGCCGTTCAGCGGCAGGTTGTGGGCGGCATTGGTCGCCGCGCCCGGGAAGCCAAAACCTTTCTCCGTCTCGGCGATCACGTAGGGCAGCTTGACCGGATAGCGCCGATCCGAGCGTGCGGCGAAGGCGCTCAGCGTGTCTTCGGCTTCAACAATGGCCCATGCGATCGCCATCGGATCACGTCCATCAACGATGACGGGATCGAAGCCGTTGTGGCGCAGATCTTCGGCCAGCCAGGTAGCGCCACCTTCCTGCACGATCTGGGTGCGCTGCTCGATGCGCCGTCCGTTGAGAATCATGACCGGGATGGCGAAGCCGCAGTCCTCGGCGCGCCACCAGCGCGGCGCCCAGTCCGAGCCACGTTGTTCCTCGAAAGCGCCATCACTGAGGAATGCCACCAGGCTTTCTCCCGGCAACGGCGTGTGCACATACTGCAGCCCGGCGAACCCCAGATAGCCGCCTTCGGAGATCGCGCCGGCCGTGTTCGGCCCGGCATGGCTACCCAGCGGTACCGCGGGCCGACCCTGCTTATCGATGGCATAGGAGTAGAAGTCCGCGATCAGGAGCGACAGGCCCGCCTCGCTGCGGTCGTAGCGTCCACGCTGGGCGGCGGATACATCGCCGGTCAGTGCGTTCACCGCCTCGATCGCGGCCACGCAGTGCCCCTGCCCCATGAGCCAGCCGCGTGTCGTCCCGGTCAGCGCGTTGGCCAACAGATAACCCACGAAGGCTGGCACCATGTTGAGCGAGCCGCCGGTGTGGCCTTCGGGCGTTTGTTTGAAATCATCGGAGCCCAGTGGGCAGCCGCTTCGGTCGATGCGCCGGGCATAGGTCATATGCGCCACTACGCTCATGGCCGTGCAGGCCACCCGGTCGGCTGCAGCCAGCAGCGCATGGGCCGAGGCTTCGTCTGCTATACGCCTTTGCGCGACCAGACGTTGCACTAGGGCCTGCATACGTTCGATGGTTTCAGACCTGTGCGCGATGGGCCCGTAACCAGCACGCCAATCGGTTGCGAGGTTAGCTTGAGAGGACATTTCAGGTCTCCTTGAAAATAGTTGGATCGATAAAAAGATCAGCCTCGCGGATCGGTTTTCCCGCTAGAGAGAGCGTCGGCAATCAGCGAAGCGAGACCAATCCGGTTGCTCGGATGCGGTACTGCGTCGGTGGACGTAATTCGGGCAAACAACGGTGTCAATTGGGCCCAGGCATCCTCGGCGAACAGGGCATGCACCACTACGCACTCCGGCTTGCGCATTCCTTGCTCGGCGAGCTTGCGCGCCGCGACGGCGAGCGTGCGGCCTGATGATGCGATGTCGTCCACAAGCACCGGCGTTCTGCCGCGCCAGATCGACAGGTCGGGAACATCGATGTCCACGCTGCGATCGCCATGGCGTGTCTTGCGAAGCACAGCGTGCGGTACGCCGATGCGGGACGCGATGGCGCCGGCCCACTGCTCGCTTTCCTCGTCGGGGCCCACGATCAAAGGTTCTTCGACATGATTCGCGATCCAGTCGGCCAGCAGTGGTGCGGCATGCAAGGTGATGGTGGGGATCGTGTAGACCGCTGATAGTGTCGGATAGCGGTGCAGATGCGGATCCACCGTGAGCAGCTTGTCGAAGGTCGATGAGACCAGACGTGCGAAGGACCGCGACGTCACGCTTTCTCCGTCATGGAATCGCTTGTCCTGGCGCATGTAGGCCAGATACGGTGCGATCAGGTTCACCTCTTGCGCGCCAAGTTCGCGCGCCGCGTCAGCGGCAAAAGCCAGAAGCAGGAACTGCGGATCAGGATGGGCCAGCGTGCAAATCACATCCACGATCCGATCGGCAGGTTCGCCATGCAACCGGACATAGCTCTCGCCATCGGGGAATCGGCGCGTTTCGATGCGGCCGGCTTCGCTGCCGCATGCCTGCGCGATGCCGCGGGCCAGATCTTCATTGCCGGGTAGGGCCAGGGTGAGTCGTTGCATCCATTTATCTCCTTATTTGTTGTCCTTGGTCTCTTATCGAGCGCGGGTGCCTTATCGTTCAGCTCGCTGTGTTCACCTTGCCAACTGGCTAATGACGACGGCATTGGCAGTACTGCGTCGACGTGGTAGCTCCACAAGCAACCAGGCTCTTGTCATGAACAGCAACAGAGTGGCTTGCATGGCGTTCAAGGAATCGATCTGCATCAGAATCGCCGTCCTACGGTGATCGTTCCGTAGACCGGGATTTCCTTTTGTCCACGAAATTCGCGGGTGCGGTGGTAGCGGGCTATCGCGATGCGCCAGTTGCCCTGAGTCATCGCGATGCCATAGCCCACATCGGCCACGAATGGCCGTTTATCAACACTATGACTGGACTTGAACGTATTGCCGTCCAACGTGATGTCGTGCAAAACCCAGCGACCGTCGAGTGCCACGAACAGGTGCCCGTTCCAGTTGCTGCCAGCGGTCTTACGCACGGGCGAGGTGTTTTCTCCAGCCGGGCGCAGCGGTGCGGTGCCTAAGTCGTCCGGCAGGCGTAGGCCATAGCGCAGTTCTCCGCCGACATTCGCGTAGGTGGCGAAATTGCCCAAGCTGCCGCCCCAGTGGCGGGTCAGATCCCAACCCCAACCGCTGACGTTTTCTTGCCTGATGACTCGTGTTCGGCGTTCGTGGAGCAACTGCAGCACGGGTTCGTCGCGCAGTTGATGTCTCCAGCCATTGAATCTGTCCACTCCGACGGTGTCATGCCACCAGTTCTGGACTTGCCTGGCCTGGGAGGAGGGCCCCACCACCCCCACGCGGAGTTGCGAAGTGCGCAGCGTATCGCCCCGCCTCGCGTTATAGCCAAGGCTCAACATCAAGGCGCCCGCGAAAGGACGATCATCCTTGATGAGATCGCTGCGCGTTTTGTCGTTCGGGGTGTACATCATCTGCCCGAAGCCGATGGTCATGTTCTGTTCGTCGAAGCCTTGGGGTTGGAGCATCGTGAGAAAGCGATTCAGCCCACGGACGAGACGCGGTAGACAAGGGTCATCGCTATAGTCCACGAGGTTGGGGGAAACCCAACTGGCGAGAAACCCGTTGGAGTACCCTTGGTCTTGTCCAATGCCGCCGAACATGTCGTTGTCGATCCGCAGATTGAGCGTTCCCGTTGAGCGCAGCGGGTTGTCCTGGTGGCAGGACTGGGCCTGTGCGGAGGCGCTCAGCAATAGCAGCAGCAAGGGGGCTGCGACTTTCAGCCTCCATTCAGTTTGGTCGGTGGACTGAACCTTCGTCACGCTGGCGTGCCACCCTGCCCAGGGGTTGCAGTCGCAATGACCGATTGGGGCTGGCGCACCAGCATCACCGGAACTGGTGCGATGCGAGCGAGCTGCTCTGCATCGCTTCCCATCAGCAGCCTGTCCACGCCCCGGCGTCCGTGAGTACCCAACACCACCAACTCGCATTGAGTGGTCAGTGCCTGCTGAGCGATGAGCACCGAGACGCGCTCGCCCTTGCTTTCCAGAAGGACGGTCTCAACCGCCAGGCCTTCCTGCCTCAGCCGCAGCGCCGCCTCGTCCAGCAGCTTCTGCCCGGCCGCCAGGAAGCCCGGCCTCACTTCTTCAATATAGATCCTCGGCCTCTCGAAGCCGTTGCTGTGCTTCATCTCCTCGATGACGTGCAGCAAGACGATGGTTGCGCCATTCAGGCGTGCCAGCACCGCAGCGTGGTGGAGCGCCAAATCGGCAGTAGGACTTCCGTCGAGCGGAACCAGGATTCTTGAGTACATGAATGTCTCCAGTTATCAGAGTAGAACGGGATGACGAACAGATATTGCGTATACCGTGTCGCAATAGCGGACGCGGGATACGCTTATTCAGTTGCGTACATATTCCCCTGGGGCGTCGCAAACAGTGGGGTATCCACTGGATTCAGCACCTATGAGCGGAGGCGCAACAACATCACCGGAACGCTCTCGCAGCCACGCCGACCATGCGGGCCACCAGGAATCCGGATGCGTCTGCATCGTCGCTTGCCACTCATCCGGCGCCATGTATCCATCACCGGCCGCGCGGGTATGGATTTGATATTGGCGGTTACCTCGGCCGGGCTCGCTCACGATGCCGCCGTTGTGTCCTCCAGTGGTCAGCACGAAAGTCAGCTCGGCCGAAGACAGGAGATGCAGCTTGTAAACCGAGCGCCAAGGCGCAATATGATCCGAGGCAGTGCCGACGCAAAACACCGGTACAGCGATGTCTCCCACTGAAACGGGGCGACCCGTGACGGGATAACGCCCCGCGCTGAGATCGTTATTCAGGTAAAGGCGTCGGAGATACTGCGAATGCATCTTCGCGGGGAGGCGAGTCCCATCGGCATTCCAAGCCATCAGGTCGGTCATTGCCCGGCGATCGCCCAATAGGTATTCGTCAATCATGCGAGACCATATGAGATCGTAGGAACGCAGTAGCTGAAAAGCTCCGCTCATCTGGTCGGAGGTCAAATAACCGGTTTGAGCCATGCTGGCTTCCAACAGCGCCACTTGACTCTCGTTGATGAAAAGACTCAGCTCGCCCGGTTCGCTGAAGTCCGTCTGTGCGGCAAGCAGGCTTACCGACACCAGCCGCGTATCGCCATCACGCGCCATGGCTGAAGCACCAATGGCCAGTAGCGTTCCGCCCAGGCAATAACCAGCCGCGTGGACTCCATGCCCGGGGACGACGGAAGTCACAGCGTCCAGCGCTGCATGCAGGCCGAACTCCAGGTACTCATCCATGCCCAAATCTCGATCCTCAGCATCCGGATTTCTCCAGGAGATGCAAAAAACCGTATGCCCTTGCGCAACCAGATACCGTATCAGCGAGTTATGCGGTGACAGATCCAGTACGTAGTACTTCATGATCCAGGCAGGAATGATCAGGATCGGTTCGGGATGGACTTTCTCGGTAGTGGGCGTGTACTGAATCAGTTCGATCAGTCGATTTCTCAGAACGACTTTTCCTTCCGTGACCGCTACGTCGCGCCCAACGACGAAGTTCTCCGTTCCCGCGGGAGGCTGGCCGGATAGTTGCCGACGCAAGTCGTCGAGAAAGTTGGACGTCCCCCGCGCTAGATTGGCGCCTTGCTCTGCGATGGTTCTTTTCAGGACAACGGGGTTGAAAACCGCAGCGTTGGCGGGCGAAAGCATTTCCAGCCACTGTTTGGCGCCAAACGCCAGCAGGCGTTGGTGTTTCGGATCCACTCCCCACACCCCCTGCGTGGCCTGCTCCCACCATTTGGTCTGATTGACGAATGAACTGCGGAAAAGGTCGTAGGGCCATTGATCCCATGCAGGATCGTTGAAGCGGCGGTCATTGACAGGTGACCGGTCAGGAGCGGTGGCTCCCCGGTCCGGGTTGGCCGGATTCTTCTTCAATACGGCCATCCATTGCTCGGACAGGGAGGCTGCAAACGCCAAAAGCTCGGCTTGCTTGCCAGGACTGTTTGCTAAATGGCTCGCCCAGTCCACCCACGCGAGCAACGATGTCTCCGGCGAAATAGACGACCAAGCCTGTGCCCAAGCGACATGGGCATCCCCATCCAACTTCGGATTGATGGCTGAGTCGATATTGCCGTTCTTTTTATTCGTCAAAGCGTATTACCTCTATTTCTGCACAAGTAGAAAGAGCCCCTTGCTTGAAAACGGGAGTCGATTGCGATTTCCTGGGCGACGACGCCTCGCCAGCGCGTCAGCGATGTATCCATCTGCCAGCTCGCTCCGCTGTTTCGCTTCGCCTAACCGGCCATCAGGCTGATTACCAGTGCGTTCGCAATATCGATGACGAACCCACATACCAAGGGCACCACAATGAACGCCTCGCGTGCCGCACCATGCTCCCGAGTCACCGCCGTCATGTTGGCGATGGCAGTGGCGGTAGATCCCAGCGCAATACCGCCGAAACCCGCGCACACCACGGCGGCTTGGTAATCCTTGCCCATTGCCCGAAAAACAATCAGCAAAACGAATGCGATGACCAAGGCAATCTGCACCAGCATCGCCGCCGTGATGAAGGCGAGCACGGGCTGCAGTTCCCAGAGCCTGAGTCCCATCAGCGCCATGGTCAGAAACAGGCCCAATGACATGTCGGAAACCAGGGCGATGCCTGGCTGCATGCTCGGCCAGTTCCATAAACGTCCGCGCCCACTTGGCCTCATCCAGTCGGCCGCCATGCGCAGGAGAATTCCGGCCAGCAGGCAGCCCACAAAGGCGGGCAGCGTGACGGCGGTACGCGCGACCAAGGCATTGATTCCGTATCCCAACATCAAGGCGAAGTTGAGCCAGAGCAATGCCAGCAGCAGGCCGTAGTAGTCCAGGCGGGCATGCTGCTCATCCCTGTGCAGCGTGCCAATTTCCAGGGCGCTGTCCCCAGAGGCTTGAAGCCGATGCCTACGCATGAGCAAGCTTGCGACTGGGCCCCCGATGGTGCAGGCCGCGATCAGGCCGATCATGTTCGCTGCCAATCCCAGTTCCTGCGCTTGCGCAATGCCGAGGTTGTGAACGAAGTGATCGGACCAGGCCAAGGTGGTGCCCACGCCTCCTGTCAGGGAAATCGATCCCACCATCAGCCCGGTGCGCGGATCCAGGCCGAAGGCGCGTGCCATCTCCATCCCGGCCAGGTTCTGCAGCACCATGAACCCGATGGCCAACCCCGACAGGATCAGCAAGGGCCGTCCACCATGGCGCAGCGTGCGGGCGTCGGTACCCAGGCCAATGGCCGCAAAGAAGTACAGCAGCAGCGCGTCACGCGCTTCGAGATCGAAACTGATGACGATCCCCGCACCGTAGTACAGGGCGAAGACAACCAGGGCGCAGGCCAAGCCGCCCACCAGGGATTCCGGGATGCTGTATCGACGCAAGATGCCCCAACGCGCAACCAAGCCCTTGCCCACGAACAACAGCAGGATGGCGAGCGTGAATCCATGGAAGGCATCGATCGTCATCGCGCCTTCTCCCTGTCCAGGCAGGACAGCGCATGGCTGGCGGCTATCCACTCTTCGTTGGTGGGCTCGACCGCCACGGTGACCTGACTGTGATCGCTGGAAATCGTCGCCGCGTGGCTGGCGTTGGCATCGGTATCCAAGGCAATGCCCAAAAAGCCCAGCGCCGCACAGATGCGCTCGCGAATGAACGCATTGTGTTCACCGACACCCGCCGTGAACACCAGCATGTCCAGGCCACCCAGCACGGCGACCAAGGCCCCGATCTCGCGTACGATGCGGCGCACGTAAAGGGCCAGTGCCAAGCGCGCTCGCTCCCCCGTTTCGCCTGCATCGTTCTCGTGTCCGACAATGACGCGCGGCTCGGCCGAGATTCCCGAAACGCCGAGCAGGCCGGACTCGTGATAGAGGACGCGCCCCACTTGCTCCAGTGAGAGCTTCTCGATTTCCATCAGGTAGAGCACCGCACCCGGATCGAGCGCGCCGGTGCGGGTGCCCATCATCAGGCCGTCAAGCGCGGAGAAGCCCATGGTGGTGGCCGCGCTTTTGAGTCCACGCATGGCGCACAGACTGGCGCCACTGCCCAGATGGGCAACGACGGTGCGACCGCGCGCGGCGTCGCCATGGCGTTCGGGCAAGGCCACTGCCATGTACTCATACGACAGGCCGTGAAACCCGTACCGACGCAGACCGCGCTCCCATGCGGCATAGGGCAACGGCAGGACCTTCTCGACCTGGGGCAAAGTGTGGTGGAAGGCCGTGTCGAAGCAGGCCATCTGTGGCAGATCGGGCTGCTCCCGCAGCAGGATCTCCACGGCTTCGAGCGCGAATGGCTGGTGCAGCGGGGCCAGAGGAATGTAGCCCTTGAGGTCGGCCAGGACATTCGCGTCCACGCGCACGGGCATGAAGTATTTACTGCCGCCGTGGACGATACGATGGGCGACCGCACCGATCCGGCGGCCGTCGAGCCGCTGGCTGACACGATCGCGGATGAGGCGCAGTGCGGCGCGATACGGATGTGCCGTTTCCAGTTCGATCGGGAACGGCGCAACCCCCGTCTCTCCGAAATCCGGGTTGGCGCCACCGATTCCCTGCACCTTGCCATTCCACAATGCCTGGCGCGGCAGTGGCGCGGCCGAGGAATCGAACACCGCGAACTTGATACTGGATGAGCCGCAGTTCAGCACAAGGATCAGTCTGTGTTCGTGGCGCCTAGAGCGGGCCATGGTGACGTCCATCAGGTCGTCCTCTCTGCGCGCCGTCCGTGCGACCTCGCCAAGGTGTGCGCGGTTGTCTGCGGTCTCATCGTCTTCAGACTTAGCGCGCTGTGTAGCCGCCATCGGCGATGAGCTGGGTGCCAGCAAGGAAGCTGCTTCCTTCCGATAGCAAAAACGCCACGGCATGGGCGATTTCGTCCGGTGTACCCAGGCGACCGATCGGATGCAGGCCAACGGCCTCTTGGAGGGCCGATTCATCCAGGAAATCCAGGATGGGCGTACGTACGTAACCGGGATGGATCGAATTGATCCGGATTCCCTTGGGGGCATAGGCCAGCGCTGCCGACCGGGTCAGCCCGGTAACAGCATGCTTGGCTGCGACGTACGCGGGGTTCGCTGCGTCGCCCACCACTCCGAGGATGGAGGAGACGTTGACGATGGCGCCGCCTCCAGAGCGCAGGATGGCGGGAATCTGATGGCGCAGGCCATAGAACACGCCGTTCAGGTTGACATCGATCACCCGGCTCCAGGCGGCAGGGTCCAGTTCCCCCACAGGACTCTGGTCGCCACTGATACCGGCGTTATTGACGGCAAAATGAAGGTCGCCAAACGCATCGACCGCGCAGGCCACGGCAGCCTGGACCTCATCGATGCGTGCCACGTCGGCCACATTGGCCACGGCGTGGCCGCCCTCGGCGTTGATGAGACTGGTGACGCGCTGCGCATTGTCGGCGCTGACGTCCGAGACCACGACATTCAGACCGTTGCTCGCAAGAAGCCGGGCGATGCTCTCGCCAATGCCGGATCCTGCACCGGTGACCAGGGCTACGCGGCCAGAGAATGAATACTGCATGGTGTTTTCTCCAAAGGGGTGGTTAAGTTGCTAACAAGTCCGCTCAAGGGGGCGACAGCCGATAGTGATGGGCCAGCATCAGTGCAATCGCGCATGAGGCGATGCGCGTATCGCGCGAGTCGGCACGGCTGGTCAGAATGACCGGCACCTTGGCTCCAAGGACGATCCCGGCGCTGGCTGCTCCGCCCAGGAAGATCAACTGCTTGGCAAGCATGTTGCCGCTCTCCAGGTCAGGCACGGCGAGGATGTCAGCCTGCCCGGCAACCTCGGAGACGATCCCCTTGGTACGCGCAGCGGCGATGGAGACCGCGTTGTCGAAGGCGAGCGGCCCGTCGAGCAGGCCGCCAGTGATCTGGCCGCGATCAGCCATCTTGCACAGCGCCGCCGCGTCCAGCGTGGCCGTCATCGTCGGGCTCACCGTCTCGACCGCGGCCAGGATCGCGACCTTGGGTTCGCGCACGCCGATTACCTGCGCCAGCTCGATGGCGTTGCGGATGATGTCCGCCTTCTGTTCCAGAGTCGGGGCGATATTGATCGCCGCATCGGTGACGATGAACGGGCGCGGATAGGCCGGTGTCTGTAGCAAAAAGCAATGGCTGACCCGACGCTTGGTGCGCAACCCTGCCGCAGTCGAAACCAGCGCGGACATCAGCTCGTCGGTATGCAGGCTCCCTTTCATCAGGGCTTCGACTTCACCTGAGGCCGCCAGGGCGACGGCTTGCTGCGCGGCGGCGTGGCTGTGGGGTGCGTCCACAATGGCGACGTCGGCCAGATCCAGCCCGGCCTCCGCGGCGACTGCCTCCAGCCGCGCCTGTGGCCCGACCAGCACCGGTTCGATCAGTCCCGCATGGCGTGCTTCGAGCGCAGCGGACAGGCTGGGAGAATCGCAGGGGTGGACGACAGCCACACGAATCGGTTGCAAGTGCGCGACATGCGCCAGCAGGCTTTGCAGGCCTGTGCGGCCCTGCGCATTCGGGTGGATTTCCGGCAACACGGTGCGCGTTCGTTCCAAGCGTTCGGTGGGCGCCACGACCTCTACCTGGCCTTGGAAAACCGCTACCCCCTCCTGGTTGGTGCAGGTGCAGGCCAGCGTGACATGGTGGTTGGCCGTGTCCTTGCTGGTCACCTGCATCCGCACGGTCAGCCTGTCGCCGGGTCGAACGGCCCCGAGGAAGCACAGATTCTGGTTGACATAGCGGGTTCCAGGCCCCGGCAGGCGTGTGCTCAGCACAGCCGAGATCAGGGCGTTTGCACAAATGGCCTCCGTGGTGCCCCGAGCGCTTGAGGACACAGCAGGTTCTGGATCCACATCGCCCGATTGCAGCGCGAACATGTGGATGTCTTGCGACGAAAACGCGCGTTCGAGGCTGGCGCTGTCGCCGATGGCGATCTCGTCGAAGGTTCGGTTGCGCAGGACATGCCATGCATCGGCAGTGGCATCGACCGGTTTGGGCGAAGTCGTCATTTGCTTTTTCCTCGCCGTGTTTGTCTTATCTGCGGCGCGACGGGTGTCTTGGATACCGTTGTCTTTTGAGGCGCCTTCGGCTTTGGCGAGGCAGTCTTTGGTCTCGTGTCCGCCACCGTAGAGCGTGGGTCATTGGCAGAGGGCATAGCGGGCGCCGAAGCCGCCTGCACCTGACGGATCGCCTGCTCGAACAGGGTAGACACCTGCTTCAACCTGGCTTGCTCTGGTGCGGACAGCGCATCGCCGCTACCGATCACTTGCGTGATCATCCCCGCGACCTGTCGGATGTCATCTGGCGCTATGTTGCTCAGCAGCCCGGGAATGGCGGACATCACGGCGTCCTCGTCGAACCTCATGAGCAAAGCCTGGCGACGCACGAGGTGGCGGAAGGCCTGCATGTCGAAGTCGTCGCCCAGTTGGGGGCGCACCAGCTCTTCTGCGTGGCGAAAATGCCGCGCGTCGGCCTCGCCACGCGCGGCCAGGACGAAGAACAGTGCCCGGATGGCTGCTTCCACCAGCCCACCGCTGTGAACGTCTCCTTCGAGGTGGGTCAATTCTTGCACCAGATACTGGCGGTGCTCGGGCGTCTCGCTGGGATGGGCCCGCGGCGGTGCCTCATCGTGCAGGCTCTGCCCTGTCATGGCCTGCACCAGCGGCAGGCTGTACAGCGTGTCAAAGGCTTGCGCATAGGTCCGGTCGCGGCAATCGCGGAATTGATCCAGCATCTGTTCGACGGCGGTGGAAAACTGTGTCTGCAGTTGCAGGAAAGGATTGGCCTCGGTGACGGGTTGGCGGTGCGCGCGCACATGATGCGCAGCCTTCTGCACGGCGGCTGCCAGCGGCTGGCGGTCGGACCACAGTTCGTAGCCGATGCGCAGGGGATGCAGGGGCTCCAGCGACCGTGCGCCCTCGGTCGTGACCCAGGCGCGTACCCACGGCTGCACGAAGCTGCGGTAGCAGGCCAAGTTGATCTCGGAGATCCGCGCAGCGGCGGCAAAACGGCGATCGCTCTCGGGATCGGGGCGAACGATCTCACGGATTTCATCGATGTTGCTGCGGCGAATCCGGGTCAGGTAGGCGTCACTGGCTGGTTCGCCTTCCTGGGCGTCGTCGTGATGCTCGTCGATCTGCATGTGGTGGATGCCGGCTGGCAGCACGTCGATGATGTCGATGTTGGCTGCGAACTCCCGGTGCTCTTTGCGCCCGACGCTCCCGGAGACGAAGATGCCCAGATGCCCGATGCTGTCATGGGTGGCGTAGACGATGGTCTGGTCATGTCCCACCACATCCAGGTCGTTGCGGTACAGGTCGGTGATCCAGCCCAGGGCCTGGGGCGGTGGAGTGATGTTGTCCCCATAGGAGCAGAACACCACGATCGGCGAGCGAATATTGCGCAGGTCAATGCGCACGCCATCGGACGTCACCAGTTGGGCCGTACTCAGCTTGTTGCCGATGAACAGGTTGTCGACGATGTACTGCATCTCCACGTCGTTCAGGAAGACGTGGCCGCCCCAGTACTTCTCGAACTGCAGGTGGCGCGGGCCTTCCGTGTCGACCTTGGCGTACAGGTTGTACTGTTTGGTCCAAAGCGTATTGGCCGGGTCCAGGTTTTCGAAGTTCTGAACCAGCCAGGCACCATCGAACCGACCAGCTCCTAGGTCGCTGGTCAATGCCGTCAACCAACTACCGCCAGTGAGGCCGCCTGCGTAGCGCATCGGCATGTCGCCCGCCCAGTACGACAGTGGCGCGCCGGCCACGATGATCGGCCCGAACAGCTCGGGCCAGACGGCGGCTGCCATCAGGATCTGCCAGCCCGCCTGGCAATTGCCGATGACCGCAGGCTTGCCGCGGCTGTCGGGGTGCAGCTCGCCGACCTTGCGCACGAAGGCCGCTTCGGCTCGCATGACGTCCTCGACGGTCTGACCGGGAACGGGATCGGGCAGAAAGCCAACGAAGTAGCAGGGATGACCCGCCTTGAGGGCCGCGCCGACCTCGCTGTCAGGTTTGAAGCCGCCGATGCCTGGGCCGTGGCCCGCGCGTGGATCGACCACCACGAACGGTCGCTTGCGGGGATCGCTCGGCGTGTCGGCTGGCGGCTGGATGCGTACGAGGCCATAGTTGACTGGCCGCGGAAGATCCAGCCCGGACATGACGATCTCGCAAGCGAAGTCCAGTACGTTCGGCGTACGCTCCTGCAAATGCGCCTGGTACTGGTTGCCGCGTTGGCGGCGAACGTCGGCATACAGAATTAGCCGCTGCCAGGCATCCACTACATACTCGGTTGCCTTCGCCGGGAGTCGCAATGGATCCCACAGCAACTGCCCCCAATCGGTCGTTGGAGATGTCGTGGTGTCTCGGTTCATGGCGATGGGCACTCCCTGTATGCTGAAAAGGAAAACGAATAGAAAGGAGCCGCCGACACAGCGCCCTGGCGGCCCTGCCGCAGTCAGTACATGTGCTGGCCACCATTCATCGAGACGTTGCTGCCGGTCATGAATCCCGCAGACTCGCTGGCGATGAATGCCACCAGTGCTGCGACTTCCGCAGGCCGCCCTAGGCGGCCTACCGGGATACCGGCGATCACCTGCTTGACCACGCCCTCGGTCATGTTCGTCACCATCTTCGTGTCCAGATACCCCGGCGAGACGGTGTTGACCGTCACGCCTTTGCGCGCCACTTCCTGTGCGAGGGCTTTTGTGAAGCCATGCATGCCGGCTTTTGCGGCGGAGTAGTTGGTCTGGCCGAACTGCCCCTTGGAGCCGTTGATGGAGGAGATGTTGATGATCCGGCCCCAGCCCCTGTCGAGCATGCCGTCGATGAATGGCCGGGTCACGTTGAATACGGAATCGAGATTGACGCGCAGGACGGCATCCCAATCGGCGTAGCTCAGCTTGCGGAACGTGGCATCGCGCGTGATGCCCGCGTTGTTGACCAGGATGTCGATGCGATGCCCGTCTGTGTGGATGCGGTCAGCCAGTTCCTGGCAACGGGCATGGTCGGCCACATCCGCGCCGTAGGCGGCGAAGTCGTAACCTTCGCCGGCTTGGGTTTTCAGCCACGCGCCAATGCTGGCATTGCCCGGCGAATGGACGATGAGCACGGTATGGCCCGCATCGTGCAAGGCCCGGGCGATGGCTTCGCCCAGGCCGCCGCTGCCGCCGGTGACCAGTGCAGTGCGTTGCTCAGCCGGCATTGCGACCACCTGTCTTGGCTGGTGCGTCCTTGTCCTGTGCCTTGGCCCACACCGCTCCCCATTGCTTGAAAATATCCTGGAACGGCAATATCGCATCTGCCTGGCCTACGGCCTGCGTGACCGATTTCTGCCAGTCCTGAATGGCTTGCTGCAGGCCTTGGGTGAAGGTGGTCTGATTCTTGATTGCGACTTGCGTTAGTGCCTGCGCGCCACCCATCTGGTGCTGAAACTGACGCCAGAAGGCCTGCGCGGGCAGCGTGGCCAACTCCTGCCAGTTCTGGGCCTTGAGCAGGCTTTCGATCTCAGTGCCGGACTCGGCAATGTTTTCGCTGCCCGCGCGCGTGGCGTTCTCCAGCCATTGCTGGCCGTTTTCCTGCATCAGGCGCTGCAGGCGCAGTTGCAGTTCCAGGTTCGCCTTGAAGAGGTTGAGGGGGATGGTTTCATTGCTCATGGTCAAACTCCTTGCTTGGGTTGAAATGCCCAATCGGGCGGTCAAACGATCAGGCCATCTGGCCGATCGTTTTGCGAAAGCGTGCCAGCGACAGGAAAAACAGCACCGCGCCGATCAAGGCCAGCGCCAGGAAGGGCTGCCACACCGTCTCCAGCCCCGCGCCCCGATAAAGGATGGCCTGGCTCAGTTCCACGAAATGGGTGGTGGGTGCGACCAGCATGATGTTCTGCACGATCTCGGGCATGCTTTCGCGTGGCGTAGTGCCACCCGACAGCATCTGCAGCGGCATGATGGTGAGCATCATCAACATGCCAAACTGCGGCATGTTGCGCGCCAGCGTGGCGATGAAGATGCCCATCGAGGTGGTGGCGAACAGGCTGAGCGCCGCGCCGGCGAAGAACAGCGCAATGGAACCCTCGACGGGAACGCCCAGGACGCCGCGCACCATGAGATTGAGGGACAGGAAGGAGGCGATCAGCACGACCAGGGCCATCGACCAGACCTTGGAGAGCATGATCTGCGCGGGCGTGACCGGCATCACCAGCAGGTGCTCGATGGTGCCGTGCTCGCGCTCCCGGATCAGCGCCGCGCCGGTCAGGATGATGGACAACAGCGTGATGTGGTTGATGATCTGCACCACCGAGCCGAACCAGGCCTTGTCCAGTGCGGGGTTGAAGCGGGCGCGCAATGCCAGATCCACGGGTGGCGCGTCGGTGCCGCGGTAACGCTTGACGAACTCATTGACTTCGCCGGTGAAGATCTGCTGGATGTAACCACTGCCGGTGAAGGCCTGGCTCATGCGGGTGGCGTCGACATTGAGCTGCACGGCAGGCGATCGCCCCGCCAGCACGTCGCGCTGGAAGTTGGGCGGAATGACCAGAGCGAAGGTGTACAGCCCCGCGTCCATGCCCGGGTCCACGTCCCCATAGTCGATCATGGCCGGTGGCGTGAACTGCGGGGGGTAGAAGGCCGAGGCAACCCGCTGGGACAGCGCCGAATTATCCTCGTCGACGATGGCGATGGGCGCGTTGTGCAGCGTCTCCGGCATGGACGTGGCCTTGGTGTAGACCGACGCGGTGAACACATAGACGATGAGCACAAGCATCATCGGATCGCGCCAAAGACTCCACAGCTCCTTGACACCAAGGTCGTAGATGTTGGCCAGGTTTCTTCTGCGCATCTCAACGCTCCTGCTTCTTGAGTAGCAAAACAGCCACGCCGAGAATGACCGGAACCGAAATGAGCATCGACCACAGCGGCCCTGTCAGGTCGGCCAGGCCAAGCGCTTTGCTGAATACGCCACGGCTGATGGAAATCATGTGCGTGGCGGGGTAGATCTCGCCGATGAACTTGCTGGAGCCTTCAAGCGAGGACACGGGATCGATCAGGCCGGCGAACTGGGTGGCCGGAATCAGGGTGCCGATCATGGCGAAGAACATGGCCGCGATCTGGCTGCGCGTGACGGCCGAGGCCAGCAGCCCCATGCCTGTCGCGGCGAAGGAGAAGATCAGCGCGGCCAGCGCCAGGGTCAAGAAGCTGCCCTTGACCGGCACACCGAAGATGGTGACCGCGAGCAGGCTCATCAGCAGGAAGTTCACCATGGCCAGACCGACATAGGGCAGTTGCTTGCCAAGCAGGAACTCGATGCGCGTGACCGGCGTCACGTACAGATTGGTGATCGACCCGGTTTCTTTCTCGCGCACCACCGCCAGCGCAGTCAGCATGGCCGGCAGCATGAGCAGCAGCAGAGGGATCACCGCCGGCACCATGGCTGGCAGACTCTTGACATCGGGGTTGTAGCGAAAGCGCGTCTCGACGCTCGCATTGCCTGCGGCGCTGGCACCGCTGCGTTCGCTGGCCTGTACGAGCAGCCAGTGCTGGTGCATGCCCTGAACGTAGCCCTGGACGGTTTCCGCGCGTTGCGGCATGGCGCCGTCGAGCCACGCACCGATCTGCACGTTCTGGCCCCGCAACACATCGCGGGCAAAGCCAGCGGGGATTTCGATGGCCAATGACAGTTCGCCGCTGCGCATGCGCCGGTCGAGATCCTCGTAATCGACGATAGGCGGGTGCTCTGTGAAGTAGCGCGAGCCGGCCAAGTTCAGCGTGTAGTTCTGGCTGAGCGTGGTCTGGTCGCGATCGAGCACCGCATAGCTCAGGTCCTCGACGTCCAAGGTGATGCCGAAGCCGATCGCGAACATCAGGAGCAGCGAACCGCCCAGCGCCAGGGTGGCGCGCACCGGATCGCGCTGCAGTTCCAGTGCTTCGCGCCACAGATAGCTGAGCATGCGGCGCAGGCTGAAGCCTTCAGCGTTGTGCCCGATGTGCTCAGTGTGTGTCGCTGGCGTCTGAATCGCCGTATTGGCGGCCTCGGTGGGGCCGGCGGGAGCGACCGTGCCGCCCTCCGCCTCGATGAGGTAGCCGATGAAGGCCTCTTCGAGGGTTTTAGCGCCGCGCTTCTCGACCAGCTTGGCGGGCACGTCGCTGTCGAGCACCTTGCCCGCATGCATCATTGACATGCGGTCGCAGCGTTCGGCCTCGTTCATGAAGTGGGTGGAAATGAAGACCGTCACCCGGTCGCGACGTGACAGCTCGATGAGCAGCCGCCAGAATGCATCGCGCGCTACTGGATCGACCCCGGAGGTCGGCTCGTCCAGAATCAACAGTTCGGGCTTGTGCACCATGGCGACTGCCAGCGACAGGCGCTGGCGTATGCCCAGAGGCAGGCTGGCCGGCAAGCTGTCGATGACTTCCACCAGGCCGAAGCGCTCCACCATCTCTTCGACGCGGCCCGGAATGTCCTTCGGGGGCACGCTGAACAGCTTGGCGTGCAACTCCAGGTTCTGGCGTACCGTGATTTCGCTGTAGAGCGAGAATGCCTGCGACATGTAGCCGACGCGGCGGCGGGTGTCCAAGTCATGCGGGTTCACTTCGTGGCCGAACAGCCAGGCCCGGCCCTCGCTCGCCGGCAGCAGGCCGGTGAGCATCTTCATCGTCGTGGACTTGCCGCACCCGTTGGAACCGAGGAAGCCGAAGATCTCACCGCGCCGGATACGGAAGGAGACACTGTCGACAGCAACGAAGTCGCCAAAGCGCATGGTCAGCCCCTCGGCTTCGATGGCGATATCGTCCGCGCCGTCCTCAGGCAGAGGCGGAATGACAACCGCTTGGTGTCCGCGCTTTTTCTCTTCCGGGAGCAGGCGGATGAATGCCTCTTCCAGGTTCGGGCTGTTTGTTGTCTCCAGCAATTCCTTCGGCGTACCGGTGGCGAGGACCTTGCCGTCGTCGATGGCGGCCAGCCAGTCGAAGCGCTGGGCCTCATCCATGTAGGCCGTGGCCACAATCACGCTCATGCCGGGGCGATCGGCGCGGATACGGTCAATCAGATCCCAGAACTGCGCGCGCGCCAGCGGGTCCACGCCAGTCGTCGGCTCATCGAGAATCAGAAAATCCGGGTCATGAATCAGCGCGCAGCACAGGCCGAGTTTTTGCTTCATGCCCCCGGACAGCTTGCCTGCCGGGCGCTCCAGGAATTTGAACAGGCCAGTGGCCTGAGTCAGTTCGTCGATCCGCTGGCGGCGCTCTGCGGCGCCATGACCGAACAGGCGCGCGAAGAATTGCAGATTCTCCTCGACCGAGAGCGTCGGATACAGGTTTTTGCCCAGTCCCTGCGGCATGTAGGCGATGCGCGGGCATACCTGCTTGCGATGGGCCTTGCTGGCCATGTCGCCACCCAGCACCTCGACCGTGCCCTCCTGGATGATGCGCACACCCGCCAGCAATGAGAGCAGACTGGATTTGCCCACGCCGTCGGGGCCGATCAGACCGACCATCCGTCCAGCGGGGATGTCCAGGTCAATGCCATCCAAGGCAATGACGTCGCGGTAGCGCAGTCTTACCTGGCGGACACTTGCAACGGTCGCGAGCTGCGCGCTGTGGCTCATATCTTACTCCGGCACACGAACGGAGAGGTTCTGAGGCCACTCGGCCTTGGCGTCGAGCTTGACCCAGGCTACGCCGGGCAGACCGGTCTTGACCTGGTTCAGGTGCTCACGCAGCAGCTCCTGCGAAATCTGCGCGCGCACGCGAAACATCAGCTTTTGTCGCTCGCTGGCGGTTTCCACCGTCTTGGGGGTGAACTGCGCTGCGCTGGCGACGAAGGAAACGGTGGCTGGAATCACATACTCGGGCGCGGCATCCAGAATGATGCGAACCTCCGAGCCCAGCGCAACGCGGCCGGCCACGGTTTCGGGCAGGAAGAAGGTGATGTACACGTCCGACAGATCAAGGAGGTTCAAGACACGTCCGCCCGCTCCAAGCACCTCACCGGGTTGCGCGACACGCACCTGAACCCGTCCGTCGCGCGGAGACCGCAGTTCGCTGTCGCGGATGTCGGCTTCGATGCGGCTGATACTGGCCGTAGCGGCGGACACACTGGACTGCGCGCCGACAAGCTGCGCCCTGGCGGCTTCGACCGCGGCGCGGGCAGCGGCGGCCTGTGCCTTGCTGGCCGCGAGGGTCGCTTGGGCGCCCCGTACGCGCGCCCGGTCATCGTCCAGTTCCTGGATCGAGGCGGCTCCCTCACTCGACAGCGTGCTGGAGCGTGTCAGGCGCCGTTGCGCGGCGTCCAGTTCGGACTCGCGCTGACCAACCAGAGCCAAGGCGGCAGTCACGTCGGCTTCACGCAGCGCCACCTGTGCCTGCGCCGCGGTCACCGAATGCTCAGCCTGCTGACGCATGGCCAGGGCCTCGTCGCGCTGCGCTTCCAGCGTTTCCAGCCGCATCTTGGCCAGTGGCTGGCCGGCTGTGACGAAATCGCCTTCACGCACCAGGATGTCTTCGATGCGGCCGGGAAGTTTGGTGGCCACGTCGATCTCGGTGGCTTCGATGCGGCCATTGCCGTTGACGAATCCTTCGCCCGGGCCGCTGTCGGTAAACCTCGTCCAGCTCCACCAGGCCAGCGCGGCAACAACCGCTGCAGCGAAAGCGACCAGGAGTTTTTTCTTGAGAGAGGGGGAGACAGTCATGGGTTCGGCGTGCCTTAACGGGTTGATGGGGTGGAAGCGGGAGTCGAGGCCGCACCCTGTGCCTCGCCGGCTGCGGCGAGGGTGCCGCCGCCGAGCGCGGCATACAGCGCCACCTGGCTGGACAGCAGCGCGCGGCGCGCCTGTACCAGTTGTTGCTGGGCTCCCAGCAGATCGCGCTGGGCATCCAGCACTTCCAAGAAGGCGGCCGAGCCGTTGTCGTAGCGCAACTTGGCCAGGCGTGCGCGTTCGCTTTGCGCTTCCAGGTTGGCTCTCTGGATCGTCAACTGCTCAGCCAGCCAGTGCTTTGCGCTCAGCGCATCGGCCACCTCGCGGAAGGCCGTTTGAATGGTTTTTTCGTATCCGGCGACGGCGATGTCGCGGCGCACTTCGCTCAGCTCCAGATTGGCGCGGCGGCGCCCGCCATCGAAGATGGGCAGCGACAGGGTGGGCATGAAGGTCCAGGCACGACTGCCGGAATCGAACAAGCCATTCAAGTCGGAGCTGGCCGTGCCGAAGCTGCCGGTCAGCGCAATGCGCGGCAAAAACGCCGCGCGGGCCGCGCCGATGTGGGCATTGCTGGCACGCAATTGGTGTTCGGCGGAAATGATGTCCGGGCGACTGACCAGCAGCTCCGAAGGCAGACCGGCCCGCAGCTCAGCCAGAACCGTCGTTTCATCGAAGGGTGCCTTGGCGGGCAGCGGGCCGGGATCAGCGCCTACCAGCAGTGCCAGGGCGTGCAGTTGCGTGGTGCGAGCCTGCTCAAGCTGCGTCAGCAGCGCCTGAGCTTGGTTCAGCAGGGTCTGGACCTGTGTGAGATCCAGCTTCGAGGTCGAGCCGACTTCGACGCGGCGCCGGAAAATGCGATAGGACTCCTCGCGGGTCGCGACGGTTTGACGGGCGATAGCCACGCGTTCGTCTATCTCGCGCAAGCCAAGATAACCGTCGGCCACCTGGGCGATCAGCGCCAGGTGGACGGCCTGGCGGGCCGCGTCGGAAGCCAGCCAGCTTTGCAGGGCGGCGTCTTCCAGGTTGCGGATCCGACCCCACAGATCCAGTTCCCAGGTGGTCAAACCCACCTCGGCCCGGTACTCGCCGCCCACCAGCGATCGGCCCGACATGTTCAGGTCGCCAGGGACCCGCGCGCGTCCACCTTGGGCGCCCACGCCCATGGCAGGAAAACGATCCGAGCGCTGAATGCGGAATGTGGCGCTGGCTTCCTCGACGCGCAGCGCGGCCACGCGCAGGTCGCGGTTGTTTTCCAGCGCAGTCTCGATGAGGCGTTGCAGCAGGGGGTCGGTGAAGTACGCCTGCCAGGCAAGCTCTCCCGCGTGGGCGCCGTCGGTGCCTGATCCAAGATGCGCGGGCCAGGCTTCGGGCACGGGCAATGGCGGGGTGTCTGGCGCCGGAGCGAGCGACATGCAGCCGGTCAAGACGACGGCGCTCAGGGCCAACGAGGCAGCGCGCAATCTGAACGCGGGAAACAACGGGGAAGTTGGGAGCATGGTCACGTTCCGTACAGGTATCGGGCTGAAGAGGGTCTGGTCGCAGAGGAGGGAATGGCTGCCACCCCCGCAATGCGGGGTTCGTGGCTGGTGTCCGCAGGCCCTACTTTCTTGCTTGCAAGTGCTGTCAAGCCCACTTCATCTCCTTGTTGATATGTGCATCCCCGTGTTCCCCGGCTGGTTGATAGGGCGCTCTTCCTGTGTCGTAACCCGATGTGCCGGGTTCACTCGCGCCCTGTGTTGATCTGCATTGTGAAATCTGAAAACAAACGACTGGACGGTTGCTTTCAATTATACGTTACAATCCAAGAACCGCAATCAGCGGGCTCGTCGGTCATTGACGCAGGTCAATTCGAGCTGCCGGCTTGGGTTCAAGGAAGGCCCTGATTCTTGGTAGAGCCGGTGACAGGCCCATGGGAACACCCCTCAGATCTTTGAACAGAGCCTTTGAATGCCACCCAATAAAGATGACGCGCCAGACAACAAGCGCCCCTACCTGTCCTCTGCCGCCAGGAAAGAGGAAATACTCGACGCGGCCCTGGTCGAATTCGCGGATCGGACATACAACGCAGTGTCGATGGAGCGCCTGGCGGAATGCGCGGGCTTGTCCAAGGCTGGCATCTATGCCCACTTCAAAAGCAAGGAAGAAATTTTTCACGCCTTGCTCGAACGTACGACGAAGCAGATTTGTGATTTCCAGGGCTGGCTCCCGGATGAGGATCTGACGTTGCCAGAGCTGGTAGATGTCTACCTGGATCGCCTGTACGCGACCTTCAGCTCCCCTGCCACGATGTCGATCTACCGGCTGCTTCTGGCCGAAAGCGCCCGAACTCCAGAGCTGGTGCAGCGTTGGCACAACGAAGTTGCGCTCGGGCTGAAAGAGCGGGCGCAGACCATCATCCACCGCAACATACGCCGAGGCGTCATTCGCCCAGGCGTCTTGACCGAACACTTCTTCCCGTTGGCGCTCGCGCCCGCAGTGCTGTGGCTGAGTTCCTCGATGCTGTCCAAGGGCAGTCCTTCCATCTCGCTGGTGCAGTTACGGGATGCGCACCGGCAACTGTTGCTTGAGCTTTTGCAGCCTCAATGAGCGGAGTGATGCACAGAGTCCTGCGCGCCCTTGCAGGCTTGGCGATCGGCTTTGTGGTACTGCTGCTGACTGTGTGGGGTGCGCTGGCTCTGTGGCATCAGATGCCGGGACCTTCGGTGGTGCGATGGTTCGTCATTGCCATGTGGTCTACGTTGGGTGTGACCGTTGTCTTGTCGCGGGCGGGCTTGCTTGGGCGGCGCAATCGCAACATCGCCGGATTCGCATTTGTGATCGCAGCCGCCTCCCTGCTCATGTGGTGGGGGACGCTGCAGCCGTCACACCAGCGTGTATGGGCTGACGATGTCGCCCAGTTGCTGGAGGCCAGGATCGACGGCAACCATGTTCACCTGAATAATGTGCGCAACTTCCAGTGGCGCAGCGAAACCGACTACACCCCGCAGTGGGAGAGCCGCACATACGACCTGGATCGTCTGCGCAGCGCCGACTTGGTGCTTTCCTACTGGATGGGGCCGCACATCGCCCACACCCTGGTGTCGTTCGGCTTCGATGGCGGTGATCGCGTGGTGTTCTCGCTGGAAATTCGCAAGGAACGCCATGAGTCCTTCTCGGCGGTAGGAGGATTCTTCCGTCAGTTCGAGCAGATCCTGGTAGCCGCCGATGAGCGAGACATTGTGCGTACGCGCAGCAACGCGCGAGGCGAAGATGTTTATCTCTATCGCTTGCAGATGAATCAGGCGAGTGCCCGCGCGTTGTTTCTGGAGTTTCTGAACGCGGCCAATGAACTGCGGCAGAAACCGCGCTTTTACAACACGTTAACCAGTAACTGCACGACCATCGTATTCGAGCTGGCCCGGGTCATTGCGCCCGCATTGCCAATGGACTATCGCCTGCTGCTGTCTGGATATTTTGCGCGGTACGTCTACGACATGCATGGATTGACGCCTGGCTATCGTTACGATGAATTGCAGGCACTGGGGCATATCAACGAACGTGCCCTTGCTTCCGATGTGTCAGAGGATGACTTCTCGATGTCGATTCGACAAGGCGTGCCAGGCATCCCTGCCAACGAGGTGAATCCATGAGGTTCCCGCAGGCCTGCCTTCTCATTACATGCGCCGCTCTTGCTCCGCTGCTGCTGGGGGGCTGCTCGATCCTGCGCGAGTTCGGCCCAGTGGTTGAAGTTCATACGCTACCTACCAGGGAGGCCATCGAACTCAAGCGCGGCGACATCCTGACACGTGGCAAGCTCAGCGATGCGACTGTCCAGACCATCAGGGTGGCGGCATTGGATGAGCAGGCATGCGCAAAGCCGATCTCCTCGGAGTGCGCGGAGGCCTTGGCTACCGTGACGGGGGTTGCCACGGATAGACGCCTGGCTGCACTGTCCGAACTATGGCTGGCGCAGGCTCAGGCCATGAAGCCCGGTTCAGCGCAGCAAGCCGCCTGGCTTGAGACGATTCGCTATGCCTATGCTTATCTGTTCCTTGGTGACCATACTCCGGGAGAGCGGGCCTTCGAGGATCGCCAGACCCAAGTGCGGGATTGGTATAACTATGCCGTCGAGCATGCGGCCACCGGCATGTTCGAAGTTCGGCAACAAATGCCGACGCAGTTGTCCGACCAGACCAGTTGGAACATTGCAGGCTGGGAACTGAAGCTGGATATGCGCGGCGCGCGCTTACCGGGCAGTACGGCGGTGCCAGCCGAACTCCTGCCAGCCTCGTCCCTGTCTTTCCGTGGATTGCGTAGCCTCTACCGGCGCGACGGCTTTGGCGCCGAGCTTGTGGCGGTCATTCCGGACGAGTCCCTGAGCGCCGCCCCAACTCGGGGTGGTCGCCCAGCGGCAAAACATGATCAGCAACCGCTGCCCTGGAGCGAGATGCCCGCGCCGTCCATGACGGTTCTGCTGCATCCCGACGGAGACAACTTGGACAGCGTGCTGCATGCTCGTACAGCCCGTCTGACGGTGCATGACCCCTATGTGGAATCGGCCATTATGCTGCGCGGCCAACGTGTGCCGCTGGCGGCCAATTTCACGGCCGGCTATGGCGTATGGCTGGCCCGTGCCAATTTCAACCGCCAGTCGCTGCGCAGCCTGCTCGGGCGCGAGGGTGGCATCGACCGCCCGCACGTCTACTTGATGCAGCCCTACGATCCGAACAGGCGGATCATCGTCATGCTGCACGGACTGGCCAGCAGCCCTGAAGCCTGGGTGGAACTCGCCAACGAAATCCTGGGCGATGAGGCCCTGCGCCAGCATTACCAGATCTGGCAGGTCTACTACCCGACCAACATGCCAGTCGCGTTGAACCACGCCATGATTCGCAGGGCGCTCGGGGATACGCTGACGCATTTCGACCCATCCGGCCAAGCGCCGGCGTCGTCCGACCTCGTGCTGGTGGGGCATAGCATGGGCGGGGTCATCGCGCGGTTGATGGTGTCGTCAACCGATCAATCGCTGGTGCAATTGGCTGCGGATCACAGTCGGTTGACGCCGCAGCAGATCAGGCGCATTGATCCCATGTTGCGCTTCGAGCCCTTCCCGAATGTCAGCAGTGCCATCTTCATCGCGGCGCCTCATCGGGGCACATCGGTCGCGGGTGGACGCCTGGGGCGCTGGATGGCGGGATTTATCCGCTTTCCCATTACGGTGCTCGAAGAACTCGCCCATACACTGACACCCAATGCGGCCGCCAGCAGCCGTGAAAGCCTGGCAACCATTCCCAATAGCGTGAACAATCTCGACGAAAACGATCCGTTCGTGCGTACGGCGGCGGGCTTTCCCATCTCATCCCAGGTGCGCTATCACTCGATCGTGGCCCAAGCCAATTCCGAAGTGGCCCTCGATGATTCCGATGACGGTCTTGTGCCTTATCGCAGCGCACATCTTCCCGGCGCACAGTCCGAGAAAGTCATTATTTCGGGGCACAGCGTGCAACAGAGCGCGGCCGCGATACTGGAGATCCAGCGTATTCTGAGAGAGGACATGGCTCTGCGGGAAGCGCATTTACAGCCATAGACAACTGCCATCTGCTGTGCGCGGCCGAGCTGATTTCGGATTTCGTATGGGCGTAATGCATTCATCTGAATGCGCAAAGAGCATCAGACTTACTGTTGCCCGCTCGACGCTGGCACAGTGGGTCGGTGCGTGCGGCGCGCAACTGCAGCCGATGGTAAAGGCGCTGGATGACGAACTGCGTCGCCACGTGGTGCTGCACGCCCACGAGACGCCGATGCTCAAGCCCAAGCATCTTGGCGACGGCAAGGCGTACCCAACGTGATCCGCCGTCTGGCGGCGACCCAGCCCATGCTCGACAAGATCGTCGGCCACCAACGCCACATCGCTCAGGCCTACGGCATATCGATGGAGCATGCGCGCTGGCTGTTGACCACCGTGGCGTTCCACTGCCTTGCCGTGGCCGACACGGTGTACTCGGTCGCCGAACGGGAACCCGTCGTGGATGCAGACCGTGCGACGGAGGAAGCCGAGATGGAGGCCGAACTCAACAGGGCATGCACGCACTCATTGTTGGCATGCTGGCCTTGATGGATGCTGATGGCCTTTCAGGAGATAGTTGATCGTCGTTCTCGTTTGTGGGGGTTGAATGGAAATCCAGGGATGCCGTAATTGAGGAGCCTGGACGGCGTATCGTTCAGGAACAAACACGCACGGGCGGCCAGGCCCTGCCGTGGCTCGACATGACGGCCTTCCTGCGCGGGGCCATCGACCTTGCGCTAGACAACCATGCCAATGCGCCACGCAGCAATACGCAATGGGTGTTCTTCGACCGTGGCCTGATCGACGCGGCGGCAGCACCCCAGGCACTGGACGGCACTACTATTCTGGACACGATTGCCCAGTCGCATCGCTACCACTCGCGCATCTTTCTGGCCCCGCCGTGGCCTGAAATCTATGTGCAGGACGAAGAACGCCGTCACAGCATGGATGAAGCGCGGGCTGAATTCGAGCGGCTTCAGCGCACCTATCCAGCGCTGGGCTATGCGGTATCGCGGTTGCCCAAGATCAGAGTGGCGCAACGCGCTGACTTTGTGCTGGACACCTTGGCTAGCCGCTAACCTACCAAGGCGAACTCTACCGTATCTCACCGCCACGTAGGACTCCATGCTCAAATCTCTTGCGTAACTCTGAGATAAGGATTGTTGGGTGGTACTGCATCGAACAACCAATTCGCATCGATCAGCAAATACCCATGCAGCTTCCGGGACTTGCGCGGCCCGGTGACTTCACAGATCCAGATGTTCAAGCCGCTGTCGTGCTTTCGATGCAACCCCAGTTTCTCAAAGCGCTTCTGCACCCACTGCCAATCCGGCATCTTGTCCTGCCGTGCCAGCGTGCCGACATGAGGGTGCTCCTGGACGTAGCGCTGGAACACACCTGGGCTGACCAAGTAGGCCGTGTCATTCACGGAATGCACGAGCGCTTTTGCGTCGTTGATGATGAGCCGGCGCGAAGCAATTCCCTGTTTCAGCCACATCATGAAATGTTCGCCTGACGGGGGCGCTGCTGTTAGGGGTGGTTTAGCAGTAGATGGTGGTGGCGAAGGAAGCACTGCGGCAGTCGCTGGCATAGGAGTGCTGGGGTCTGCGGGGTAGCTTCTCTGTGCAACCGGCTCCACATCCTGCTCGGCACCAGGCGAGCCGCTCGTGCTCACCATTGCCAGCATGTCCTCCATGACATCGGACACGGGCTGGGCCTTAGGCGGTGAGGCGGTGACGGTACTACTGCCTTCCCAAGATGGAAGTTTCTGACCGTTCGGGGCTGCCTTCGCCATGGCCGCAGGCGGCATTTTCGGCGCCTCGGCGTCGTTTTCGGCGACTGCCGCGTCGATCGCTACCGTGCCTGCAAAAGGCGTCGGTCGCTCGCCAGATTCCCAGATCAGCGCAGGAGCGAGGCGCAACAGGGTGAACGAGTGGGACCAGCCGGTGGAACTGGTTATGGTCGCGCGCCAAATAGCCTTGCCGTCGGGCGCCGGCTGCAACATGCCGTGATCCTGGAGGACGTTGAACACCGCGGTGTTGTTCGCAGGGATGCCATCGACGCCTTGGGACAGCAGGTGCGCACGCAGTTTGTCCGAGACCGTTTTGCTCACCAGCCACAGGGCATCGTCGGTGAGCCAGCCATCGGAGGCTTCCGGCTGGTTCAGTTTCAACTGTTCCTTGAGCAGGTAGCGCAACCCGTCGAGCAGCTTGCGCTGCAGCGCGTGCTTGGGCGCAGCCATGGCGCGGGCCGGATCGCCGCCCAGCTCCTGGGCCACCGAGGCCCGGTCTGCCTGCACGACAAGTTCGCCCAGTACGCCGGCGTGCTCGTACTGCCCGGCCAGGACGTAGAGCAGTGGTGCCCACAGGGACGGATAGCCGCTGAGCCAGTCCAGGGCCTCACGGTCGAGCAGTTGGTGGTAGAGCAAACCTGTCGCGGCGCTGTGCAGGCGGTACTCGCGATCGTCGCGGTAGCGGAATCGGTATGGCTGGCGCAGCGGGCCGTGCCAAGGGTGCCAGATGCTGCCGTCGGCCAGCTCGACGTGCAGATCGACGGCGATCTTGCCGATGTCGTGCAGCAGCGCGGCGTAGGCGACGGCGGCGGTCCAGGCTTCGGACTGTGCCGCTTGGTCTTCGGGGCTGGCGCCGATGGGCAGCAGATGGGACTGCCGCAGTTTCAGACTGTAGGCGACGATTTCGAGGCCGTGGTCGAGCATGCCGCCCAGATAGGCATGGTGATGCGCCTCGGAGGCCGGGAAGGCCTGGACCAGCTCGGCGTAGCGTTCCAGGGGCGCTCGGTACAGCGTGGCGAATTGCCTGCGCGACAGCGAGGTGCGCTGCCAAATGTGCTCCAGCAGCTTCTGCCGGCGCGGGGTGGCCAGCAGCGATGCGGCCGACTCGGGCCGCATCAACCCTTTCGGGAGGACGGTGGCGGGTGCTGGCGGTGGCGCGCCGGCGACCGGGGGCCGTTTTCGCTGGAACAGGGAGAGCATGCGGGTGTCCTGTGGCGGGCCGACCGGGAGGCCTTTTTGCCTTTTCGAGGTAGGGCCTTTCCCCTTGCACCCCATTCCCTTGCCGTTTCGGCCCTTTGGCCTTTAACCGTTTCGGTATAGCGGGGCCTGGGTTGCGGTTCCAGCGTCAATGTGGAACCCGCACGAATGGATTGCGCGGCGACCAGCCGCTGGCCTCGGCCTATGCTGCGGAGACGCTGTTTTCGCCAGGTAGGTTGCTCTCTAGGCGTCAAAGTTGACAAATGCGACAAAGGCGACTAGAGTAAGTCCTGTCTCAAACCTACCTGGGAGATGACCATGCCCACCGCCATTGAATTCATTGCCGACCGTCTGCCGCGTGTCACCGTGGAGGATGTGCGCCGCTTCGCGGATACCGTCGAAATCCGGGATGCGCCGGCTTTCGCGGCCGAGTTGCAGGCGTTCATTCACGAGCGCGTGGAGGCGGTAAAGCTGCCAGCCAACCTCGAAGGTGAAACGGTGGAGCACGCCTTGAAGCGTAAGACGGCTGCGCTGCGCGCTGAGACGCGCTGGGCGCCGACTGAAACCGACGTCCAGCGAGGCCGCGCCGTGCTGCTGGAAACCTTCAACCAGCCGCACAACCTGCCGCCCGCGGAGTACGCCAAGCTGGCGGACAAGTCGCGCCAGCAGATCTACAAGGACATCCTCGCCCGTCGGCTGCTGGCGCTGAACGTGGGGCCGCGAGGCCAGAAACTGCCCGACTGGCAGCTCGACCCGGTGAAGCAGCAGTTGACCCAAACCGTGCTTCAGGAGGTCGAGGGCATCGACCCTTGGACGATCTACCGCGCACTGTCCGAACCGCTCGAAGGCTTGGGCGGCCGCTCGCCAGTGGATGCGGTGACGCATGGCACGATCGACGACGTGGCCGAGGCCGTGTTCAACGTGCTGGGCGTTCAGGTGCATTGAAGCGAGATCGCCATGAGCCACGAGCTGCCTTCGTTCCTGATCGATGCCGGTGAGCTGCTCCAGCATGTGAGCCGCGTCGTCTATCGGGGCAGCCCGCTGTACTATGGCCGCAGCAGCACCAATCGCTACGATGACCCGGCCCAGGCCTACGGGGTGCTCTACCTGGGGCGCGACCTGCCCACGGCGCTGATGGAGTCGGTGTTTCATAAGCACCAGTGGCTTGCGGACACGAAGCGCTCGATCGCGCTGAAAGAAGTCCAGAGCCGGATGGTGCGCGCAGTGGGCGTGATGGACGACGTGCTTCTGGCCGACCTCACGGCGCCGGGCGTCATGGCGGGCTACTTCGGCCTGAACCTGGAGCAGTTGGCCAGCCGCGACTACACGCACACGCAGCAGGTGTCGGCCCAGGTGCATGCGATGCTTGGAGATGACGGCCAGGTGCTGTTCGACGGGGTGCTCTATCCGTCGCGCAACAACTATCCCGCCAAGAGCATCGCGCTGTTCGAGCGTGCCAGCGCGAAGGTCAGTGTCATCGAGGACATCGATCTCGTTGACCATGTGGACTGGCCGCGTTTCGTTGCTACATACCGCATCGGCGTGGAGCCCGACCCTGGCCCGTTGGAACCGGATGACGAAGCGTCCTGAAGCAGCAAGAGAACACATTGAAGCCCTAAACAGAATGAAATGGACCAAACTGAAATAGGCATCCCTCAGCAGTAGGAGACGACCATGAACACCACGACTCGCACCAGCACCGCAGAACGCCTCGGCCGCGCCTTTGGCCGCGGATGGCGTGCCTACGCGCGCTGTGAACGGCGGGCGTCGAACTGGTTGGTTTCCAAGGGCATGCCGACGGCTGGAGCCACCGCGCTCGTGTGGATGGTTAAGCTGGCTGCGCTCGGGGTGCTGCTGTACACCACCTTCTGGCTGGCCCTGGTGATGGTGTGCGTCATGGTGGTTGCCTGGATGGCCCGCAACACCGACTTGGGCGAGGAGTTGCCCGAGCCAGAGTGGCGAAACGGACCAGCAGGATTCGGCCTATACACCTACGACGGTTTCCGCATTGATCCTCATGTCGAGGACGACTAGCAGCGATCACTTCTTCGACACTGCATTGATCGCAATGCTTCCTCCCCTTCCGCCAGCAGCCTTGGCATCTCCGGTGGCTCCTGCGAGGCCTTGCAACACGTTGCCGGCACGAACGCCCGCCCAAGCCAAGGCCATGATCCAGAACGTAGGCAGTACGATGAACATCGTGCCCGTGACAAACATCAGGAGCATGTCTCCGAAGGCGTTGTTCAGCCCCACCAGCGGGTCGAAGTTGGTGTGCGGCCGATTCCAGCCGAACCCCCAGCCATAGAGCGCATCCAGGATCGTCGAATCGATCCAGCGCGCAAGCTGAAACCAGAAGTCCGTGAAGAAGAGCGCGAACTGCACGACGCTGACGGTAACGACCGTCTTCAGATCGTAGGTGCCTACGACCAGCACAAGCGGGATGCAGATGACCAGCGCCATCTTGAGCAAGGCGAGGACCATGGGCAGAGACTGTCTCACGACGTCCATGGCGGGAAACGCGGCAATCGCGCCGACGGCCATCCCAACGTCTCCCGTGGCCCGCGTCACGATGTTCGGCAAGGTCTTGTCGATCTGGCCGCCATAGTCCGTATAGACGCTACCCTGGTTCAATTTCTGTTGCCGCGGTGACGCGATGGCGCGGATCACCGAGTCGTCCACCTCGGCCCTGCTCAGGAACCCGGCCCAGCCTGCCAGGCGATTCAACAGGTTCGGGTCCACCTGTCCCAGCAGGCGTGCCCGCAGGCCATTGCCGCCATCGGCCCACCACTGCCTGCAGGTCGGGTAGCCGCCACCGCTGCCCACCTGTGCAAGCCCCGCATCGCGGGTGCTGTCGTAGGGCCAGTCGTCGCGCGGCGTGCTTGAGCGGTAGGTGTCGTAGTAGCCGCCCGTGTCCGTGAAAAACCTCGACCCTATCCAGGTCACGTCGTGCATCTGCTGCTCATCAAGCTGAGGGCGCTGCATGAACAATTTGGCCCGCGCAGGCCCATAGCAATCCCGCGAGAAATCCGCTACTTCCTGAGCCAGTACCGGGTCGTCAATGCGGGTCGCGTCGATCTCCATGCGCATCTGCCGCAGGTCCGTGCCGCATGGGATCGCCGCCACCGAGGCGCTCGTGACGGCGCGCGAGAGCGCGTGCATGAAAGCCCACCAGACCGGCACCTTCGCCGACTGGTTGTTGATGGTGCTGAAGGACTGCGACCAGCCGGTATCCGTGGGCTGCGGCACGCTGACCTGGCACTGGGCCGAGCGCGAGCTGTCGTACTGGATGGTGTTGAGGTCCACGTCGATGAACGGGATGCCAGCGAACATCACCACCACGATGGCGACGAAGACCCGGTTCTCGATGCGCGCAGCCGAGAGCACGCCCTTGTTGCCTTCGTCGGCACCTTCCGCACGGGCCTTCAACCACTCCTGCACGATGATGGCGACGAACGGCAGCGCGAATACTCCGCTCGACACCAGCACCGCCCAGATGCCGTTGTTGACGATCCAGGACACCAGCGTCAGGTAGTACTCCAGGTAGTCGGTCGTAAAAAGCGTCATGGCGCGGCTCCCTCTTCAGCTCTGCATCAGCAGGCTGGCTTCCAGCGCCACGATGGCGACGACGCCGGCGATCTCGCTGCGCACCAGGCGTCGCCGCGCTTGCGCGTCTTCCTCGCGGGCCAGCAGCCGGCGGCGCATCCAGACCCAGCCATAGACCGTCGCGCCGTACAGGCACAGCCGCCACACCAGGAAGTAGCCCGCGCTGGCAGCCAGCCACCGCTCCCAGCCGGCAACGCTGCCGACGAGGTAGATGCCGACGAGATTGGCGCCCACGGCCGCGGCGATGATGACCACCGCCAGGAGCAGCGCCTTTGCCGCGCGCCGGCTGAAAAGCCAGCGCGGGCGCAGCCAGGCCGCGTTCATGGCGTGCCTCCCGGGTTGCCCCGCTGCAACCGATCGAGGCGGTCGGGCACCGGGTCGCCTTCGTAGATGCCGCGCGAGCCGGCCGCGCGCGTCCCGTGGCGCTGGATGATGGCCATGGGCGAGTTGTTCGCCAGTTCGCGCCGCAGTTCAAGTTCGGTCTTGAGGTTGCGGATCTCCTGATCGAGCGTGTCGCTCTCGTGGTTCACGGCCTCGACCGCCAACTGGTTGGCCGCCACGTTGGGTTCCTTCTTGCCGGTCAGCAGGGTCCGCTGGAGCAGCAATGCCTTCTCCAGCACGGACGACAACGCGACCTCGGACGCGAGACGTCGCGCCAGCAGGTCTTGGTCTGGCTCGTCGCGCAGCGCCTCGATGACGCCGCGTGTAATGGGCAGCGAGGTGCTGCCGGCTGCATGCAGGTTCTCGAACGTCGTGTTGCGCGTCCCAGAGACCAGTTCCTGCAAGGCCTCCAGCTTGGTCTCGTACTCCTCCTGGATCAGCGGCGTCAGCCCGACGCCAGGCACGGTCTCGGTCTTGGTGCAGGAATCACACGTGCGCTGTACCTGTTCCCCGAGAACCCGCGTCGCCCATTCGGTCGCCTGCTGCGGCGACGTCCAGGTCTGGCAGGACAGGCTCGCGCAACTGGCGGGCGCGATGGAGGACGTGTCAGTCACGCTGCGCCCGTTGACCAGGTTGTAGCCCGCCCGCGTCACGTCACCGACCACCCGGATGGCCGACTGGCCCGCGCCGCCGGCATTGCTGCCGCCCACCCAGGGCACGCCGTCGTTGCCGCGGCGCGTCTCGGCCTGCTCGATCGCCGATACGGCATCCGTGCTCGACACCGCATCGCGCAGCGCCATGCCTTCCGCCATCTGGCTCCATCCGAGCTGGCCGCCCGCCGTCTCGGCCATCTTCTCGGCCATCGCGCGACACGTCAGCTTGGAGCGGTCGAAATCCAGCCTCGCCTGCAGCACACCATTGGTCAGCAGGTTGTACAGCCCCGGATCGGCACGCTGGATGATCAGCGCCGGCAGCGATGCCACGGCACTGGTCGCGCTCTGGATCACGTTGCTCATGATCTGCTGGAACCCATTCGTGATCCCATTGAGCTGATTGCGCAGCGTGGTCTGGATGCTCATGTCGCCGCAGATGAGGTTGCTGTTCCAACCCAGGCCGACCCCGATCGAACGCATGCCAGCGGCGCGGCCCATGGACACCGCACTGCCACCGCCGATCGAGTACATGACCTCATCGCCGATGACGGGGCCGCTGGTCTGGAAGCCGGCCTGCGCCCACGCGAGGCCACAGACCAGGGCGAGCGCGCCGGCTAGCGCCGTGGGGCGCAGCGGGCGGCGAACCTTGGCGGATGGGTTCATCAGTTCAGGACGCTTCATCGCCGTACCCTCAATAGAAATCGACGCTGCCGAGGAACA
The DNA here is from genome assembly GCF_054512775.1 of Alicycliphilus sp. T452. Taxonomy (NCBI): domain Bacteria; kingdom Pseudomonadati; phylum Pseudomonadota; class Betaproteobacteria; order Burkholderiales; family Comamonadaceae; genus Alicycliphilus; species Alicycliphilus sp. T452. The sequence goes on from NZ_JBTNEH010000003.1 coordinate 95,834, forward strand.
CCTGGCCCCGGCGTTCGCAGCACGCATAGGGCCGCCACAACGCCCAGGCGTAGTCGCCTTGTTGGGCCTGTGTCAGGAAGCCGTTGCGCGGGAAGACCGTGCAGGACGAGGACAGGACGGGCGTGAGTTCCTGCCACTTGCCGGTCGAGGCATCGCCCTCCATCAGCGCGCCGGCCGGCCAGTAGCCATCGCGGGAGTTGGCGAGCAGCGGCTGATAGACGTGGATCTGCCCGCGGCGCGTGACCACATCGCCGGCCCGTTGGGCCACCACGGCACCGGCCTTGTGGTCGTCCGTCTGGTGCAGGAAGCCGCCGCGCGGATAGACGTTGCCCCAGAGGTTCAGGGTCGAGCGCGCGCCGACCTCGCGCATGCCCGGGATCAATGCCTCCGGGTACACCATCTCCGGTACGTTGTAGCGCCAGGCCGGCGTGTCCAGCGTACTGAGCAGGTACGGCATGAAGGCCGTGCCTGCGCCCTCGCAGAAATAGCCCGAGGACGAGACGAACTGGTTGAACACCTCGACGCCGGGGTGGCCGATGACGTCCGCGTTCTTGAACTTCGCGAGATTGTTTTCGTGATCTTCATTGGTGGTGCCGTCCCCGCCGGCCTGGGCCGAAGGGTTGGGCGTGCTCATGGCGCGCACTTCGACCCAGGGGTTCTCGCCGGTGTTCGAGTAGGACGAAACCACCGCATCGGGGATGTAGTGCCTGACCTTGACGGACGTGCGCACCGTGCAGCCGGTCCAGGTGCAGTAGAGCCAGTAGCAGATACCCACCACCCGGTACTCCAGGCAATCGGGCGAAGCCACTGAACCCACGATGGTCGCCGTGTTCAGGGCGTAGCTGCCCGTGGCGCTGAGCAGCAGCACGGAGGTGACGGCAGCCCGCATGCGGCGCAGAAGGTCGAATGAGCGGATCACGGTTCGGCCCTCCGGTGCTGTTCGATGCGCGCGATGGCGCGGGCCACGTCAGGCTCGCCATAGACCACGTAGCGCTGATCCACCACGACAGCCGGAATGGTGGTGATGCCCAGGCTCCATGCGTCGGCAACGCCCTGGTATGCGGTGGCGATGCGACGCTGGAGGTCAGCGCCCCCCTGGCTCAGCCGGCGCTTCACGATGGCTGTTGCCTGTCCGGGATCGGCGGGCAGCGCCGCAGAAAGCTCCGCTTCGATCCGGGGCGCTTCATCCAGCTCGATCAGCTGCTCGCCACCCATGGTCCTGACCGGGTGACGGCTGTCGGTGATGATCACCACATCGGCGGCGAAGCTGGCCGGGCTGAACACGGCCAGGGAAGCCGGCAGCGCAACGGCCAGGCCAAGGGTTCGCCAGCCCGATGCGAACCTGGATGAAGATGCTGGCATGTCGAGCGCCCCCAAGAGTTGTCAAGGGCCATAGTCAAACGCCGAACGCCATGCGGCCCCAACAAACAATGCGCATCGCGGACTGCCCGCATACCTGCTTGTCTTGCGCCAATGAAAAGCGGAGGCCGAAGCCTCCGCGTGGATCAAGGAGCCGGTGCCATTGCTACAGCAGGCCGGATTCCGCAAAGGAGAACGGGGCACCCTGGCCGACGATGATGTGGTCCAGTACCCGCACATCGATGAGCGCCAGCGCGGCTTGCAGTTGCTGGGTCAGCATGCGATCCGCGCTGGACGGCTCGGAGACGCCCGAAGGATGCTGGTGGGCGAAGACCACCGCGGCGGCATTCAACTCCAGCACACGCTGCACGACGACACGCGGATAGACCGAAGTCGCGTTGATCGTGCCCCTGAACAGCGGCTCGTAGGCCAGCACCTGGTGCAGGCTGTCCAGGAACACAGCGGCGAATATCTCATTGGGCTCAGCGACCAGTTTCAGACGCAGGTAGTCCCGTACAGCGGCCGGTTGGCTGAGGCACGGTCCAGCTTTGAAGACCCGTCTCTCCAGCAGCACGATGGCTTGCTGGATGATCCAGTCCTCGTGTTGGGCAGCGATGGCGGAAAGCGACTCCAGGCAGGAGTCATTGACGGCGAAAGACATGGCGAACCTCCAGACGGTGAGATCGGAGGGCACTCGCCCTGGGAGGGCAAGCCCTCCTGGGGAACGAACAAGGTGCATCCATCACCGCGGCAGCGGTGATCGTTCGCGGCCAGGATGCGAGGCGAACGGGGTTGTGGTCAGCGCAGCGGACTGCGCCGTAGCCTTGAAGACCGGGGCTACCTGGGCATGTCGCCGACGACGTCGGCAGGCATTTCCGATGTGGGTGTGGCGGCGGGATCGCCGGCCGCGAGCATGTCCATGGCCGACAGCAAGGCATCGCCCTCGATCGGGCCCTGCAGCAGGATCGCCTTGCCGGTTTCGCGATCGTGCAGCCGCAGCGACGGCGTGGCGGTCACGCCGCTGTTCGTGGCTTCCGCAGTTTGGGTACGAATCGCCGCGTCGGGCCGCTCGCTCGCAATGCACTGTTCGATGGCTGGCGTCAGGGCGGGGTGGCGCAGGTCTTCGGGCAAGCCCTGGCCGTCGCTGTGTGTGTGGACATAGACCCACTCGACAGCCTGCCAGAAGGCGGGATGGCCGCCGGCTTCGCCCGCGCATTCCACCAAGCGCGCTTCGGCGGACGCGGCCGGCTCATGCGCGGCCAACGGCAGGTGGTGCCATTGCAAGGCCACGTCCGCATTGCCGGCTACCCAACGCTTGAGGACAGGGAAATAGGACCGGCAGAACGGGCATTCGAGGTCCGCGTAGAGCGTCAGCGTGAAACGACCTGCCGGGTTGCCCATCTGCCAAGGAGGCCCGGCCACCTGCGTCTCGCTGACAGGCGCCGAGGTTTGGGGCGTGGACTCGCCTGGCGAACGGGACACGAGCCAGATCAGCAGCAGCGCAACCAGCACTGCGCCTAACGCCCATGGCCAGCGGGCCCGCCAGCGCCGACGGCGGAACGCCTGGACCTGCATCGGAATGGATGAGCGTTTCTGTTCCATGGCGTTCTCCGGTGCACGGCAGATTCAGGGCAGGGCCAGGGCCGGCGACTCGATGCCGCGTGCCCGGTCGATCTTCTCGGCCACCTTGAAGGCGGCATCCAACTCGCTGACGCCGTGCTGCTGCATGAGCTGGTAGCGCTCGGCCTTCTCTTCGGGTTCGGTCTGCGCGAGCGCGAGATACAGGCTCGGCGGCACGGCGCGGAAGAGCACCTCCATGCTCTTGGAGAGGATGACGCCCTCGGTGAACTTGCCCGCTTCCTTGCGTGCCGAAAGCATCAGCGCCTTCTGCGCCGGCGAGAGTTCGCGGAATCGTGCGATCTTCTCCACCTCGTCCGGCGGCATCGACAGGCAGATCCACCACTCGATCATGTTGAGCATGGGCTCTGCGGCGCGCGGCAGATCGTCGATGTTTTGCGTCGCCAGCCAGAACCAGGCGCCCAACTTGCGCCACATTTTTGTAATTTTCACGACATACGGCGCGAGCAGCGGGTTCTTCGTGATGATGTGGCCTTCGTCGGTCACGTTGATGATCGGGCGGCCGAGATACTGGTCACGCTCCGCGATGTTGTTCACCGTGCTGATGAGGCTGATGTACGCGATCGAGAGCTGCGCGTTGTAGCCCTCACGGGCATAGGTCGCGAGATCCACCAGCGTGATGTCGGCCTCGGGCCACGGCGTGCCGTCGCGGTCGAACATCTCGCCGTCCGTGCCTTGGCAGAACATGTCCATCGCGTCCGCCATCTCCAGCAGCCGCACGCGCCGCATCTCGGGCAACGTCGGGTCCTGGCCGCGGGTGCGCAGCGCATTGCGCACGTCGCGCGTGAGCACCGTGCGCTTCTCGGCCACGCAGTGCTCGGCGGCGTCGAGGATGCACTGGCGGATCAGCGAGCGGTCGGCGCGCGTCATCCTGGCTTCCTCCTTGTCCTCGCCGCCAGTGATCATCAGCCGCGCCGTGATCTCCAGTTCGCCCAGCACGTCGCGCTGTTCGTCCGCCTCCATGGCTGAGGCATCGGGTGGCAGGTCTTCGTCCAGCGCATCGGCATCGAGCGTTTGCACATCGCTGGGCGTTTCGATCAGCCGGCGCGCGTCGGCGAACGGCGCTAGGCTGATGCCCGATCCGGGGGCCAGCTTGACCCGATTCACGGTCAGGCCCAGGCGCCTGGCGAAGTCGCTGAACAAGCCGAAGCTATTGCCGGCTTCCACGATGAAGAGGCGCGGCCGATAAATGGCCGTGACCTGGTTCAGCAGATTGTTGAGCGTGGCCGATTTGCCGGAACCCGTCGGGCCGAACAGGAACAGGTGGGCGTTCATCTGCCGGTCCAGGCGATTGAGCGGATCGAAGGTGATCGGCCCGCCGCCGCGGTTGAACATCGTGATGCCTGGATGCCCCGTACCCTGGGCACGGCCCCACACCGGCGACAGGTTTGCCGCGTGCTGGGCGAACATCAGTTGCGTGTACCACCGGCGCCGATCCTTGCCGGGGTTGTAGCAGCACGGCAGCCAGCGCAGGTAGCTGTTGAGCGGCGCCACCTCATCATCCTCTCGCACCGGCTGCAAACCAGCGTTGAGCATCACGTTCGCCAGGTCCAGGCCGCGCCGATCCAGTTCCGCCTCGTCGCGCCCGCGCAGGTAGAACGCCAGCGTGCCCCGGTAGAGCTTGTGCGCGCTGCCGATCAGCGAGCGGGCTTCATGCACGTCCTTGAGCGTCTGCTCCGACGCCAGCGTCTCGCCCACGGCCTTCTTCGCCAGGTGGTTCAGATCCGATTCCAGGACATCCTGGGGCGTGGCAACCATCGTGAGACAAAGCAAGGTGTCTTCCGGCATCTGGTCGAACAGCGTGTTGATCGCATCGCCCTTGCGGGTCTCGCCGGTTAGATGTCCCGTGCCGGGCGGCATGCGCAGCCGGTCGGTGATCAGCACACGGTGCGGCATGCCGTCGAAGTACCAGGTGCCGTGCTCCACGTCGGAGCGTGGCTGGCCGAAGAACAGCCGCTGGCTGAAATCCCGCCCGCTCGCCAGTTCGATCTCGCCGGCCTCAGTCTCGTCCGGGTAGCGCGCCAGTGCGTAGAAGCGCTCCCGGTCCTCTGTACTGGGCCCGAGCATCGCGGGGCGCGGATTGAGCCACCGCAGCAGCCAGTCGTGGACGTCGGCTGCGACCATGCGCCGTGCCTGGATGCCGGCGTTCGCCAGCCCGCCACACAGGCGGTCGCAGACGATGTTCAGCATCTGCTCGGGCGTCTGGCCGCGGCGGCTTGCCTGCCCGGTGGCACGTCGATAGACCACCATGCGCACGCGCCGCGTCTGCCCGCGCCAGCGCAGCCGCGTGACCACCGTGTCCTCGAACAGGCCGCCGGGCTTGGCCACCGCACGCAGATGGTGGCCGAAGAAGCGCAGGTAGAACTCGGTGAACGCTGTCCCGCGGGCACGTGGCTGCACGTAGTCACGCAGGGTCTGCATGTACTGGTCGAAACTCGGCTCGTCCTGGGCATAGAGCTGGAGCACCCAGGGGTTCTCGTCCAGCTCATCGAAGCTGTCCTGCAGCGCGTTCTCCAAGGCGTCGCGGGCGTGGGCAAGCCAGCCCGGTTCCCGGCCCTCGGTCCCCAGCGGCACCAGCTCGAAGAAGGCCGCCACCGATTGGCCGTCCTCCAGCAACATGGACCTTGACTCGGGCAAGAACTCGACCCAGGGCAGCAGTTCCACGAAGGACGGTGCGACCTCGTACAGCGCCTGCTCGTCGGCCTCCGTCGCCGGTTTGCGGCCCCGGACTGCCGAGCCGGGTTCGGGGATGCCGGCTTGGCGCAAGGCCTCAATGTGGCGCTGCCAGCCGTCCGGCTGCTCGTCATCACCAGCGCCGGATGCGGCCAGCTTCAGCGCGGCCGGCTTAGGCCAGGGAAGTTTCCAGCGCATCAGTAGTCCTCCACGCGCTCACCCGGCATCGCGTACTGAATGCGCTGGTACAGCGGGAAGACGGTCGTGTAGCCGGGCACCGGCACGGGATCGGTGCCGGCCAGGTGCGGGTACACGTACATCACGAGATCGGGATTGGGCAGGCGCTGGAACTGGCGATGGACCTCGTTGCGCGCGGTGCGCGTGTAGCGCATCTGCTCGGCAGGTGCGGCCTGCATATCGGCGTCGGTCAGCGGCCGACGCAGGCTCTGGCGCGCATCGAGCAGTTGGCCGCCGGCGTTCCGTCCGGCTGCGCCACCGCCGTCCCCGGCCTCCTGCTGCCAGATGTCCATCATCGTGCGGTCACCGTGGGTCAGCAGCTTTTCCTTGCTGGTGGCGCAGCCGGCGAGCGCCGCGACGGCGAGGACCAGCGCCAGGCCACGGGCCAAGCTATTCAAGTTCGAGAGCATGGCTTTCTCCTGTGCGGTGATCGACCTTGCGGCCTTCGGGATCGAAGTCGATGGCGAGCGGCTTTTCGAGGTGGACGGCGACCTTCGCGCCGGGCTGGACATAGACGGCGGCGAACGCTTGGCCGTAGAGCTTGTTGACCCAGGCCGACATGTCCCGCACGCCGCCCGCCAGAATCTGGCCGACCGCCTCCTGGCCGCTGATGCCCACGGTGCCGATGGAGCCGTCCGAGCCGACATAGGACATGCGGCCGCTGTCGCTCTCGATGAGCGAGGCCACGCCGGCACCGGCCGCGGTGATCAGGGCCTGCGAGCCGAGGTACTGCTGGGCGTTGCTGCGCCGCTCGCCGCTGACGCAAGGAATGCCGTGGGGATCGCTGATCCAGCCCAAGCCATCGCGCTGCTGGTTGTTCTGCTGGTTTCCTTCGCGGTCTTCGGGGATCGTGCGAATCGTGCCGTCGTTGAAGACGAACGTGATGCTGCGCACCTGGCCGCGCACGCAAGAAAGCGTCCAGTCGCCCGAGGCGGTGCCGCTGAACACGGCGCCGGCCACATCGGGAATGTCGATGCCGTTCGCCGTGAGGTTGTCCGGCCCCACCAGCACCTTGAAGGGGTACGGGTCGTTGACGGTGCCGTCGATCGGCACACGCCCGATCAGCGCTGTCATCGCCACCGAGCCCATGAGCGTGGAGTTCGTGGGGACGGTATAGACGGGCTTTGCGGTCTTGACGCCCGCGGCGCGTGCCCCGGCGTTCGCCACGGTTTCCGCCGTGGTTTGCAACGTGCTCTGCTCGGGGCCGAAGCTCGTCGGGAAGCTCATGCCGCCAGCCGTGCCGCGCCCCCTGTTGCGTCCCTCGGCAGGCTTCGCGTCATCCGGTTCAACCCAGCGCATGCCGCCTTCCATCCCGGCCTCGTCGCCCCCCTGCAGCCCCAGGCCCACGGGCAGATCGGCATGGCTGCCACCGCGCCCACCAATGCTGTCCAGGCGCCGCTGTAGGTCGGCGAGTAGCCCTTCGGTCTGCTGGCGCGTGCTGGCCGCCTGCTCCTGGTCGCGCCGCAGGTTGGAGCGCTCGGACTCCAGCGCAGAGTTGATGCGCTGGTCGATCGAGTTCTCGCGCTGACGCAGGCGCTGGTTCTCTTCGCGCTGGGACTTGTTGTCCGAGAGCGCCGTCTGAAGCTCGGTGCGCAACTGCTTCACTTGGGCGACGAGCGTGGCCACGGTGTCGCGCGGGGTATCGCCTTCGATGCCCAACGCCTTCATTTCTTCTGGCGTGAGCTGGGCGCCGGCATCGCTAGCGGGCGGCGCCGACGTGCTTCCACCCGAGAACAGGCGGATGCCGACGAACAGCACCAGGATGGCGACGGGGATCATCAGCCACTTCAGGAGTCCGTTACTGCGCATGATCGGCCTCCTTGCGTTCGGTGGCTTCGGCTTCTGGCTGCGGCAGATGCACGGCTGGGTCGAAGCGGTGAATGGCCGGCAGCAGCGACTGCGCCAAGCCGTGCCCGCGCGTCACCAGGTACAGGACGGTCGTGTCCTCGGGCACGCCGTGCGGCCCGAGCGCCTCATGCTGGAAGGTCGCCGTCAGGAAATCGCCCTGCAGCACACGCGGATCAAGCGTGACCCAGCCGGCGCTGGTATTGGTCAGGCGCACGGCCGTCACCCATTGGTCTTCCAGACGCCACGACGCGAGCGCGAGTGCGCGCACGGGCAATGTCGGCATCAGCGTGCCGAGGTCCATGTCGCGGCGCAGGTTGATGCGCATGACGCCCGGCAGTGGCTCCACGGTGCGCAGCGGCGCGTAAAGGCTCTGCGCGGCGAAGCGGGTCAGCACCACGGGGATGGGGGTTTCGCGCCGCGCCGGCCGCGCACCCGACTGGTCCTGGGCGCGCGCCGGGGCCTCGGCACCGTTGGACTGATCGCCATAGCGAGCCGGAGTGCTGCTGTCCTCGACGATGCGCACCGGCTCCAGTTCGGCTTCGCCGTCCTTGGGCGCCTCGGCCGCAATGTCCAGCAGGATCAGCGCGCCGGTGTCGGCGTCCTGCAATTGCAGCCGCGTGGGCTCGATTGGCTCGCTGGCGCGCAGGTACACCGCGCCGCCTGCGCTCTGTACGCGCAGGCGTTCGCCCACGCCCGCAGGCACTCCGACGCGGACGTTGCGGTCGATGAACACGATCCGCTCCTGGCCGACCTTCAGCGGCACCGCCAACGGCATGCGTTCCCAGCGCAGGATCTCCACCGCCTGAGCGGCGGGGAACGCAGCCACGGCCAGCAGCCCCAGCAGCATGAGTACAGGGTGCTTCATGGGGTATTTCCTCCTTGAGGCGCGTGCGGAGACAGACCGCCGGATGCCGGGCGCGTCGGTTCCGGGGTGCTGATGCGCTGGGGCGTGCCGTCGTAGCAGTCGAGCGCCAGGCCGAAGGGGTTGCGTGCGGGGTCGATGTCCACCTTGGTGACTTTCACCGGGTAGCGCACCAGGGCGCGCTTTACCTGCTCCGCGCCGTAGTACTCGTCCGCCGTGATGTCCAGCGTCACCACCCAGTCGCGATCGGAGACCGTGCGCACGCGCGCCGTAGGGTCGTCGCCGTAGCCGCGGCCGGGGATTTCGTAGATGCCGCGCACGCGCTGGCGCAGCTCGCCCGTGCTGCGGCGGTAGTCGTAGTCCGCGCGCAGGAAGGCCTGGCAGGACGGCGTGAGGTACGGCGAGAGCGTGTGGAGGTTGCGGGCATAGTCCTCCTCGCCATTCGTGGGCCAACGGTTGAGGGTCTGGAACACGTAGAACGTGAACGCATAGACCGATTCGGGCGGCACCTCCCACCATTTCCGGGTGCTGCCGGAGCGCAGGTCGGGCGGGACATGGATGGTCAGATCGCGTGGCGCGCTCCACCAGCCGCCGCCCATCACGAGGGCGACGATGACCAGCGCGCCGGCACCCAGGCGAAGCGTCTTGATGTGCGCCTGCAGGTGAGCGATCTCGTTCTTGAAGCGGCTCATCGCGCACCCCTTGAAGCAGACCTGCGGGTGGTCCAGAAGCCGGAGCGCGAGATCAGCACATGGCCGCCCACCCAGCCCGCCATCAGCGGATGGCGCGTGGCGATGCGCCATTGCAGTTGCCGGTACAGCCAGGTGTCGGGGCGCCCGCGCTTCAGGCGCCGCAGGATGCCGCCGCCGATGAACACGCCCAGCGCCACGCCCAGCACAACGAACGTCGGCGCCAGCGCGATCGTGCGGAACATCCAGGACAACGGCGCGCCGACCAGCAGGCCGGCGGCGCCGGACAAGCCGCAGCAGATCCACAGCTCGTCGGCGGTGAGGCCGCGCACGACAACGGGGTGGCGGTTGAGCCGATGCGGAAGGAACGTCACGGTCCCGTCCGCACGGACGTGCTGCTGCTCGGACATACCGACCTCACTTACAGGATGCCGGTGGCTTCGGTGAGCAGCCAGATGCCGATCACGAGCAGCACGGCGCCGATGGCGACCGTGAGGCCGAACTGGCCCCACGTCTTGCGGCCGGTGTGGATCTCCGCGTAGGTGCCGTAGGCGTGGTAGCAGACGCCGATAAACATCGACGCCACCACCAGCAGGGCCACAAGCATGATGATGTCGTAGCCGTAGTTGCGGATCGTCTCCATGATGCCGTTGCCGGTGCCGCGCGTCGGGTTCTCCAACTGCGGCAGACCTTGCGCGAACGACAGCGCCGGCAGCGCGGTGGCGCCCAGGGCCACGGCGGCCCGCTGGGCGAGACGGGAAGTGAGGATGCGGTTTGGCATGGTCAGGCCTTTCAGGTCAGGAGAGGAGGAAGAAGGTCAGGACGAGGTACATCGCGACGAAGCGGATGCAGACACCGAGGAACTGGCGCTGGTTGAGGCGGCTCTCGGACCACCCCACGTAGGCCGTTCGGATGGCCCAGACGCCCCACACGAGCAGGACCGCGAACACGACGCCGACCAGGACGGTCGCCATCGCGGAAGGCGCGATGCCGCTGTTGGCTTGAAATGCCGAGACCTGTGCGCCGTTCATGGCTTGCCCTCCGCAGTCGTCGCCGGCAGCGGCTCGGACGCCCGCTCGGTGCGGTAGTCGCCGGCCAGTTCGGAGGGGTCGCGCGGCTGGGCGCGCGACGGTGTGAGATGGGCTCGGATGCCAGCGCGCACGCGCGCCAGGTCAGCCAACAGCCTCGGGTAGTCGAAGTGGTAGCGCTCGCCCGGCGTGATGGGGGTATGCGCGGCGCTGTCCGCGACGGTGCGCTCCAGCGCGTCGAGCTGGCGCAGCGCGGCGATCAGTTCCTGGCGCTGCGCCGGGGACTCGGCCAACGCCATCGGGGACTGCCCCAGCACGAGGGCCGTCACGAGAAAATTGGGCACGCCGCGATGCGCGGCGCGCAGCCAGATCGAAGCCACCATCGCGCCATTCCTGTGTGATCAGCAATGGGTTGATCGTGGAGATCAGGGCTGTTTTAGGCCGCAAACAATAGGAACCTGCGGATGACCGGATTGATGGCTTAGAGGTACTTTTTGAAGCTGCCCGCGGTCAGGCTCACCGCGAGTCCCAGCAAGGCCGCGCTGGGCAGCAGAATCACCAGCGGATGCACCGAAATCGGCAGCGCGAGGTAGGTGACCCACGGCAGCACGGCTAGCGGCATCAACGAGGCTTTCGCACGGTGGTAGATGAAGCCCGATTCGCGGCCCGCGCCGAACCGGCGCACGTCGCGCCGCACCAGCCCGTCGATCAAGCCGACGAAGGCCGCGGTAAGGATCAGCGGTAGCGTGAGCACCAGGACCAGCAGGCGCACCAGGAACGTGAGCGTCGTGAAGGCTGCGGCGATCAGGTAGCTCTCGGCCCAGACATAGACCTGGCTGATGTAGTAGCGGAAGTTGCGCACGCCGTCCTGGCTCTTGCCCTGGCTGGGCGCACGGGCGCGCTCTGCGGTCTGGCTCGTGCGCTCCAGCAAGCCTGAGCGCACGAACACCCATTCGTAGCCGGTATCCACCAGTTGGTGTGCTGTACGCCCTGGCTCCTGCACGACCACGCTGCGCGTGAAGTGGTTCGACAGGTGCCCCAGCTCGTACTGCAGCATCTGCTGGGAATGCCGCCAGCCTTGATCCTTCCAGAACAAGTGCATGCCGACGCACTCCACCACGATCGAGAACAGCAGCGAGCCGATCAGCACCCCGAGCAGCCGGAACGGCAAGGTGATGGTGCCGACGATCAGGCCCTGGCGCTGGTTCTGCTCCCGTTGCGCGGTTGAGGCGGCATCCTTCATGGCGATGCCTCGTTGCCTGCGCTGTCCTCGGCGCCGGTGACCACCGCGCCAGGCTCGGCCGGAGCGGCGTCATCCAGCAGATCGTCGGGCAAGGACGCATCCTGCAAGGCCGGGGAACTGGTGAACTCCCACCACTGCGTGGCCTCGCTGTAGCTCCGGCGCATGTACCCCGCGAGTTGCTGCAAGTCCGCCGGCATCACTTCGTCCGGGTCCGGCGCCGGCAGCGGCATGCGCACCTTCCAAAGCTGGCCGCCCTGCAGCAGCGCGAAGCATTGGCCTTTGGGCAGGCCGACGACATGCGACGGCTCGATCATCGGTACGCTGGTGCTGCTGATCCGGTCCTGCGTGTTCGACGTGAAATCCGTCGCCCCACGGATGTCCGAGCTGTCGGTGGCGCCCGAGACGATGGTGGTCGTATAGACCTCGACCTTCGGCAACTGCCGGGTCAGCAGTTCGGCCGTGGCGGTCTCCCTGACCCTGAGCATGAACAGGTTGTTGAAATTTCCGATCACCTGGCCGGCCTTGGCCCGGTTGCCGATGCGGGCCTCGATGTCCGAGAGGGTCTGCGTGTACGCGGTAACCTGTAGCCCGGCACCACCGCCCTTGTTGATCAGCGGCACGAATTCGTCACCCATGAGTTCATTGAATTCGTCCGCATGGACATTGATCGGCACGCGCGCGCCGGCCGATGCACCCGGCAGGCCGTCGTCGATCCCGTGCTTGTAGATGTGGCCGGCGACCGACACGAGATCGCTGAACATCGAGTTGCCGACTGCGGCGGCGACCTCGGCGTCGGAGAGCGCATCCAGGCCCACATAGACGATGGCGCGCTTTCGGATGACCTGCATCCAATCGAAGATCGGACGTGGGTCGGCCAGGTCGGAGTAGTTCGGTGCCAGAAGCTGGGCGATCTTGCCGCTCGTGAGCTTCTCCAGCAGCGGCAGCAGCGATGCGACGATCTTGTCGAAATAGGTCTTGTCGTAGCGGACGGCACTGCGCAAGCCGTCGAGCACCGGGTCGTAGTTGCGCGCCTGGGAGAGGTACTGCTCCAGCGCCACGACGCGCTTCTCGCGCCCGATCATGTTCCTGGGGATGTTCTTCTCGTTGAGCTTGGCCTCGATCTGGACGATCACCTCCCAGGCCTTGGGCTCCGTCTTGGCGAAATAGTGCTGGGCGTACTCGATGAACAGCGCGTCGATGTTGATGACGTGCCGCTGGATCAGCATGTAGTCCGGGCGCTGCCCCAGTTCCACCAAGGCGCGCGCGATGATGTTGACGAACCGCCACGCGAACTCCCTGAAAGCGGCACTGTTGCCTTCGCCGGAGAGCTGCCCCGCGATGCGCGTCGCCACTTCCGAGATCCGGCCGAAGCGGCCCACGGCGTTGTAGCGGGCGCTGATTTCCGGCCAGCCCAGGTGGAAGATGTAGAACTCGCCTTCGCGGCCCGCGCGCTGGGCCTCGACGTACATCCGCTTCAAGAGATCGGCATCCCCCTTGGGGTCGATGACGATCACGACCTCGTGCTCGCCCGCGGCGTTCTTGCGGCGGATGTCCTGGGTGACGAACAACTCGGCGAGCCGCGTCTTGCCCACGCGCGTGGTGCCCAGCACCAGCGAATGCCCGACGCGCTCGCCCAGCGGCAGGCTGACATCCACCTCGTCGGGTTCGATGCCATGCAGCCGCGGCAGGCCGCCGACCGGCGGCAGCGGGCGCACCGGATTCATGGGCACGTCCCAGCCCGTGAGCGCGGGCAGCCGGGACAGCGGGAACGGCGCGAACTCCAGCCGTTCCTCCAGGCGCCTCGCCAGCCGGTAGGCCGGCGTCGGCTCCACGTACCGGCGAAACTCCGGCCGGTACGTCTGCATCAGCCTATGGGTGTGCTTCTGCTCCCAGAGGAACCCGCGCCCCACGAACAGCCGCTGCTGGCTGACCGGCACGTCCTTGCTCGTCATCACGTACCGCGGCAGGCGGCGGATGTTGCGCCGGTAGCGCAGGATGACGCGGGCATCGCGATAGCGGATTGCGCCGTAGGCGCCGAACGCCAGCGCGCTGCCGACGCCCATCGCTGGGCTCAGCGCGAGCGACCATGGGGCCACCAGGCACAGAAACGCGGCGCCTGCACACGCCGCGACGGTGTATAGCTCCACCGCTGGACGTAGCAGAACCTCGACCGGCTGTTTCCCCGACATGGCTTCATTGCTCGATGCCGGTGGCCGTGATCAGCGCCGGGTAGTGCCGCAGGCCCAGGCGATCGGCCAGGTCGTCTCCGGCCACGGGCGCGAGGGGCACGCCCGGCGCCAGGGTACGCAGCCGTGCCAGGCCCTGCACGGTCTCGACGTTGACCACCAGGCCGACCGCGCCGCGTTCGCGCAAAGCCGCGCCGCGCCGCTGCAACCAGGCCCGGGAAGCCTCGTCGTCGCCGATGACCGCGAACGGCCGCAGGCCGGGCGCTTCGATCACGCGCCGCGCGACGGTGCCGGGCGTGAGCTTGGTGCTGCGCACCGGCAGCATCGCGGCTTCGTCCGCTGGCGTGGCGGGAACCCGGGGCGTCGGGATGGGTGGCCGGGCCGGCGCGTTGGCGCGCGGCTGGAGGTTCAGGGCCTCGTAGTACGGCAGCGCCGACGTGCCGCCATGGTCCTCGACCACGATCAGCGGCTCGCCGGCACGCGAGGCCAGCGGCAGGCCTGCCAGCAGCACGAGCAGGACCGTGAATGCGAGATGGGCCGGATGGGGTTTCGTCATGGGGAGGTCTCCTGGCGCGCGGCGAGGACCGCGGCGGTTGGGCGTGCGCCCTGCACGCGGGCAAGGTGGCGGGACACGCTGCGCCGATAGCGGGCGGCGGGCTCGCCACCCGCAGGACGGTGGTAGCGGCCGATCGCCAGCAGCCAGTCCTCGCCGGAGGTGTGCTGCTCCTTCAGGATCTCGGCGGCGATGGCGAGGTTGCGGTACGGGTCCAGCAGGTCGCACGCGCTGGTGAAGCGGTGCTTGTGGTAGCCGAGGTTGATCTGGCCCAGGCCCGCGTCGATGCGCGTGTGCGGCGTGGCGCGCATCGCCTGCTGCAGGCCGGCGCAGGCATCGGCCCGCGTGGCGAAGCGGCGGGACTGGCCGGCGACGTTGAGGGACCACGGCCATGGGACGATGCGCCCGTTGCGCCGGAGGCCGCTCTCCTGCAAGGCCACGGCGTAGAGCACCGTCGAGGGGATGCCTGCGCGCTGGGCGGCAAGCTGGTAGGCCGGTGGCGGAACCTCCTGGGCATGGCCCGTGCAGGTGTACAGGCCAGCGGCGAGCACCAGTGCGCGCAAGAACTGCGATACGCGGGCGGCTACGGCTGGCGCTGCCATTGGCCGTTCACCTCGCGCACGGCGGCGGGCAAGTCACCGGACAGGCCGAGCGCCAACCAACGGCCACTGTCGTGGTTGAGCGTGATGCTGCCGGCCCGCACGCGCGCCGGGTCGATCTGCGCGCGCTTGGCCCAGTCCCGAATGCGCGCGTCGTCCTGGCGGCTGCCCACCATGTACAGGTCGAACTCCGCGCCCGAGGATTGCAGGCGCTGCACGAGCTGCCCGCAGGCGGCGCAGCCGTCCTTGACGAACACCGCCATGCGGCCGCTGCCGCGCGTGGCGACAGCGCCCGGCTTGTCATCAGGCAGGTTCACGCGCTGCATGCCCGGATTCAGACGCTGCCAGGCTTCGTCGTAGGCGCGCTGGTAGGCGAGCAGCTTCTCGACGCGGCGCGCTTCGACCTGCACCTGCAGTTCTGCGTAGCGCCGCCGCTCTTCGTCGGTGCGTGCCTCGATGCCCAGGGCGGAAAGCGGGTCCAGGTTGGGCGAGTAGATACCCAGCGGCCCGTCCATCAGCTCGCGGTAGCGTTCCCATTCCTGCCGTTGCAGACCCCATTCGCTGGCCGTCCGGTCGTCCAGCACGCGGGCGGCCAGCGGGCGCTCCTGGCTCTGTGCATTGCGCGCGGGTGCCGTGGCGGGTTGCTGCGCCCAGGCGGGCCACTGCACCGACGCCAGCACGAGTACGGAAAGGAGGATCGACGGCTTCATGGGGTGTGCTCCGGTCAGGGGATCGCCACGCGGCGCGTCTGGTCGCCGGCCTGGAACACCGCGGTGTTGCCCTCGACCGCCTGCAAACGCCATGGGCCGACCGCATCACCGGGCAGCAGCACCTGAAGCTGGTCGGGTGTGAGGTCCCCGGCTGTCGGCGCGACCGACACGCTGCGCTGGCCGGCGCGCAGTTCGGCGCCGACGACGCGGAACGGCAGTGGCGGCGGTTCGGCCTTGGAGGCGGCGGGCTTGCTTGGTGCGCGTGCTTGGACGGGCGCTGCGGCACGCGCGGCGGTCTGGCGTGTCTTGATCTGCTCGATCTCCGCGCGCAGTGCCTGAAGATCGTCGGCGGCGGCATAGCCGTTCAGCGACTTCTCCACCTGGGCGGCGCGCGCTTCCAGGATTTGGCGGGTATCTTTGAGGTCAGCGGCCGTTGCGACGGCAGGACGCTGCTGGATAGCCTCGATCGTCTCGGCCAGGCCAGTCGCCTGCGCTTCCAGGCGTTGCAGGCGTGAATCCAGCCGGTCCTGGTCGGTTTGGTCGCGCATCGCCAGGTAGCCGAGCGCCACGATGACGCTGAGGCCGATCAGCCAGAGCCAGAGCAGGCTTTGCACCACCACGGCGGCGGTCGGGCGCCGCGAAGGTTGCGGAGCATTCATGGCTGGCCTCCTGGAATGGAAGGCATCAGCGGGAAGGTCTGCACTGCATCGGCGGCGCTCGGCTCGGGCGTGGGTTCGACGGCCACGCGGTCGCCGGGCCGGTCGAAGCAAATCTGTCGGGCGCGGTCATCCGCGTGCAGTTCCCAGGCCGGCCCAGCCAGGGTGAGCAGTGCATCGCGCAAGGTCATGGGACCGAGATGCAGGTGCGCCGCCGGCAGCGGCAGCGCGTACAGTTCGATCACGGCATGCGCGGTCTGGCACAGGCCGTAGCCGCTGCGTTTGAGTACGTGCCGCAGCCCATCCCCGACCGTGGCGCGTGCATCCTCGGGCATGGACACGTCGATGGTCTGCAACAGCAGGTCGCGCTGCGCTGCCATGGGTGCCAGTTCGACCAGTGTGTAGCGGGCGTAGCGCACGACCGGGATGTACTCGGGCGCTTCGGGTTCGGGCGCGGCCGAGACTTCCTCGATGGTGTCGAGCGCGACCGGCGCAGTCGTCGTCGCGCAGCCACCGGCCAGCACCGACCACAGCAGGCCGAGAAATCCCGCCAGCAGGCGGCGTTCGGGATGGTGAAACCAGGGTGGAGAGGGGCACATAGCTCGGCGTCCTGAAACATCGAGCCCTCACCATCGCCGCTCTGGCCACGAACGGCAGCAAACAATGCGAACCACGCAGCGCCCGATTTACCGGGAGCGGAAAAAAAACGGCCCCGAAGGGCCGTAAGTGGAACGTGTCATGCGGCGACAAGCTGCCGGGCCAGTGCGACCTCGACGGAATCGCCGTCCTGGTTCAGGACATCGAGCCCCGATTCGGGCACGTCGCCCGAGGTGGACTGCGAAACCATGATCTTCTTGGCCATCAGCTCCAGGCAGGTCATCTGCGAAGTGGCAGCGTAGCCGAGGTAGATCACGCGCACGTGCTGTTTCTGCCCGATGCGCCAGGAGCGGCGTGCCGCCTGTTGAAGGCTATAGACGTTGTAGCCAGACTGCATGAACACAATCGTCGGGAAGTCCAACAGGTCCAATCCCGTCTTGACCAATTCGGGATTGGTGATGAGCACGTCGATGCCACGGTCCAGTTGCTCGGCGATCCAGTCCTCGCGACGACTGGCATCCACGCTTGCGCGCAGCACTGCCACCCGAAAACCTTCCTGCTCCAGCAGCACCTTCAGGCGCGACGTGGTGTCGCGCGTGCCGGTATAGACCGTGTAGGCGAGGACCTTGCGCCCCTGCGCCTTCTCCTCTTTGCAGATGTCGATCAGCTCACGCTCCTTGGGGCTGATCTCGAACTCGTTGAACTGAGCCGGGACGAACGCCAGGGTGTTGCGCGTGCGCGGATGCACCACGGTCTCCGACCGGAAGCAGCAATCCGGCCAGGCCAGCAGCACGTTGAGGACCACACCCAGCAAGGTCGTATCGCGTCGCGCCAGAGCCTGTTTCAGCTCCGCGGTCAGCCGACCCGCCAGATCGCGGTAGGCCGCGGCTTGCGCCGTGTCCATCGCGACTTCGCGGAACTCCTCGTCATACGGCGGCAGGACGTTGCCGCCGATGTCCTTGAGCTTGAGGAAGATCGTGAACGGCAGGATGCAACGAAGTACGCCCTTGGGGCCGAAGCCCGGGGCCTTGACCGTGCGCACCGATACCTTGGTGCCCTTGGCCGTCTTGTGCGCCGTGCCGGTGCTCTCGGAATAGATGTCCTTCAAGACCCCGTGATCGCGCATGAACGCCATCGCGGCCGAGGTCATGCTGCCGCTCGTGGTCGGGCGGTAGCCGTCTTCGATCATCCGCCCCGGAAGGGCTCGGAACAGCAGGTGAAAGAGATCATCACCATAGCCGCCCATCAGCGTGCCGGTCAGCAGCAAGGTCTTGCGAGCCTTCGCCGCCAGCACGCCCATGGCCTGGCCTTGGGCACTGCCACCGTTCTTGTACTCATGGGCCTCGTCGGCGACGAGCAGGTCGAACGTGCCTTGCGGAAGGTATCTCTTGATAAACTCGGACGGTTGGTAGCCGCCCTCACCGAAGCCAAACTCCATGCTGGCCATCGCACGTTCCATGCGCGTGGCCTGACGGTCGGAAAACACCAGCTCGCCGTTGCCGTCCATGAGGTTGATGAACTCATGCACGTTGTCCCCCAACATCGAGGCAAGGAAACCATCACCGAAGCGCTTCATGAGCTTCTGCGCGGTGATTTCCCCGATGGTCGGGATGCGCTTCAAGGCTTTGAGGACGGCCGAGGATTGGTCGCTGCCGGACAGGCTTCTCGGGCGGATCAGCGTCCACAGGGGCGCAGCGCAATGGCCACACTTCCTGCGGTACTCCTCGGCTTCGAGCGCGACCGGGTTGACCGGCTCGCCGTCGAGGTCGGTGATGACCGTGCCGCAGTCCGGGCACGCTGCCACGTCGCCGTGGCGGGTGCGCCGCGTGGTGAAGACGGGCTTCCAGTGGAAGCCCATCCGCATCCTCACGCGGCCCAGGACGAAGAACTCCTGACCCGTGGGCTGCACACCCAACTGCTCACGCAGCTTGATGAGCTTGACGAGCGTATCCGGCCCGTTGAGCACCCACACTTTGGCGCCCGCTACCGTCTCCTGGATCTCGCGCCGCCACTTGTAAACAAGGTGCGGTGGCGAAAGCACCAGGGTGCGGCGGTAGCCTTCGGCGTTGAGGACGGCGGCCGTGGCGATGCCGACGGTCGTCTTGCCGCAGCCCATCTCGCCGTTGACGATCGCGGCGCGTTCGCCACGGTCGATCAGCAGTTCGGCAGCAGCGTGGACGACTTCGGCCTGGGCCGGGAACAGCTTGCGCTTGAGGCTGGCGACGATGACTTGCCGGTGCGCCTGCGGTTGGCCGGTATAGACCGGCGGATTAGCGCTGTTGAGGGCGTCGAGTAGTTCGTCGCCGAACTCGCCGACAAAATCCTGAAGGCTCAGGGTCAGAGGGGAAGATTCCGCGTCGAGCAGTTCGCCCTGTACGGGCGCGGATTCAGCGGCAGTGGTTTCGAGATCGAGGGACATGGTGATGCTCCAAAGAAAAATGGGGCATGCACCACCCCCCAGCGGGGCAATGGCATGCCCCGTGGTGGGAAGAGAATCGACGCGTGGCTGAGGGTGGTTGAAGGTGCTGGCCTGGGCGGCCCGCAGGTGAACCGTGCTCAGTCTTCGGACGGAAGCACGATGACGGTTGCGCAGCGCTGCGAATCGGTGACGATGCGAATGGCGAGCCCCGGATGGATCACGTAGTGCGATTCCAGCGACGCGCCCGATTGAAGCGCGCTGCTGTTCGTCTGCCATTGCTGGATGTTGACGTCGCCCCAGTCGCCACGGGTGTGGCGCCTGAAGTACGGGATCGGGTCCAGGCGACCCGCGCGGACCAGGCGGTCAACACCTCTGCTGAAGATGAGCGCCCCGATGGGGAACGCCAGCCGCTGGCAGTAGGTTTCGATGCGATGCGATGCCATGGGCTCCTCCTTGATGAGTCATTGAGCCACGACACCCCTGCCGGAGTGAAGTGGCTCCGTCAGGTGGATGAGGATGACGATGTGGGGCCTCAGATCAGGTCCCGCTCTTCGGGAAGCTGGACCACCGTGGTCTGGTGGTCCTCGCTGGTCTTGACGATCAGCGCCAGGTCCGGCGTGATCCTGAACTGCGAGATCATTAGGTTGTCCAGTTGGATCGCCACGTCGTTGGCTTGGCGTGTGGCCTCATCGATCTCGCCCCAGTCCCCGCGCACATGGCGCTGGACATAGGCCAAGGGGTCGATCAGGCCTCGCCGGGCCAGCCAATGCACCTTCTCGCTCAACTTCAACGTACTCGGTGCGAACAACGGTTGCTTGTGCGGCGCAGGCCGCTTGAACGGATTGGGGATCATGGTGTTTCTCCTTCGAGTTGGTACAGCAGGACGGCAGCGCGTCCGGTGGATCAGCGAATGGTCAACACCTCGCCCCGTGTCGCGGAGCCAGGTGTCATGTCCCACGCGCGGATGACGGGAACGAACTTGTCGGTGAGGATGCGGGTCTCGGCGATGGAGCCGTCTTCGCGTTCGGTGAACTCCCGCTGGAGCGTCTTGTCCTTGTGGGTGTCACCTTTGACGACGAGCACGCGCCCGGTCTTGGAGCGCACAACCCCCGAGATCGCACCCGCGGCCAGAGCCAGGGCGAGATGCCAGCGGGACAAGGCCCGCGCCGGTGGACGCAGCGATTGCTGCGCAGCCCCCAGGTGCGTGTCCTGCGATGGCCACAAGCCTTGCAGCCTGCCAACCTCATCGGCGAACTGCTCGGGCTCCATCGTCACGCGGAAGAAATGCTCTGGCTCGGCCGGGCTGGCGGGGACGATGTACGGCAGGAACGGCCACTCGCTCGGCAGTTCCTCGGCTTCGACTTCGCCTTGCCCTACCTGCAACAGCAGATTGCGCACGGCCTTGACGCCATCGGGCACCTGCTCGCGCTGGCGCACCCGGCGTCCGAAGATCACCACCTGCTTGAACTGCGTCTCCACCGCTCGGTAGATGCGCAGGTCCGTGTAGTGGCGCGTCAGCCAGCCGACCAACTCCGCGTCGAGCACGTAGCCGGGGACGATGAAAACCAGCACGCCGCCGTATTGCAGCAGCGAGAGCGTGCGCTGGTAGAACAGCTTTTCAAGGCGGGCACGGCCCTGGCCCTGATAGCCGATGTTGCCGTTGACGTCCTTGGACAGGTCCCCATACGGCGGGTTGAGCCAGAGCAGCCCGAAGGACTGCTTGGAGACCATCGTGTCCATCAGGTCCGCGTGCAGGCAGTGATCGACCAGGCCGCGGGCATGGCGCGCCCGCTCCGCGTCGAACTCGACGGCGAACGCCTTTGCCTGCTCGCGCCCGAGGGCATGGGCGGCTTCGGCGATCGCCACGCCTTCGCCGGCGCAGGGATCGAGGATGCACATCGGCCCGTCGCTGGGCATCAGTGCGTTGAGCGCTCTTTCGAGCGTGGGTTCGTCGGTCGGGAAATATCCGTTCTTGACGAAATTGCGGGCGAGCCGCGGGAACATGAGGGCCATGGAAGTCTCCTGGTTGGCGGGGATGAAACACGGAAGTACGCCAAGGCGTGCCTCCGAGGGTGGGTCAAGCCGCTACCGCTTCCGGCGTCCAAATCTTGGCCGGATACGGATAGGCGGTGAGCGCGTCGCTGCGGATCAGGGAGCCGAGCGCCAGGGTCAGCGCCGGCACGTCGATGGCGAGCCGATGGCCTTCCAGCGGCCCGAGGGCGAACGGAAGGCGGGCCAGCATCTCGCGGGTTTGCAGCAGTTCCAGCACGGTCTCGCGCCAGTGATCGAGCAGCGGCAACGGGCAGGTGTCCCGCACCAGCATCCACAGGCGGTCAAGCCTGTGGGCGCTGTCGCGTGGCAGCAGTGCCAATGCGCTGGCGTTGGCCTTGTCGGGCTTGACGCAGCGCCGGTCGAACAGCCACACGTTGGACAGCGAGCCGAACAGCGTCCGCCGGTACGCGCGCGTGATGCGCTTTTCCAGGCGATCGACGTTGCCGATGAATACCGGGACGCTGCCGCCCTGGTCGGTGATGACGTGGAACTGGTCCAGTCCCTGCTCGTCGCGCCCGAGGGTCAGGCGAGCGAGGAACTGCTGGACGGCGGTGTCCCGCGCCCAGATGGACAGGAAGATCAGGTTGCCCTGGTCATCGCCGACGCAGGCGTCGGCCATCACGTCCGGGCATTCGTCGATGCGGTACAGCGTGGAAGAAGTGTTTGCGGGCATGGTGGTGTCCTCGGATGAACGGGAACAGCACCGCCCGCTGGGGCAAGTACTGCCCCAGGGGGTGGAAGAAAACCGCTCAGTCCGGCTCGAACTGCCGGGTGTGCGGGTTGAAGTGAAGCGGCTCGTCCGCCGAAGTGATCGGCGTGAAGCCTTCCAGGTAGATGTTGTTGAGGTACTGGTCGCGGTAGGTCAGTGCCTGCCGTGCCTGGTCCTCGGTGAGGCCGTTGTCGATGAAGTACGCCAGCATTTCCTCGTCGGAGGACACTTCGTCGTTGGACAAACTCCCTTCAACGAGTGCCAGCAACGAGGGCGGAAGCGTTGCCAGGATCGGGTCCATGTCGGTTCCTCCTGGCTCAGGCCATCGACGCCGCGGCGGATGCCGCGGATGCCGTGGGTGTGCGCCGCCGGGCGTGGTAGGCGCGAACGCCTGCACGCCAGTCGGCGGACTGCTCCGGTGCGAGGTCCAGATAGGACAGCGGGCACGTGTAGTAGTACGGGTGCATGGACTCGTCCAAGGACTTGTAGCCCCACTGGCCGCCGCTTCGTTCAAGCAGATCGCAGCGGATGTAGCGCAGGGACTGGCCCGGTGCGAGATCACGATGCACGCCTTCGACCTTGGCGGTCACTTCGGCGACGGACCACAGCACGTTGCCGCGCAGGGTGTGAGCGATGACCTTGACGCTGGCGCGCTCGGTCTCTTGCGGTGCGATCAGTTCCGCGATCAGTTCGGACCGCGATTGGTTTGAGAAATACCAGCCCATGAGAGGCCTCCTCGAAAAGTTGAGCTGAAGGCCTCCCCGTGGGGAAGAACCCCCAGCGGGTGATGGAATGCCGCATCTGCGGCGAAGGAACCTATGCGTCGCCCTCAATCCCAGTCGTCATCGTCTCGATCACAACCGGCCGGGCAGTAGCCGAACTCGATCCCGTGCGAGCAATAGCCATGCTCCGCATTCCAGTCCTGGGTTTCCTGCCGTTCGGCAGGTGTTGCGTAGTCCCATTCCTGGGCCGCGATTTCGAGAGCCTGAGCACGTTGCTCATCCGGCAAACGATTGGCCTGTGCGTCGATCGCCGAACTGAAGAGAGTCACGTAGTGGTCGTAGGACAAGCCGCAACCGCGCTGGGCGTGTGCGGCGGCCGCTTTGCAAAGGTCCCGCCACGCGGGTTCATCCAGCGTTGAACGCGGGGTATCGCAAGCGATGGTGGACATGATGGAGACCTCCAGAAAATGGCCAGGGCCTCCCCCGCATGGGAAAGGAACCCCGGCGGGTGGATGAAGAACACCGCGCATGCGGCGTCTGCGATCACGCAGGTTTTGGTTCGGCCTGGCGGCTCCACTCCTGCGTCTTGAAGTCCAGCGCGTAGCCCAGCTCGCCCAGGCGGGCGATCTGCGCGCGCAGGGTGCGGCGGTCGATGGTCGAATCCAGTTTCACGGACTCGCCCAGCGGCCACAGCAGGCCGAAGAGCGCGGCGTCACCGTCTTCGGTGCTGCCGGGGGCAGCGGCCGTAGCAGGCGGTGGCGCATCCACGCCGAAGGGCGTGGTATCGACCAGCGGGTCCGCGGACGCCTGCACGGGTGCGGGCTTGGCGGGCCTGGACGCTTTGGTCGGCTTGGCCGGCGTTGTCGCAGGCTGCGCCCCTTGCTCTTCATCGAGCGGATCGACGTCCTGGGTGGCGAAGCTGCGGGCTTCGTCGCGGCTGAGTTTGTCGATGCCGTTGAGCGTCATGCCGTCGAGGCTGGCACGGATCTCGAACCGCATGCCGCCGCCGACCGGATAGGACTTCGGGAAGATGTACCTGATGATGAATTCCCCGTCGTACTTGCCTTCGGGGTACTGCTCCAGCTCCGGGTCTTTGACCTCGAAAGTACCGAGGTGCGTGGCGAGGCGGCCAACCGTGAACGGGCCGTTCTTGCCGCGGATGGTACGCAGCGTGAGCTGGCCGGGGACGACGATGGGCGCAACCGATTTCTCGGAAGCCGATGGGGTTGCCATGATGGTTCTCCTGATGATGAATGACGGGCCGCCGACGGCACCCGGTGGATGAGAGGAAATGGCCTCGCCCGAGGTGGGCGAGGTCCGCGTGGCATCACGCCTTGAGCTGGCGCATGCCTTCGGCCAGCAGCCACAACGCCCGGTTCAGGCGCAGGTTCTGGTCGATGCCTTGCACCGGACGGGTGCGCTGATTGCGGCCGTTGGCCGTGCGTCCGTTCAGGCCCCCTTTGACGAGGTTCTCCTGGACGCGGTTGAAGACGGCCCACAAGTCGTTCTTGCGGTCGTCCCATCGCCGGGGTGCCAGCAGTTGGCTCTCCGTGACAGGCGTGGACTTGGCTGGATCGTCGTACTTGAGTGCGAGCGCGGAGTTTGCAAAGACCTCCGCTTCGCCCTCATCGAGGGTGATGGTGCGCATCGCATCGCGCGCGTTCTGCACGCGCTCGAAGCCTTCGAGGACTCCGTAGGCACCTTCGATCACCTGGCTGGCCACGTCGCCCTTGTGGGGAACGCGGATGTCGGCGGTGGTGTCACCGCAAACCAGGCCGTTGTGGCAGACGAACCGGAACATGCCGGCGAGCATCTGATAGCTGCTCGTGCCGTCGTGGCTGTTGAGCAGGATGATCTCGTTCGCCTCGTCGCCGTTGATCTGGCTCGCATGGCGAAGTCGGATGAGGTGCTTCGTGTACTCGCGCCGGTCTTCGTTGCGCACGCGTGTCTGGCACACCATGAAGGGCTCGAAGCCCTCCTGGCGCAGCTTGGTCAGCACGGTCGAGGTCGGTATGTAGGCATACCGATCGGACCGGCTCCCATGCGGAGCGTCGGCGAAGATCGACGGAACGACGGCACGAATGCGGTCGTCCGAGAGTGGACGATCGGAGCGCAGGATCGGGGATTGCGGAGCAAAACGGGATGCCAGAGACATGGCTGATCTCCTTTGAGAAATGCGGTAACCGCGCGGCGGTGAGACCACGCGGAACTCGGGGGATGAAATGCGCAAGCGCGCGTCATGGGGACGCGGCGGATGCGGGAAGAGAAGCGACAAGGCCCCGTGAGGGGCCATGCCGTATCAGAACGAAGCAGCCAATGCCGGCTCCTGCTCCTCGACTTGCGCCTCGGGCTCGCGCTCGGCGGGCTCGGTGGCCGTGTCGATGGCGTCGTCGGCTTCGGACGCGGATGCGTCTTCGGCCGGCGGCGCCTCGGGTTGCGCCTGGCTCGTCGGATAGACCTGGGTGCCGTCGATCTTGATCAGACCGATGTGGACCAGCGTCGATTCCAGGCTTGCGGCCGGTTCCCCGGCGTGCTCGCCCTTGGTGCGGATGTACGGATCGATCTTCATGTCGTTCAGACGGAAGGCGATCAGCACCTTGCGGTCACCCTCGATGGCCTGAACGCACCGGCGAACCAGATGCTCGGCTTCCGGGGTGGCGACGATGGTGTCGAAGTACCGATACTCCGGTTCATCGACAGGCCCGGCCAGTGCTGCGACGGTGCAAGAGAGGAACGAGTCGCCAGCCTTTGGGGTGACGTCCTTCACACGATTGAGATAGCCGATGCCGCGGGTGATCAGCTCGTGCTGCTCGATCGAAGCCAGTTCGGCCCGGTCGATCAGTTCGGCCTTGAGCAGTCGCGCCTTGAGGGACGCGGCGGCCTGACCCTTCTGCTCACCCTTGTCGCGGATGTACACATCGCCCCACAGGTCACCGAGGCGAAAGCGCACCAGCGGGCGCTGCTTGGGATCGTCAACGCCGATGTAGCGCTGAACGAGCTTCTTGGCCTCGGCACCCGAGACCTTGACGTCGAAGTAGCGGTAGCTGGGGTCCCGGGCGGGGCCGACCAGCGCGGCGATGGTGCATGCCAGGAAAGGCTGCGCACGGCGGCCGCCCCGGACGGGCACTTCACGGACACGCTGGATGTAGCCGATGCCCGAGGTGTGGAGGTCGAAATACGATTTCTCGTTGGACGTGGTGTTCATGGTGAATCTCCATTGGGATGAAGCGGAGACACACCGGCCCACGCATGCGGGGAAGGTGCGTGACCCCGCGGTGGGTTGATAAGGCGAAAGCATCCGCCACCAGAGGCTGGTGGCCGCTCGCGGAAGGATGCGGTGCGAGCTGGCTCGGTCACGCAGTGGGAACTGCGCCGCAACCTCGAAGACCGATGGTTGCCTGGCATGTCGCTGACGACGTCAGCAGGCATGGGGCCAGCATGGCGGGGCCTCGCGCGCGCGGCAGCAATCAATCGGCACCCGGGCGCTTCCCTTTGTCCGCGCCACCCGGCGCCTGTCACAGGCACTTGGCGCCGCGCAGGTGCTCGGGGGTATCGGCGCGCGGACGGCCGGGACGGCTCCAGGCGCCGCCACCGCGCGCGCCGATCAGCCGCCAGCCGGCGGCGCGCAGGCTGGCGCCACCTTCGTCGGGCATGGTGTAGGTGAGCAGGCGTATGTAGCCCAGCGCCCTTGCCGCCTGCCAGGCCGCGCCGTAGAGCTTGCTGCAGGCGCTGGGTGTGCCGTCGGTGCACAGCCGCGTGACTTCCAGCGTCCAGGTGCCGCGCGACCGGGCGGCCGACAATGGCCACGCCGTGGATCAGGTCGCTGTCGCTCAGCGTGACGGCCAGGGCGAACTTCGCGCCCTGGACCGGGCGGTGGTGGCGATGGTGCGACAGAACGAATGCATTGGCCGTGCGCAGCGACACCGGTAGGAGGTGCAGCCTCGGCGAGGTCGATGGCGTGTTCATGCGGTTGTCTCCGGTGGCATGCCGGCGTTGTGGCCGGCGGGGCGTGCCTCGGCGGCTGGAGACAAACGCGCACGCGCGGCGATGGCGGCGGTGCGAACAAAAGAAGGCCCCCGATGCGGGGGCTGCGAGGCGGTTGCCGCGTCAGGCGGGAGGCACCAATGCTAAGGACAGGTGCGTGGCGGTGGCGGAAAGCACGAGATCGTCCGCCGAGTGCTGGAGGCGCGTGAACAGGCCGTCCTTCGGGTCGAAATACTCCGCGAAGTCATCGCCGCCCAGCTCGCGGCCGGCGAGGTGCCACCAGTCATCGAACGGGTCGGTGTCCGGGTTGCATCCGACGGCGTAGGCGAGCAGTGCCTGGCGCCCATCCGGGCGACGCTCCCCACGCTCGGCGAGGAAGTACACGCCCTGATCCTTGACCAGGACAATGCGGCACTGATTGGGGACGTCTCAGAAAACGGAAAAAATCGTACGCTAAGCCGGTTGCAGCGGTCGTAGCGGCCTGAACTTGCCCGCGCCGATCTTGGCGCTGCTGCGCCAGAGGTAATCGCCGGTCAGGTTGATGTGCTCCCAGCCCAGCGGCGACAGGTACTGCAACAGGGCGTCATCGACAGTCTGGCCGTGACCGCGTAAGGCGTTTGAGGCCCGTTCCAGATAGACCGTGTTCCACAACACTATGGCCGCCGTCACCAGGTTGAGGCCGCTGGCCCGGTAGCGCTGCTGCTCGAAACTGCGGTCGCGGATTTCGCCCAGCCGGTTGAAGAACACGGCGCGGGCTAGCGCGTTGCGGGCTTCGCCCTTGTTCAGTCCGGCATGCACGCGGCGGCGCAGCTCGACGCTTTGCAGCCAGTCCAGGATGAACAGCGTTCGCTCGATGCGGCCCAGCTCGCGCAGCGCCACGGCCAGGCCGTTCTGGCGCGGGTAGCTGCCGAGTTTCCTGAGCATCAGCGAGGCCGTCACCGTGCCCTGCTTGATCGAGGTGGCCAGCCGCACCTTGGCGTTGATCGCCTTGCCGGACGCCTGGAACTGCTGCTGATGCTTGTGCTTGGCAGCGTTGAACAGCTTGCCCAGGATGCGGTCGTGCAGGTCGATGATTTCGTCGGTGACGGTGGCCATGCCCTCGATGGCGAGCGCACCAGGGTCGCGTAGCGGCGCTGTGCCTCGAACTTGGCCAGATCGGCGGGCGTCATCTGGCCGCCTTCGCGGGCGATCTTGAGCAGGCGGTTCTGGTGCACCGACCGCTCGATGCCGGAAGGCAGGTCGAGCGCCTGCCAGGCTTTGAGGCGCTCGATGTGTTCGAGTATGTGGCGCGAGTTCGGCTTGACGGGCGACTGGCGCAGCCAGGCCAGCCAGGTCGTCTTGCCGTTGTCGTGGCGCTTGAGCAGATCGTCGAGGCGGTGCCGGTGGGTGGCCGACAGGGGATCGGACAAGGCCGCGTAGATGCGGCGGTTGGCGCGGCTGTAGGCGTTCATCGAACACCTCCCTTTTCCTCATCCGGCGCAACAGGACAGTTGCTTCACGTCCTTGTTGAAGGTCTGCGCCGCGAGCTTCAGTCCCTCGACCATGGTCAGGTAGGGGAACAACTGGTCGGCCAGCTCCTGCACGGTCATCCGGTGGCGGATCGCCAGCGCGGCCGTCTGGATCAGTTCGCCCGCTTCCGGCGCGACCGCCTGTACGCCGATCAGCCGCCCTGAGCCAGCTTCCGCCACCAGCTTGATGAAGCCGCGCGTGTCGAAGTTGGCGAGCGCCCTCGGCACGTTGTCGAGCGTCAGCAGCCGGCTGTCGGTCTCGATGCCGTCGTGGTGCGCTTCCGCCTCGCTGTAGCCCACGGTCGCCACCTGCGGATCGGTGAACACCACCGCCGGCATCGCCGTCAGGTCCAGCGCCGCGTCGCCGCCGGTCATGTTGATCGCGGCGCGCGTGCCGGCCGCCGCCGCCACATAGACGAACTGCGGCTGGTCGGTGCAGTCGCCGGCAGCAAAGATGTGCGGTGCGCTCGTGCGCATGGCGCGGTCGATGACGATGGCTCCCTGCGCATTGACTTCGACGCCTGCCGCTTCAAGGTTCAGGCTGCGCGTGTTCGGCGCGCGACCGGTGGCGACCAGCAGCTTGTCGGCGCGCACTTCCCCCTGCCCGGTGGCGAGCACGAATTCCCCGCCCGCATAGGCAACGTGGCTCGCCTGGGTGTGGTCCAGCACCTCGATGCCCTCGGCGCGGAAGGCGTCTGTTACGGCTTCCCCGATGGCCGGGTCTTCTCGGAAGAACAGCGTGCTGCGCGCCAGGATCGTGACCTGGCTGCCCAGCCGGGCGAAGGCTTGCGCCAACTCGACCGCCACCACGGAGGAACCAATCACGGCCAGCCGCTCGGGGAGCGAGCTGCTTTCTAGCGCCTCGGTGGAGGTCCAGTGGGGTGTGTCCGCAAGGCCCGGGATTGGCGGAAGCGCCGGGCTCGCGCCGGTGGCAATCAGGCAGCGGTCGAAGTTCACCTCGTGCGTGCCGCCGTCAGCGGTCGCCACGGTCAGCGTGCGCGTGTCCCTGAACCGGGCCTCGCCGCGCAGCACGGTGATGGCCGGAGTGCTTGCCAGGATGCCTTCGTACTTGGCATGGCGCAGCTCCTCGACGCGGCCTTGTTGCTGGGCCAGCAGCCGCTCGCGCAGTACAGCGGGCGCTGCGGCCGGCAGGCCAGCATCGAACGGGCTTTCGCGGCGCAGGTGGACGATGTGCGCGGCGCGGATCATGATCTTGGACGGCACGCAGCCGACATTGACGCAGGTGCCGCCGATGGTGCCGCGCTCGATCAGCGTGACGCGGGCGCCTTGCTCCACGGCCTTCAAGGCAGCCGCCATCGCCGCGCCGCCGCTGCCTATCACAGCCACGTGCAGCGCTTGTTCACCGCCAACATGCTTCGTTTCGCCACCGAGCCAGCCCAGCGCCTTGTCTAGCAGGCCGGCAGGCTTGTTCGGCGTGTCGGTAAGCCGTGCGCGATAGCCGAGCGTGGCCACTGCGGCAACCAGCGGGGCCACGCTCACGCCTGCATCCGCCTCGATTTCGGCCTGCCGCTGCGGATAGGACACCGAGGCCGCGCGCACGCCGGGCACGTTCGTCAAAGCCTGCTGGACGTGCTCGGCGCACGACGTGCAGGTCATGCCTTCGATGTGGAGGGTGATCGCCTCGGCCATGATTACGCCCTCACTGCTTGACGCTGGACGGGTAACCCGCGTTTGCGGTGGCCTTGGTCAAGGCGTCGGCATTGGTCTTGGCCTCGTCGAAGGTGACGACGGCCTCCCGCTTCTCGAAGCTGACTTCGGCCTTCTCGACGCCGGCGACCTTGGACAGAGCCGTCTTGACCGTGATCGGGCACGCGGCGCAGGTCATGCCGGGCACCGACAGGGTGACGGTCTTGGTGGCAGCCCAGGCGGGCGCGCTTAGAGCGGCGGCCAGGGCGATGAGGGTGGTGAGGGTGGTGAGTTTCTTCATGGTGATCTCCTTTCAGTAGAACAGCGGCAGGACGTAGGGAAACGCGAGGGCAACCAGAACCAGGGCGGCCACGATCCAGAAGATCACCTTGTAGGCAGTCCGCACTTGGGGCACGGCGCAAACGTCGCCGGGCTTGCAGGCATGGGCTGGTCGGAAGATGCTGCGCCAGGCGAAGAACAGCGCGATGAGCGCTGCGCCGATGAAGATCGGCCGATACGGCTCCAGCACGGTCAGGTTGCCGATCCACGCGCCAGAGAAGCCGAGCGCGACCAGGACAAGGGGGCCGAGGCAGCAGGCCGAGGCGAGGACGGCCGCGACGCCGCCGGTCGCCAGTGCGCCGCGGCCGTTCTTGGGTTCCGACATAAGGTTCTCCTTCCGGGACTTCGCTTGATGCTGTAACGTTACTTCCGTAGTCAACTACGGAGTCAAGCGCCATGGAGAACGCTCAAGAGAATCTGACCATCGGGGCCTTCGCCAAGGCAGCCCGGGTCAACGTGGAGACGATCCGCTTCTATCAGCTCAAGGGCTTGCTACCCCAGCCGGAGCGGCCCTACGGTCGCATCCGCCGCTACGGGCAGGCGGACGTGGCGCGGGTGAAGTTCGTGAAGTCAGCCCAGCGCCTGGGATTCAGCCTGGATGAAGTCGGCCAGCTCCTGAAACTGGAGGACGGCACCCATTGCAGCGAGGCGGCCGAACTGGCTGCTCACCGGCTGGCCGATGTGCGCGCACGCATGGCGGACCTCACGCGGATGGAAGAGGCCCTGTCGACGCTAGTGAGAGAGTGCAACGCGCACCATGGCAATGTTTCCTGCCCGTTGATCGCAGCTTTGCATTGCTGCTAAAGGGCCCACTTCGGCTCTTAGCGTACGATTTTTTTCCGTTTTCTGAGACGACCCCTGATTGGCGATGGCTTCGGTCAGCACGGGGCGCAGGTCAGCGCCTTTGAATCGCAGTGACATGGATGAAATCTCCTGTGTGGAAGAATGAGAAAGGCCTCCATCCGATGGGATGAAGGGCCTGTAGTGCACGCGGCCGGAACGGCTGGAACGCCGTGGCGGATGCCTCGGGTCAGCCGCAGGACCGCCCGGTTTCGCTGCGGGGCGTCATGCCGGGACGGCCTGGCGCTTGCGGGCCGCTTTCGCGTCGAGGATGCTCACGTCGATCTGGCGCCAGCGCCCGTCGTCGATGAGCCTCTCCAGCACTTCGCCGAGCATGTCGAAATACACCTCGTCGTGCCGATCGACCAGTTCGACCGATTCACCGTTCTGACGGTGCAGTTCCACCACGTAGGTGTCTCCGCCGCGGTCGTAGAGGATCGTCACCCGGCCCTCGAACTTCGCGGTCGAGACCGTGAAGCTGATCGCCGGCGGGGTCTCGATGATCTTGGAGGGCGTGGGATCGACCCAGGTGAAGTCGCGGGCACCGGCATCCACCAGCATGTGGGTGATGCGCCGGAAGCGATCGGGGGCCGGCATCTCCTCCAACTGCTCGATGAGCTGGCCCAACTCCATGCACTGCGGCGTGGGAATGGGCAGCTTGGCCGGCGCCGAGCCGAGGATGTGCCTCGTGATGGTGTACGGCGTGCCGTCCGAAGTCTCCTCGGTGATGACCTCCGGCGTGTCCGCGCGCAGTCCGTCGAAGCGACGACGGGCATAGGGTTGGACATGCACCTTGGCGCCTTCGGCAGGAACCGTGGTCACCAGGCTGGGATCGAGCACCGCGAACTCGGAAGGCTTGAGCTTGACGACGATGGCATCGTCGGTCGCGGCGACCACCTTGCCGTCGAAGGGTTGGGGGTCGATGGCGAAGCCCAGCGTTGAGGACAGCGGCTGATCATCGAACACGCGGTACTTGAACGACCGCACGTTGCGGGGCACATGGCCTGCGACCAGCGAAGGCATCATGGATTTGATGAGGGAACGATCCATGGGGAAACTCCTTGAGGAAAAACAAGGGATTCCCCGCCCGCAAGGGAGAGGTCCCTTGTGGGTGGCGTGGATGGACGCGGTAGGTCCGTAGGAAGAAACGACCAGCACGGTTTCCCGCGCTTGCAGCCTCGAAGGTCTCGACTGCCTGGGCATGTGCCGGCAACGCCGACGAACATGGGGCAAGCATGGCCCTGGGGCGGTCTGCCTGCCCGCAGGAAACGGCACCGCACCACAACCGTTTTCCTGTGCTGCGGGCAAGAAAAAGCCCCTCGAAAGGGGCTGGAGGAATCAGGCTTGGTACACGAAGTAGTGCTCGCGCTGACGCGGAAAGAACACGTGTTTCCACGTGTCGCCGCTTGTGTTGCCACCGTCGAAGACGACCATTTCGTAGTCGTCCACGTCGGTGTCCACCAGGTCGGCGCTGGCGATATGGCGCATGTGCAGCGTGCCGCTCATGCGCTCGAATACCAGGATCTGGCCGATGGCATCTTCCTGGCTCATGGCGTTGACGCAGGCTCCGAGTTGGTGCTCGAAGTCGGATGCGGGTGTGATGAGGTCGGGGAACATGGGATCGCTCCTGTGAAAGTGCGCCGGCCCGGCTCTCTGGCGGGAGACCGGGCCGGCATGCGGTGAGGACAAGGAAGGCCGGGGATGTGTGTGGCAGCTATTCGCCGGCCAGCGATAGGCCCGGCAACACGGGTGCGTCGGCATCGAGGATGAGGATGCGCACGTCGGCCTGGCCGGCCAGTTCAAGGATCTGTGCCAGCTCGTCCGGCATGCCCTTGCTGCGGTGCTCCTGCCGAAGCTGCTCGGCGGCGATCCCCTCGACGTCCTGCAGGTGCTGGTCCGTCCAGGGCGTGGAGATCAGCTTGACGCCGATCGCCGGGCTGTAGGGAATCCGGAACGCGATGAACAAAAAGGCCTCCGGCGTCGCGAGGTCAGCCAGGTTGGCCAGGTACTGGCCGGTTTCGCGGCTGATGTGCGCGCTGTTGATTTCCCAGCACCGGCTGTAGTAGCCGGTCTCGAAGCTCAACCGCTGCACGACTTCCCGTGCGGCCTCGGCCGAATAGGTGTCGCCAATGTGGACGGGGCGGCCGTCGAAGTCGTCGCCGTGGATCGCGTACACCACGGCACCCACCATGCCTTCGCCGCTGCCCCCTTCAGCCGCGTCGCATTCGGCGATCAGTGCGGCGCCGACAGGTTCGGTGCCAGTCCTGACCACCGCGAAGTCGCTGGTGATGATGCAAGGAGAAGAAACCAGCGCCGCGTCGCAGAGGTGCTGCTGGCTCGGGTGGATGTTTCGCCAGACATGCGGGCTTCCGTCCTCGTAGCTGATGGACAGCGTGCGGACGATTTTCAGATTCCAGTAGCCGCGTAGAAAGGGATTGGGATTCTGGGACATGGGATTTCTCCAACAGAATAATGATGGAGCAAATCCCCGCCACCGGGAATTGACCCCGGTGGGTGGAAAGAAAGGAAACAGCGTCAGGTGACGCTGATCGTTGGCGTTTGGGCCAATCGCTCGGCGACGCGCCGGCGCAAATTCATGCGGAATGGCTCGTCGCTGACGCCCGCCAGCAGATTGATGGTCTCCAGCGCGATCAGGGCCGAAGCCTCTTCGATGTCGGCGGCCACAATGGTCTTGCGCAATTGGTCGCCGAGCTGGAGGGCCTGGGAGGAGGAGCTGATGAAGCGGACCTCGCGGCTCAGGTAGCAGCCGTTGCCGCCGAACTCGAACAGCCGCGGCTTGCTGCAGTACCAGCAGCCCTCGAACTGGATGGCGGTCAGGTGGTGCCCGTCATCGAACCGGGTGGCGATCAGAAACAATGCGTCGAGATCGGCGGTGTCCTCGAACGAATGACGGTCGATCAAGTTCCCCAGCTCTTCGTCCTCATCGGCACGGAAGTGCACGGCGAGCAGTTCGAGCAGCGGCGGGATCGACAGCCCTTCGTCGTCCGGCATCGGAATACCGAGTTGCGTGGCCAGGTCTTCCAGGCCATCGAGCACGTCCGGCCATTGCGGATTGGTGGTCTCGGCGATCTGGGCGATGTAGGCCTGCCCGTTGCCGGGGTGGCTCTCGTCCAGCGCGAAGGCGCCGAACAGCGCCTGGATGACGGGCGTCACACGGTCGAGCACGAGAACGCCGGTGGCTTCGTAGTAGTTGTTGGCCATGAAGGCTCCTTTCGATGAATGAACGGAGCCAGCCCTTGCGGACGATGGCATCCGCAGGGGAAACCGCCTGATGCCGGATGGCGCTGGGCGGGGAGAAAACGCGAGGGACATGGCCTCGAACGAGGCGCATGTCCCTCATGGGGTCCCGTGAACGCAGTGATGAAGGTGTGCCAGGGACCGGCTCACCAACCGCTGTAGTTCAGCAGCAGGTCGGCGATCACCTGGCGACGTGGCAGATCGAGGCCGTCGAAGTCCGACAACCCGTTGAAGTGGCAGCGCTTGAGCATGGCACCGCCCTCGCGCGCGTTGTAGAAGCTGACCATCGCGGACAGGAACATGCGTTCCCCGCTGCTCAGGACGCCGAGGGCGTCGTTGAGCCTCAGCATGTCGGGACGCAGATCCCACTTGCTCTTGGCCTGGTTCAGACCTTCACGGGTGCCATCGCCAAACCATTGCGGGCCGGCGATTTCGACACCACGCTTCCAGGCCTCAAAAAAGGCTTGGGGCGCAGCGCTGAAATGCCGTTCTTCCCGAACGATCTGATCGACGACTTCCTGCGGCAGTAGCTGGTTCATGACGTGATTCCTCCAGTTGGATCAGGGAATGGCGAGCTGGGACCAGCCGCCTCTTTCGAGGGCACGTTGAGCCGCAGCATGGCTGCGGAAGTACTCACGAGATTCCCGCGAAACGGGACCTTCGGTATCGCGCGTGCCGATGTAGTGGCCGGCGGCGCTGTGCAGGACTTCGAGCGGCAGGAACTTGCCGCAGTAGGTCAAGGCCAATTGACCGAATCGGCCGAAAGAGGCTTGCTGGGACATGGATGGGCTCCTTGGAAAAGCGGGGCCCTGTCCCTCACGGGATGGCAGCTCCCGCACGCGGTTGAAAAAAAAGCATCAGCGTCTTGGGAACGCGCGTCCGCGCAATGGATGCGATGCGGACTGGTGGGTTGCGCGGAGAGAACCCCGCGGCAGCCTGAAACCCTGGCTGCTGGCATGTGCTGACGAATCAGCGGACATGCGGACAGCTTCGTGAGGGTGCCGCGCCACGTCAGTTGGAAATCGGCATCTGGTCCAGCCCCGATTGATGTGCGCAGGACAAAGAAAAGCCCCGCAACGAGTGCGGGGCGGTCATGACGGTGCGGTGAGGCTGGATCAGCGGGGCTTGTCACCCAGGACATGCTGCTTCCAGATGGCGAATGCCTCGTCCGCTGGCAGCTCGGCCAGGATGACGATGGGCTGGTCCTGTCGGCTGCGCAGCTTTGCGAAATACGCTGCGCGGTCGGCAATGGCCTTGAGCTTGATGCCCTTGAGGAACAGCAGCCTGCCGTCCTTGATGAACAGCACCTTGTTGCCGATGTCGCGGTTGAACGCGGTGCGCAGCTTGCGCTCCGCGTGCATGGCATCGGCCAATTGGTCCACTAGGAAGTCGAGCGTCATGTCGATGAGAAGCGGCTCGTCGTCTTCGCGTTCGACGTCGAGCGATGCCGGCGGCAGGCTCTTGGCGAATTCCTCGGCCTGGGCCAGCAGCGCGGCCTGGCCTTGCAACGCGCGCACGAACGTCGAGCCGCCGTGTCCGTCGTTGCGGGCTTCGGCGATGGGCCTGCCGTCGAACATGACGGTGGCGGTGAAGCACAGCGTTTCCTCGCTCGCGAAATCCGCGACCTTGAGGTTCTTGAGCGTGATGCGGTCTTGTCGGGTGATGGTGTCCATAGGAAGTCCTGTTATCGACCGGGTTGACGACACGCCCCTGACGGGACGCGGCATACATCCCGTGGGTTGGAGGAAGGTGGCATCGATGCCCGGTGGGCAGCGTTCGCCGGAGAGATGCCGGGGCGAACTGGCGGGTGGCGTGGGAGGAACCCACGGCAGCCTTGACACCCTGGCTGCTGGCTGTTGCCGATGCGTCGGCAATGCAGGAGGGAGGATCACGCGGCCCGCCGGCCGCGTCGTGCATCAATCCGAAGCGCTCGATCCCGTCTTGTGCGGGCACTGCAACAGCCGCTGGCCCAGCCACGCGACACACGGCACGGCCATGGAGTTGCCGATCGCCTTGTAGCGGGGCGCGTCGGCGGCGGGCTTGCCGCGGTACGGCACCAGCGTGTAGTCGTCGGGCATGCCTTGCAGCCGCTCGCACTCCACAGGCATCAGCCGACGTACCCGCCACTGCGACCAGTCGCCCGGGCCGGGGTCGTTCCAGTCGTAGCGGAAATGTGCCTCGAAGTCCGGTGCCAGCACATGGGGCTTGTCGGCACCGCCGCTGCTGGTGCGCAGCGCGGTCGAGACGCCATCGCCCAGTTCAGCGGCCAGGCCTTCGGTGCGACCGCGCAGCGCCACGCCGATCACCATCGGCCGGCCCTGGCCCGGCTTGCCGCCACCCGTGGAGAGCGTCCCGGCAAGCTGGCCGTGGCCGGATTCCAGCCGCAGCTCGCCGCGCGAGTTCTGCGCGAACGCGATGGCCGGCACGACGCCGGCATTCGCGTGGCTGAGGCGATGCCCGCCCGCGCGCAGCGTCGGTGCCCAGGCCATCGTTGCATCGGCTCCGCAGCCCTGGGCGGTGAAGGCGATGATCGGCACACCCTTGCCGGTGCCGTCCTCGCTGCAGCCCTTGCCGCCGTTGGCGGTGCTGAGCGTGTGGCTGATGCTGCCCGCGATGGACTGCGCCACGAAGGTCTCGACCTCGAAGTCGTTCTTCGGGCCAGGTGCCGCGGTCAGGCAGGCCGCGACGTCAATGGGGCCTGCGGTGTTGCCCCCGCCGAATCCGAACGTCACCGTGGCCTTGCCGTAGGGCTGCTTCAGTCCTGCATATCCCGAGTACCCGCCTGCTGCCGCAGCGCCCGATCCAGCAGCGCCGGCAGCGTCTTGCCACGGCACGAAGCCCGGCGAAGAATCCCCGCGCACGCCGTCGCGCTCAAAAAGTACCTCGGCGGGATCGACGCCACCTCCACCACTTGCCACAAGAAACACGCGACGGCGCCGTTGGGCGACGCCGAAATATTGAGCATCGAGCACGCGCCAGGCGATGCGGCGCCGGGGTCCAGACACACAACCTGCGTGCGCCCATTTTTGCCCTGGCGGTTCGAGCGCACGGCTTTCTCCAGCCAGTGCTCCCAGGAAGTGCCCGAAGGCGTTGCTGCGGTCGCTGAGGACGCCGGGGACGCTTTCCCAGACGAGCGTTGCCGCCGGGCGGCGGTCTTGGTGGCGGGTTTGGTCGATGGCATTTGCAAGCTCCACATAGGCAAGGGTCAAGGCACCACGTGGGTCGTTCAGCCCCTGGCGCGCGCCGGCCACGCTGAACGACTGGCACGGCGTGCCGCCGACCAGGATGTCGGGCGCTGGCACGGTGCCGGCGCGGACCTGGCGGGCGATCGCGGTCATGTCGCCCAGGTTAGGCACGCGGGGGTAACGGTGGGCGAGCACGGCGCTCGGGAACGGCTCGATCTCGGCGAACCACGCGGCTTCGAGGTCGAGCGGTTGCCAGGCGAGGCTCACGGCCTCGATGCCGCTGCAGACGCTGCCGTAGAGCAGCGGCGTGTTGCGCGGCGGTGCGCAAAGATTCGGGTGCATGTCGGTCTCCTGTTCGTATGGCGCAGGGCCATCGCCCTGGCCGGGGCGTTGAAAGGCAGGAGAAAGGCGCCGAAGGCCCCAGGGGCCTTCGGCTCGGGAGGAAAGAAGAACCACCCGTGGGCTGATTGGCAGGCCCGGTCGTCGCTAGAACCGTCTGCTCATCCAGCAATCACACCCGGCCCATGTCGTGGCTGGGGCCGGCATCGTCTGGCGCACATCCGCGCACAAAGGGAGCCCGTTTTTGCGCCGGCGGGCACCGGCACCGAATACCGCTGACCGCGAAGGGTCTCCGGATGGCTCGCACAGGCAAGCCATCGGGGGACCCTTCGCAGCGGCGGAAGGAATGCAGACGAGGAGAACGCGCGGGGTGCGGTTCGCGGAGAAGCCACCTTCAGGTCCCGCGGCCGGGGCCGGCCGGACGGGACGCGCACACGGAGCAAGAAGGCGTTGCGCGCTGGGGCGTCCCGCAGGGCATGCGGGACACGGGCCACGCCGCCGATGGCGGGCATGGCTCACGGGGAACGGGGGCGGTCAGGCGCCTTTGCGGCCACCGCCACTGGTACGGCGTGGACGCGAGGCACCACGCCTGGACGTGCCGGTTGCCACCGGCAGCGTGCCTTTGCAGTCGGGGTAGCGACTGCACGACCAGAACGGGCCGCTCTTGCCGGTTCGCTGGCGCGTGGGTGCGCCGCACTGCGGACAAGCCGGTCCTTGGGGAACCTTGATGGACAGGGACGTGCTGCCGTATTGCGCGATCAACTGCGAAATCCAGGCGGCCTGCTTGCCGATGAACACATCCAGGGTGAGTTGTCCGCCCTCGATCATGTCCAGCGCCTGTTCCCAGACGGCGGTGGTGCCGGGGTCGGCAATCGCCGCGGGCACGGCGTCGATCAGCGTGAACGCCGCATCCGATGCGCGGATGGAGCGCCCCTTCTTCACGATATAGCCGCGGGCGATCAGCCCGCTGATGATGTTGGCCCGCGTCGCCTCGGTGCCGATGCCCGTCGTGTCCTTGAGCTTCTGCTTCAGGCGCGGGTCGGTCACGAAACGCGCAACGCCCTTCATCGCCTTGACCAGTTCGCCCTGGGTATAGGGCTTGGGCGGCATCGTCTTGAGGGCCTTGATGTCGGCCCCGGCGACCTGGCATGCCATCCCGTCACGCAGCGCAGGCAGCACCTGGGTGCGCACGGGGGCGTCGCCATCCTCATCGGCGCTGCCTTCACGTTCGGACTCGGCCAGCACCAGGCGCCAGCCGCGGGCGACGACCTGCTTGCCCGTAGCCACCAGCTTCTGCTGGCCGCAGGAGAGATCCGCCACGGTGCGGTCGAACTCGTGGTGCGGGAGGAACTGGGCCAGGTAATGTGCCCGGATCAGCCGGTACAACGCCCGTTCCTTCTCGCTCATGGCGGAGAGATTCGCGGGTTCGAGCGTCGGGATGATGCCGTGGTGCGCCGTCACCTTGCCGTCGTTCCAGGCGCGCGAGCGCTGGGTGCGGTCGAGCTGGCCCATGATCTGGGCCAGCGTGGGATCGGTCTTGAGCAGGCTGTCCAGGACCGTGGGCACTTCGGCGAACATGCTTTCGGGCAGGTAGCCCGAATCCGAGCGCGGGTACGTCGTGGCCTTGTGCGTCTCGTACAGGGCCTGGGCGATCTCCAAGGTTTCCTGCACGTCCAGCCCAAGCTGCTTGGAACAGACTTCCTGCAAGGTGCCCAGGTCGAACAGCAGCGGCGGGCCTTCGCGCACGCGCTCGGTCTCGACCGACACCACCTGGGCACTGCCCGCGGCGCGGATCTGCTGCGCGGCCTGCTGTGCGACGGGCTGCCGCAGGCAGCGGCCGGCGTCGTCGGTGCTGGCATCGGGTGCCACCCACTGCGCGGTGAACGTCTGACCGCCTGCGGACAGCGACACGTCGATGGCCCAGTACGGCACGGACACGAAGGCCGCGATCTCTCGGTCGCGGTCCACCACGAGTTTGAGCGTCGGGGTCTGTACACGCCCGACCGACAGCACGCCATCGTAGCCGGCCTGCCGCCCGAGCACGGTGAACAGCCGGCTGAGGTTCATGCCCACGAGCCAGTCGGCGCGCGAGCGCGCCAGCGCCGAGTAATACATCGGCAGCGTCTCGGCCGAGGGCCGCAGCTTGGCGAGCGCGGTGCGGATGGACGCATCGTTGAGCGCCGACAGCCACAGGCGTTCGATGGGACCGCGGTAGCCGCACAGGTCGATGATCTCGCGTGCGATCAGTTCGCCTTCGCGGTCGGCGTCAGTGGCGATGACAAGCTGGGTCGCCTTCGCCAGAAGCGCTTTGACGACCTTGAATTGCGTGGCGGTCTTCGGCTTGACCTCGACCCGCCACTGCTGGGGAATGATGGGCAGCTGTTCCAGCGACCAGCGCTTGAGCGCCGCGTCATAGACCTCGGGTGCTGCCGCTTCGACGAGATGGCCGATGCACCAGGTGACCGTGACACCGGAGCCGTTGAGGCAGCCTTCACCGCGCTGCGTGGCGCCGAGAATCCGGCCGATGTCTTTGCCCTGGGAGGGCTTCTCGCACAGAAACAGCCGCATGTCCGTCCATCCGCTTCCCGTTGTTCATGGAGTTGCTGGGATCGAGGATGCCGAGCGCCTGTTGGGGCAGCAGCAAACAAGCTGCATGCGGCAGCGACCGCTTTCACGCCGATGGAACGGCTTGGGCGGGATGGCGTGCGGCCGGCGGTGTGCGAGCCGGGAGCCGCGATGTTCGGGAGCGCGCGGAAGCCGGTGGACGCTGATGGAGCTATCCCCTGGGGATAGCTCGCGAGGACATGGGGGGCGGCAACGTACTGCGGCCGCCCCCACGCCGGATCACTTCCTGCGCTTGGGCTCCTTCGACGCTGCCGGTTCCTGGGCGGCCTGGGGCTTGGGCTGCGCGTCCTGTGCGGTCTCCTGCGATTTGGGGCTCAGAACGACGGACTCGATGCGGAACGGCAGGATGCCGACGCTGCGCGCGTTGATCTGCCAGGTCTCGCGCGGCTGATCCTCGTTGTCGGTCCAGGGTTCGCGCTCCATGCGGCCGACGACCAGCACGCGCATGCCCTTCTGGTAAAGGTCCTTCCAGTGTGCGGCGTCGCGGTGCCAGATTTCCACCGGCGCCCAGAAGCCGCCGCGGTCCTCGAAGTCACCGCCCTTGGTGGGAACGGGGTTGTCGAAATACACGTTCAGCCGCAACAAGCGCCGCGGTTCGTCGTTGCCGTTGGGGAACTCCCGGTACTCGGGGGGCGAGCCGATGTTGCCTTCGCCCGAAAAATGCGTGCTCATGGTGCAATCTCCTTGGTGGTTGAAATACCCGTGCCATGTCGGCGTCGGGCGCGTGCTGGGGTGCCCGACGCGATCACCGATCGCGCACTCCGGGGGGTATGGACGCGAGCCGGCGCAGGTAGGCGTCTTCCGCCTCGGCGGCCTTGCTGGCGCACTCCTGGGCCTGCCTACCCAGGGTGTGCAACAGGCTGATCTGCATGTTCAGCGTGATGCGCTGCAGCTCGATCGCGTGCAGGTCGGCCAGCAGGTTGACCGGCGTGCTGGTGCTCGCCATCAGCTCCTGCCACAGGGCCACGCCCATGGCCGAGCGGTCGTTCCTGCGCCAGCGCAGGAACGTCGTTCCCGCGCCAGTGGTCTGCTGGGCCAGTTCCACGGGCAGCAGATGGAAGGGATGCCCACCGGCCTGTTGCAGCACTTGTCGCTGCGCCAGGCCGATCAACTCGTCGCGCATGGCGAAGCACTGGCTGGCCCAGGCCTCCAAGTCCCCTTTACCTTTAAAAGGCTTTAAAAGGCCTTTTAGAGAGGCCGCGTGTTCCAGGCGCATGAAGGCTCCCTGTTGCAGGCCCCGGAAGTAGCGGGTCGGCTGGTTCAGATCGCTCATGCGGATTCGTCCTCGCCGGCAGTGGCTGCGCCTTCGGACGGGTCGGCAGCAGCGGCCGCATCACCATCGACGCTGGTAGCGGCTGCGGCAGGATTCTCACCGCGCTGTTGCAGACCACGGCGCACCATGGGTGGCGCAAACGTCGAGCGGCGCGTGCCTTCGAGGACGTCCTGCGGCAACTCGCCGAACTTCTCCAGCGCGACCCGCGCTGCGGCATTCTTCGCCGCGAAATCGTCGCGGGTGCAGCCCGAGTAGCGGTACTGCTGGGCCAGCGAGAACAGGCTGCGCAGCGCGTGCGCGCCCTCGTTGAGCCAGCGCTCCAAAGTGCTGCGGTCGATCAGCGCGGTGTGGTGGGCGAGGATCAGCTTGCGCGCGATGTCGTCGTAGTCGGCCAGGAGATAGACGGCGGCAAAGCCCAACTGCGCATTGACGAACAGCGGCAGCTTGACGGGCTGCACGTTGAGGTTCTCGCCCAGGCTCAATGCCGCAGGCACGCCCGCCAGTGCCTGGTCCACTTGTTTGCGCAAGGTCTGCAGCGTGGTCCTGGTCTGGTCGAGCTTGTCCTCGATGCGCAGCATCCACCAGTCGCTGTAGGGGTCGTCCTGCTCCGAGCCGCGCTTCATCTTATTCATCACCGCGATGTAGCCGTTCAGGCCGACGATGCCGGGTCGCCCTTCGGCGGCGGCGCGGCCGTGCCAGATGCGGGAAGCGTGATGCGTGTGCAGCGTCAGCGACATCGCGCTGCGCAGGGAGCCGAGGTTGAGTTGCAATGGTTCGTTGCTGGTTGCCATGGTGAGCGCTCGCAGTTGGACAGGGAGCCGCCAGCATCCGCATGCAGCGGAAGGCAGTCAGTCAACAAACCGAAATGAGCCGGCCCCCGGTTCTATGCGCGCTGGCGGCGCAGCGCGCAACGGTCCCTTGGAGGCCGGAGCATTCACGTTGGCGCTCCGTGCCTCGGTCGTTGACGGTATGCGTACTGCACCGCACGTCGCGCTGCCGTTCGACACGATCCTTCGCCGCGCAGCCGTCCCCAGGGGACCGTTCCGTTGAGCGCCATGGAGGTCTGCTTCATGGTCTTGCAGGCGCTCTACTCAGGTTTTGCGCAGCATGTCGCGCCGTCGTCCGGCGTTTCACCACACAGCCGTCCCCTGGGGACCGTTTCTGCCGACCGCCAAGGAGGTCTGCTTCATGGCCTTGCCAGGCCCTGCGCTCAGGATTTGCGCAGCAGATCGCGCAGGCGCTCGATGTGCTGCCGGGCCACCGCGGGCGGCACGACGTTGCGCGGCGGCTCGGGCGGTGGCGCTCGCGCCGCCGATGGTGTTGGCGCTGCCGGGCTGGTCTGCTTGGCCCACGCATTGAACTCGCCGCGCATGGCGCGCTGGATGATGCCGAACAGGTACCCGGCGGGGTTGCGGATGCCATGCTTGCCGCACCGTGCGGCCCACTCGTCCAGCACAGCCTGCCGCAGGGCAGCGTCCACTTGCTGCAACGCCATCCTGGCGCCGGCTTGCTGTTCCGCCTTCAGTTCCGCGAAACGCTTGG
Organism: Alicycliphilus sp. T452; assembly: GCF_054512775.1. Classification (NCBI taxonomy): domain Bacteria; kingdom Pseudomonadati; phylum Pseudomonadota; class Betaproteobacteria; order Burkholderiales; family Comamonadaceae; genus Alicycliphilus; species Alicycliphilus sp. T452. Next base: position 139,154 of record NZ_JBTNEH010000003.1, read on the forward strand.
GCCATTGCAGGTCGCCCAGCGCGCGCGCCTGCGCGGTAGTACGTACTTCATCAATACGACTACTACGTACTGTACGGTCCTGCTTCGGATTCCGAAGAGCGCCGTCTGGCGCGGGTTTCGGCCCTGCTTCGGATTCCGAAGAAGGGCGTTCGCCATTCCGAAGAAGGCTGGCGGGCCCTTCTTCGGAATCGTGGATCGCATCCTCCTGTGGATAACTTGCGGTGGCGGTGATGCCCTGGTCGGCCAGGCGCTCGGCGAGCACTTGCAGCCGCGACGGCAAGGTGCGTCCGGACAACATCGGGTCGTCCGCGATCTCCTGGAGGGTGTTGAGTCCCACCACCTGGACGGCCTTGGCGGAATGCCCCAGCGACTGGCTGACCAGGGCCAGGTAGTCGGCGTCGAGCTGCATGGCCTCGAACAGTGTCAGGGGTTCGTCGTGCAGGACGTAGAGGTTTCCGAGGATGCGGCCGGTCTTGGGGTCGCGCCGTCGTCGCACGAGGCTCAGCCAGCGCGTCAGGCGCAGCAGCGTCAGCGCCCGCGCGACGGTCTCGTGGGAGGCTTGTCCCGCGCAGGGCATGGACGCCAGCCATGGGCGCAACTGCTCATAGGTCGGGAACGTCGTGACGCCGTCGTCGTTGAGCATCAGCCGGAACACCTGCCAGGCGTTGCGCTCCAGCGGTGTCAGGCGGCGGTCGACGAACAGCCGCCGCGGCACGCTCTCGTGCCGATTGCCACTGAATAGGAAGGCGTCGCCGGACGCCGCAGGCGTGGGCACTGCCATGGGCGCTGGCGCGCGGGGATTTGGATTGGGCGTGAGGTCCTTCAGCGCAGCGTCGAACAGGTCGGCGAGTGCGATGGGGCCAGGGCGCTGGGCTCGTGGGGCGGTGTCGTCCACGGCCATGGCCTAGTCCAATCCCTGATCGACCCAGTTCCTGATCGCGGCCCAGACCACCGAGAGCGGCAGTGACATGCCCTCGGCCAGGTCCATGGCCGCATCGAGAATCGAGGTCTCATCCTCCAGATCGACGTTCCTGCTGCTGGTCACGGCTTTCCATTGCCGCCAAAGTTCGGTGTCCTGGGTCTCGTCCAGGACGGGGTGGCGCCCCTTGCGCTTGGGCAGGCCGAGGATCTCCCGCCGCAGGGCGACTTCCTGATGGGTCAGGCCATAGAAGCGGCTGACCATCTCCGTGCTGGCCCCCAGCCGCAGCATGCGATCGACCGTGGCGATTTCCTTCTCCACGTCCTGTGCCTGGTTGAGCAGGCGCTGCAGCACTTCGCGGTTGACCGTGACCGAGCACCACGAGACGCTGGCGTTGGCCAGCACGCTGATCAGCGCGGGGTGCTTGAGCGCATCCAGCTCGGCCTCGCCGAAGCCCATGGCCTTGCAGCGGCGCAGTTGGCCGTTGCGAAGGTCATACAGCGCCTGGGCAATCACGGCCTGGTTGAGCGGATGCGATGTGGACATGCGGCCTCCCTCGCTCACGTCCCGGGCGCCGTGGTGCCGGCTTCCAGGTCCAGCAGACGCCGGGCCAGGCGGAGCAGCCGAAATAGCTTGACCAACGCCGTGTCGCTCAAGCGCCTTGTGCAGTCGCCGTGGTGTTGACCCTGGCCGTGCAGCAGTGCTGGCAAGTCGGCGGCGAGCTGCGCGCCATCCACGCCCGCTTCAGCAGTGGGCTGACCCGTCAGAGTGATGAGCAGCGCCAGCACCGCCCGGCCGAGCGGCGATGGTGCATGGGCGGGCGCGCAGCAAACGAAGCCGATGCCATCGGAGCGATCCTCGATGCACTCGTCCAGGGCTGCCTCCCCGGCGATCTCGCGCGCGAACTGCGCGATGTGGATGCGCAGCCGATCGGGCGTGTCCAGGCCGGCGTCGATGTACCAGACGTCGGAGATCGGATAGAGCCCGCCGGCTTGCACCGGGATGGACTGCAGCACGCTCGCCGAGAAGTCGGGCGGCAGCGCATCGCCCAACTGGTCGGCAACCATGCGCTGGATCGACTGCAGCCGTTCGGTCGTCGGTGCCGGCGAGACGATGTGCTCGAGAAGCAGATCGCCTGGTGCGGCCGCGGGGCTTTCCGTTGTCGTCTCTCGGGCCGTATCCTCGCGCAAGGTGGGCTCGGACGCCGGAGGGCTGGCGGGTGGAGGACTGGCCGCCGCTGCAGGCTTGGCGATGGACGATGCTACGCCCGGGGGAGGCGGCGTGCCGGCGGTGGGCGAAGGCAACGCCGGCGGCGCCGCAGGTGGCGTCGGGTCACTGACCAGCGCCCGGTGGCGGCTTTCCGATTCGGTCAGGTCCAGCGCCAACACGTCGTAGCCGATGCCCAGCAGCTCGGACATCTGGCCGATCAGCTCGTCCTGCACGCGCTGCGTCGCGAACTCGTCGCCCTGCGTGTCGAACTGCGCCAGCACCTCCTGAAAGAAGCTGTCGAAGTCCAGCGGCAGCGTGCGGTCCTTGGCATAGTGCTCCCAGGTGCGCTTGCAGGCCGTCCGCATGACCGACAGCCGCTCGACCTGGTGGCGCCCCAGGCCGCCATAGAGCACAGTGGGAATGGCGGGCAGCAGGTAGCGCACCGCGTCGGCCATGCGGGTGATGTGCGACCGCTGGACGGGGAACCCATCGGCCGCCAGGCGGCGGGCCAGTTCCGACTGGCTCAGGGCGGCGCTACTCTCCTGCTCGTAGAACTCGCGTGCTTTCTCGACGCCGAGCGCGCGCTCGATGAACGTGAGGCCACCGCGCAGTTCGTTCTCGGCAAGATGCCCGGTCAGCGCGACGATTTCACCGCGCTCCGGCCATGGCCGAAACAGGCACGATATGCGGAAGAAGCGTTCGTCCTTGGTCTCCGACCAGAGTTCGCGCAGGATCGCCAGCCGCGTGTTGCCGCCGTTGCGGATGATGTAGTGGTCCTCGCCGGGCCGGCGGGTGATGGCTGGCGCCGCGTCCAGGCCGCGCTCGCGGATGGACGCCTTGATTTCCTCGTAGGCGGGGTTGCGCTTCATGCGCGGGTCATGGTCGTAGGGCCGCAGCTGGTCCAGCGTCACGACCATGGGCGTGTCCGCGATCGGGTCGCTCAAGGCCGTAGCCGCTGGGCCGCTGCGCTCGAAGCCGGCCGCGAGCAGCTTGCCGGCCATGTCCTGCGAGGTCATGTCAGCCATGGCCGCACCCCTCGCAGTCCCCACGACCGCCGGCCGGCGCCATGCGGGCCTCTCGCTCGGCGCGGCGGATCTGCGCACGGGCGTTCAATTCGGCCCGGTGGTCGCTCGCGGTCGAACTGGTGTAGATCGCCGCGCAGCCGGCCTTGGTGAACTTGAGGTGCCCGCCCGGCGTGCGCTTGACGTGCCAGCCTTCACCGACCGCGAACTCGATCAGCGCGCGCAGCCGCTTGTGGCCGCGGGCCAGTTCATGTGCGTTCGCCATGGGACCTCCCGGCATCAAGAGGACGTGGCGGGCGACCGGACATTGCGGCAAATCTGTCCTGCCATTGCGGGAACAGCTCGCTCGCGAGCGCGCGCATCGTGTCGAGCGAGGCCGGCGCGACCCTGCCGGGCGGCTGGCGGTGCTCGACCCGATGCACCGGCAGGCCGCGCGTCGCGGCGCGCGGATAGGCTTCGATGGCTGGCACGTCGGTGGCGAGCACGCGGATGCCGGCATGGTCTTGGAACAGGTCGCGCAGGGCCTGCTGGATCAGTCGGGCGTTCGCCGACACCGGGTGGACGCGGTTGATGAGCAGGTGCAGCGGCGGCGGTTCGATGCCCAGGTGCCGGTACGGCGCGATGTCTTCGAGCAACTGCATGGTGCCGCGTCGAAGCTCCCGGGCCGCGAGGATTTCCGGCGTGACGGGCGACAGCGCAAGGTCGGAGGCGAGCACCGCCATCTCCAGCAGCACGGAACGCGCGCCCTGGGTGTCGATCAGCACCAGGTCGTAGAGGGGAGCAAGTGCTGGCAGCAGATGCCGCAGCCGCAGGCGGCCATCCGGCGCATGCAGCAATAAGGTGTTCAGCTCGCCCCGGTGGTCGTTGGACAGCACCAGGTCCAGGCCCGCGATGATCGTGCGGGACACGAGCTGGCCAAGGTCGCGCTCGTTGAAGGCCAACAGCTCATAGATGCCGCCCGGCGCGCGCTGGGTCAGTTCGTAGTAGGAGGACAAGGTGGGCTGCACGTCGAGATCGAGCAGCAGCACGCGCAGGCCCGCGTCCGCGGCGAGCCCGCCCAGGTTGGCGGCCGTCGTGGTCTTGCCGACGCCGCCCTTCGTTGAAATGATGGATACGACCTGCATGGCGCTCTCCGGCTGGGAATGGGAAGTCCGCGGGAGAACGGGTCAGGTCCGGTGGTTGAGGCGCTCGGCGATCCACTGGTCGATTTCGATCGAATCCCAGCCGACGGCGCGCACGCCCAGGCGCAGCGCCTGGGGAAACTGGCGCTTCTTCATCAGGTTGTAAATGTGGGCGCGTTTGAAGCCGGACTTGGCTTCGACTTCATCGAGCCGCAGGATGCGGCGCTCGTTCGGCGGGAGTACAGGGGGCTGCGACATGGCGGTCACTCCTGAACGCTCGGTGGCGTTTGTTGGCGTGACCTCTATTCAATAGACCTGGCTGCGGAAAGACATTGCAAATGCAATCTCCGCGGTTGCACATACAAGCTGGAAAAACCTCATGCGCTTGCGCTACGGACGTACTTCCTGGCGTTGGCGAACTTGCCGTTCAAGGTTCGCTCCGTGATGCCCATGGTGCCGCCGAAGTGGGCGACCAATGCCGAGACGAGTGCCTCCTGTGTTTTGAAGCTGGAATAGGGCACACCCGAAGGGGACTGGCCCAGCATCAGCGTCAGCATCCCGCCGATGATGTTGAGATACGTCGTCTCCGCTCGCTCGCTGATCTCGCATTGCTTGGAAGCCAGCAGCGCGGTGGACTGCTTGAGCAAGGTGTCGCGCTGCTCCTGCAATTCCTGCATCTGGCGACGCGCATGCTCCAGGGCCGCCTGAAGGGCCAGTCGCTCGATCAGGATCGCCTGTCCTGTTTCCAAGGTGATAAAAGGATGCGCCATGCGTTCGCCACGGCTGAACAGGAATCCTGGCCGGTGCTCGGGATAGTGGTTGCGCATCCAGCGCTTCAGATCGACATGGCGAACGGTCAGATCCGGCGACTGCAGCAGCTTCGGATCATTGAGCGTGATGCCGTTCTGGCCGTAGGGCAGCTCCCCGTTGAGGATGCCGTCATAGATACGCTCCGAGTACAGCCGGCACTCATTCCATCGCGGGCAATTCAACGATGGAGGCAGGAAGCGCGGTGACGCGATCGCAGCCAGGATTATCGGCAGGTACCGCAGCAACCCGGCCCACCGTATGGCAGCCTCGATGGGACGATAGAACACCTTCGATGTTGGAATGTCCTTGTGCATGTCTTCGTCTCCTTTCGGAAGCGCTACATCACCGGCTCCTTTCTTGCCCTGCCAAGGGCTGCTGTGTCGTTATGACCTTCCGCGGGTGCCTGGGAAGATGCCCTGAACGTAGACGGGCGAGGTGATTGGTTTGGCGTCCGCTGTAGGTGGCCTCGTCTTGCTCGTTGTGCAAGAATCGATCGGTTGCCGGCCCATCGAGCGATGAGGACGAAAGCTCGATATTGGCGCTCACGGTACCAGCGTCATGCGCTGCGCTGTTCCCCGCAAAACCGATTTGGTATGGTCTGATACGGCGATGGTTTCAGAAGCTGCGATCAACGGCTTCTGTTCTCCGGGACCTAGGGTCGGCAGAGAAAATCCGGCGGTGTCATATCTGCCCCGGATGCTGATATAGCGATATAGCATCACCCGCGCAGGTCCAGATGACTGCCAACCTGAGATTCGATGCTCACAAGTCCGTAGCAGTTGGTCTACTTGCTCTCTGGTTTCGAGACTGGAAGTGTTGTCGTCCGGTCCGAGGTAGATGGGCGGGGTGATGAATGCCCTGGCATTCCAGGAAGTGGCTTTGCCTAACATGCTCATGGTAAAATTCCCCAGGCTTACTTTGGAATTCCGTTCGGGTGTACTCGGGCCGAGTTCTGGCTTTTAAATTCAACACTTTGGTCTGTCCATGACCCGTACCGCTTCGACCAACATCGCTCTGTGGTGGCGCTTCCAATAGGAAGCGGCATGTCGTTGCGGTCTTGACCGCACCTTGCCGCCGTACCGGCAGGCAAGGTTTCAAGAAGGCTCCCCGGCACGGCGGCTCCAAGATTTGAGGAGATTGCCCGATGCCCTTGGCACCCCAGCCCCGTCGTAGAACTGATGCCCCGCGCGCTGTGTCGCCGCGAGGGGTAGGTCTGTCCGCCCAGTCTCAGCACTTGGCCCTGGCATGCGGGCGCCGTCGCTGCGTCAGTACACCGCACTGGCGCACGCCAAGACATCTCTCAGGAGCCCTTGCTACCTTGAGCCAGCACATGCTCGCGCTTCGTCCATCGCAATCAACTGTCGATGTGTGTAATAAAGTGGGTAATGGAGGTTGTGTGTAATGAAAAACATTAATGAAATCAAGGACTTAGAATCATGAGACTCCTGATGATCGACAACTACGACAGCTTCACCTACAACATCGTCCAGTATTTCGGTGAACTGGGCGCCGAGGTGGAGGTGTTCCGCAACGACGAGATCACGCTGGAGGGCATCGCCGCGCGCGCGCCCGACCGCCTGGTGATCTCTCCCGGGCCGTGCTCGCCGGCGGAGGCGGGCGTGTCCGTCGCCGCCATCCAGCACTTCGCGGGCAGGCTGCCGATCCTGGGCGTGTGCCTGGGGCACCAGAGCATCGGCGCGGCGTTCGGCGGCACCATCGTGCGGGCGCAGGAGCTCATGCACGGCAAGACCAGCGTCATCACCACCACGCAGAAGGGTGTGTTCGCGGGGCTGCCCCGGCAGTTCACCGTGAACCGCTACCACTCGCTTTCCATCGAGCGCGCGAGCTGTCCCGAGGTGCTGGAGATCACGGCCTGGACGGACGACGGCGAGATCATGGGCGTGCGCCACAAGACGCTGCCCATCGAGGGCGTGCAGTTCCACCCCGAGAGCATCCTGACCGAGCACGGCCACGCCATGCTGAAGAACTTCCTGGAGCAAGCCTGATGATCACCCCGCAAGAAGCGCTGCAGCGCACCATCGAGCACCGCGAGATATTCCATGACGAGATGCTGCACCTGATGCGCCTCATCATGAGCGGCGAGCTCTCGCCCGTGATGACGGCGGCCATCGTCACCGGCCTGCGCGTGAAGAAGGAGACCATCGGCGAGATCACCGCCGCCGCGCAGGTGATGCGCGAGTTCTCGCGCAAGGTGCACGTGGCGGACACGCGGCAGCTCGTGGACATCGTGGGCACGGGCGGCGACGGGGCGAACACCTTCAACATCTCCACCTGCGCCACCTTCGTGATCGCCGCAGCGGGCGGCAAGGTGAGCAAGCACGGCGGGCGCGGCGTGTCCAGCAAGTCGGGCAGCGCGGACGCGATGGAGGCGCTGGGCGTGCACATCAACCTGGCGCCCGAGCAGATCGCCGAGTGCATCGCCGAGGTCGGCATCGGCTTCATGTTCGCGCCCAACCACCACCCGGCCATGAAGAACGTGGCGCCCGTGCGCAAGGAGCTGGGCGTGCGCACCATCTTCAACATCCTGGGGCCGCTGACCAACCCCGCGGGCGCGCCCAACATCCTCATGGGCGTGTTCCACGAGGACCTCGTGGGCATCCAGGTGCGCGCGCTGCAGCGCCTGGGCGCGGAGCATGCCGTGGTGGTCTACGGCCGCGACGGGCTCGACGAGATCAGCCTGGGCGCGGGCACGCTGGTGGGCGAGCTCAAGGACGGCGTGGTGCGCGAGTACGAGATCCACCCCGAGGACTTCGGCCTGCGCATGGCTGGCACGCGCGCGCTGCGCGTGGAAAGCCCCGAGGAGTCGAAGGCCCTGCTGCTCGAAGTGCTCAAGGGCGCCGAGGGCCCGGCGCGCGACATCGTCTGCCTGAACGCGGGCGCGGCGCTCTACGCGGCGGGCGTGGCGCCCTCGATCGCCGAGGGCCTGGCGCGCGCGCAGGCCGCCATCGACAGCGGCGCGGCGCTCGCCAAGCTCGACGCGCTGGCCGCGTTCACGCGCAGGCTGGCCGCGGCATGAGCCTGCTCGATGCGCCCATCTGGCGCGACGCGGGCACGTGGATCGTGCTCGGCGTATCGTTGCTGTTCGTCGTCGTGGGCATCGCGATGCACTGCGCCGTCCGCAAGGTGCTGCGCGCGCCGCAGCCCGACCCATCTTCCAGGGACTGAGAAGCCATGTCCGACATCCTGAGCAAAATCTGCGGCGTGAAGGCCGAGGAAGTGGCCGCCGCCAAGAAGCGCATGCCGCTGGCCGACATGCGCCGCGACGCCGAGAGCCGCGTGCTCACGCGCGACTTCGTGGGCGCGCTGCGCGCCAAGATCGGCGCGGGCCAGGCCGGCGTGATCGCCGAGATCAAGAAGGCCAGCCCGAGCAAGGGCGTGATCCGCGCCGACTTCATCCCCGCCGACATCGCGCAGAGCTATGCCGAGGGCGACGGCAAGGTGAGCGCCGCGTGCCTCTCGGTGCTCACCGACCGCCAGTTCTTCCAGGGCCAGCCCGACTACCTCAAGCAGGCGCGCGCGAGCTGCCCTTTGCCCGTGCTGCGCAAGGACTTCATGGTCGATCCGTACCAGATCTACGAGTCGCGCGCGATGGGCGCGGACTGCGTGCTGCTGATCGCCGCGTGCCTGGACGACGCGCAGATGGCCGACATGGAGGCCATCGCCCATGGCCTGGACATGGCCGTGCTCGTGGAGGTGCACGACGGCGCGGAGCTGGAGCGCGCCTTGAGGCTCAAGACCCCGCTGGTCGGCATCAACAACCGCAACCTGCGCACCTTCGAGGTCAGCTTGCAGACCACGCTGGATCTGAAGAAGCACGTGCCGGCCGACCGCCTGCTGGTGGCCGAGTCGGGCATCCTCGCGCCCGGCGACGTCAGGACGCTGCGCGATGCGGGCGTGAACGCCTTCCTCGTCGGCGAGGCCTTCATGCGCGCGCCCGAGCCCGGGCTGGCGCTGGCCCGCCTGTTTGCATGAATGCTCCTTGTTTCATAGCTGATTGCGCTTGATGGACAAGCGCTGGAGGCCATTTCGACCATGAACGACGCGCAGCGCCCTCCCACGCAACTCATGAGCGCCGACCCGGCCGACTGGCCCGTGGCGCCCGGCTGGCAGCCGCTGGTCGACGGCTTCTTCGCGGGCGAGCGCGGCCAGGCGCTGCTGGCCTTCCTGCGCGAGCGGCTGGAGGCGGGCGCCGCCATCTTTCCCCCGAAGCCCCTGCGCGCGCTGGAGCTCACGCCGCCCGAGCAGGTGCGCGTGGTCATCCTGGGGCAGGACCCGTACCACGGCCGCGGGCAGGCCGAGGGGCTGGCCTTCTCCGTCGCGCCCGGCGTGCGCCTGCCGCCCTCGCTGCAGAACATCTTCAAGGAAATGCAGCGCGACCTGGGCGTGCCCTTCCCGCCGTTCCCCGAGCCCGGCGGCAGCCTCGCCAAGTGGGCGAGGAACGGCGTGCTGCTGCTCAACACCTGCCTCACCGTGGAGGAGGGCCAGGCCGCGAGCCATTCCGGCCGGGGCTGGGAGCAGCTGACCGACGCGGTGATCCACCACGTGGCCGACGGCGACCGGCCCGTGGTCTTCATGCTCTGGGGCAGCCACGCGCAGTCCAAGCGCGCCTTCATCCCGCGTGATCGCGGGCACCTCGTGCTCACGGCCAACCACCCCTCGCCGCTGTCGGCGCTGCGCCCGCCCGTGCCCTTCATCGGCTGCGGGCATTTCGGCAAGGCGCGCGCCTTCCGCGAGCAGCACGGCTACTGATAAGGGCCTGTCCCCCATCAAATCCCCCGCGCGCTGGCCCCGCAATGCGGATGGATGCGCGAAGCGCGGCGCAGCCAATAGCCGTAGCTATTGGCAAGCCGTGCGACAAAGCAGACGCCGCATTGCGGGACCAGCCCGCAGGGAGGGGCAGCCGGGCGGCGCATTGCGTCGTTGCGGCTCGCTTGTGTAGCCAAACTACACGGTACTCGCCGCGCCTAGCACTGCACCGCCCGGCTACCCCTCGCGCGGGGGATTTGATGGGGGACAGGCCCTACCCCGCCAGGCTCTCGCACAGCAATGCAAGGAATGCCTGCGCCGCCACGGGCAGGCTGCGGCCCGCGAGGGTCTGCACCTGCAGGTCGCGCAGGTCCATGCCCTGGTCGCCGATGGGCAGTGCCACGAGGGCGCCGGCCGCGACCATGTGGCGCGCGGCGACCTCGCTGCCCACCGACAGCCCGCCGCCGCTCGCCACGAAGTGCAGCATGGTCTTGGCATGGTTGCTCACCAGCACGGGCTCCAGGCGCAGGCCCTGGCGGCTGCAGACGATGTCGATCATCTGGCGCACCGTGGTCTCGGGCGGGGGCAGGGCCAGCGGGTAGCGCGCCATGCGCGCGAGCGTGAGGCTGCGCGCGCGGGCCAGCGCGTGGCCCGGCGGCAGCAGGGCCAGCACGGGCGCGCTCTGGCGGTAGGCCACGGCGATGTCCTTCTCGGGCGCGCGGCTGAAGCACAGGCCGATGTCGGCCGCACCGCCGCGCACCGCGCCGGGCACCTGGGCCGTGGGCAGCACCTGCACGCTGAACTGGATGCCCTGGTGCGTGCGCTGGAAATCCGCGCACAGGCGCGGCACGAGCTCGTTGGCGAAGGCGTCGGACGTGGCCAGCCGCACCTGCCCCGCGCGCAGGCCGCGCAGCGCGCCGATCTCGCCCAGCGCGTGCTCGGCGTCCAGCTGCGCGCGCCGCGCGTGGCGCGCGAGGATCTCGCCCGCCTCGGTGAGCACCATGCCGCGCGGGTGCCGCTCGAACAGCGGCGCGCCGAGCTGCGCCTCCAGCCCCGCGATCTGCCGGCTCAGCGCCGACGCGGCCACGTGCAGGTGTGCCGAGGCCTCGGTGATCGAGCCGCTCTGCGCCACGGCGAGGAAGTAGCGCAGCGCGGTGTCTTGCAACTGGTGGGCGCGCATGGGCCGCAAGTATGCAGCGCTTTGCCGCTTCGGCAACGCAGGCTTCCAGAATCGGTGTTGGTCAGAACGCGGGCGCTTTTCTAAGATGCCCGGTCTCGAAGCATTCAATCACTGAGGAGCACTGCGATGCGTATCTGGGCCCTGGGCGTGGCGTTGTGGATGGCATGGGCGGGGGCGCAGGCGCAGGCCTGGCCCGACAAGCCCGTGCGCGTGGTAGTTCCGTTCCCGGCCAGCGGGGCGACCGACCTCGTGGCCCGCGTGGTCACGCAGCGCGTGGCGCAGGACCTGGGCCAGCAGTTCGTGGTGGACAACAAGCCCGGCGCGGGCGGCACCATCGGCTCGGCCGAGGCCGCCAAGGCCGCGCCCGACGGCTACACGCTGCTGCTTACCACGAGCAGCACGCATGCCATCTCGCCGCACCTCATGCCGCGCCTGGCCTACGACGCGCGCCGTGACTTCACGCCCGTGGCGCATCTGGCCGACGCGCCCAGCGTGCTGCTGGTCACGCCCTCGCTGCCCGTGAAGTCGGTGACCGAACTGGTGGCCTACGCCAAGGCGCACCCGGGCCAGCTCAACTACGCCACCAGCGGCAACGGCACCATCGTGCACCTGAACACGGCGGCCTTCGCCGCGCAAGCCGGCATCGAGCTCACGCATGTGCCGTACAAGGGCACGGCGCTCGCCATTCCCGACCTGGCCGCGGGCCAGGTGCAGCTGCTGTTCGACTCGCTGCCCACGGGCATGCCGCACGTCAAGAGCGGCCGCCTGCGCGCGCTGGCCGTCACCAGCGAGAAGCGCAGCGCGCTCGCGCCCGAGCTGCCCACGCTGGCCGAATCGGGCCTGCCCGGCTACGCGTCGGTCACCTGGTTCGGCGTGTACCTGCCGGCCGGCGCCCCGCCCGCGCTGGTCGATCGCGTCAACAAGGCCTTCACCAAGGCCATGCAGGCGCCCGAGGTGGCGGCCAGCCTCGCCAAGCTGGGCGTGGAGCCCGCCGCGCCCGGCACGCCCGCGCAGTTCGCCGCCATGGTGCAGGCCGACAGCGCGCGCTGGGCGAGCGTGATCCGCCAGCACAAGATCTCCCTGGAATGACCGCCATGCACCACGACGCAAAGACCCTCGACTGGAGCCTGCCCTACGCCTCGCACCGCAGCGCGGTGATGGGGCGCAACATCGTCTCCACCTCGCAGCCGCTGGCCGCCCAGGCGGGCCTGTCCATGCTGCAGGCCGGCGGCAACGCCGTGGACGCGGCGCTGGCCGCCGCCATGGCGCTCACCGTGGTCGAGCCCACGGGCTGCGGCATCGGCAGCGACGGCTTCGCCATCGTCTGGGACGGCAAGGAACTGCACGGCCTGAACGCCTCGGGCCGCTCGCCCGCGGCGTGGACGCCCGACTACTTCACCCGGCTCGGCGGCATTCCCGAAAAGGGCTGGAACGCCGTCACCGTGCCGGGCGCCGTCTCGGCCTGGGTGGCGCTGTCGCAGCGCTTCGGCAGGCTGCCGTTCGCCCAGCTGGCCCAGCCCGCCATCGGCTACGCGCGCAGCGGCTTTCCCGTGTCGCCCACCATCGCGCGGCTGTGGGAGCTGGGCGGCGCCAGGCTGGGCGAGCAGCCGGGCTTCGCCGAATGCTTCCTGCCCGGCGGCCGCGCGCCGCGCGCGGGCGAGGTCTTTCGCAGCGAGGCGCACGCGCGCACGCTGGAGCTGATCGCCGCCACCCATGGCGAGGCCTTCTACCGCGGCGAGCTGGCCGGGAAGATGGCCGCGCACGCCCAGGCCAACGGCGGCGCGATGACCGTCGAAGACCTCGCGGCCCACCGCGCCGACTGGGTGGGCACGGTGAGCCAGCGCTTCGGCGACTCGGTGGTCCACGAGATCCCGCCCAACGGCCAGGGCATCGCGGCGCTGATGGCGCTGGGCATGCTGGACGCGCTGGGCGTGGGCGGGCAGCCGCTGGACGGCGTGGACAGCGTGCACCTGCAGGTCGAGGCCATGAAGCTCGCCTTCGCCGATCTGCACCAGTACAACGCCGATAGTGACCACATGCGCGTCGCGCCCGCCGACCTGCTGCGCCCCGAGTACCTGCGCGAGCGCGCCGCGCTGATCGACCCCGCGCGCGCGGGCGCGCCCACCTATGGCGCGCCGCGCCCGGGCGGCACGGTGTACCTGGCGGCGGCGGACGCGCAGGGCATGATGGTCTCGTTCATCCAGTCCAACTACATGGGCTTCGGCTCGGGCGTGGTCGTGCCGGGCACGGGCATCAGCCTGCAGAACCGGGGCCACGGCTTCAGCCTGACGCCCGGCCATGCCAACGAGGTGGGGCCGCGCAAGCGCCCCTCGCACACCATCATCCCGGCCTTCGCGATGAACGCCGACGGCACGCCGCAGATGGCCTTCGGCGTCATGGGCGGCCCCATGCAGAGCCAGGGCCACACGCAGATGGCGCTGCGCGTGCTGCGCTACGGCCAGAACCCGCAGGCGGCGGCCGACGCGCCGCGCTGGCGCGTGACGGGCGGCAAGGGCGTGGCCGTGGAGCCGCACTTCGACGCGGCGGTGGTCGAGCAGCTGCGCGCGCGCGGCCACGAGGTCACGGTGGAGGCGGGCAACGGCGTGTTCGCCTTCGGCGGCGCGCAGCTCGTGCTGCGGCAGGGCGACGTGTACGTCGCGGGCTCCGACCCGCGCAAGGATGGGTGCGCGGTGGCGTTCTAAGCCAAATCGGCCTCCGGCGCTTGCCAGGCAAGCGCAAGAAGCTCTCTTTTCGAGAGCGTCAGCGCGTCTCGCGCACCGTGAGCCACGCGCTCGCCGCGCCGCTGGCCGCGATCAGCCCCATGCCCACGAGCGACCAGCCGTCGGGCATGTGGCCGTACACGGCCCAGCCCGCGAGCATGGCGAAGCCGATCTGCGTGTAGAGGAAGGGCGCGATGGTGGCGGGCGTGGTGTGCGCGTAGGCGCGCAGCAGCATCAGGTGCCCCAGCGCGCTCGACAGGCCCATGGCGAAGGTGCCCAGCCACACCCAGGGGCTGCCGATGTGCGTCCATGCGAACGGCGCGCCCAGCGACATCAGCGCTGTGGCGATCCAGCCCGTGTAGAACTGCGTGGTGGCCGGGTCTTCCTGGCCCGCCATCAGGCTGCTGAGGATCTGGTAGCCCGTGGCCAGGGCGAGCATGGCCAGCGGCAGCAGCATGGCCCAGGTGAAGGCGCCGCCGCCGGGGCGCAGGATGAGCATCACGCTGGCCAGGCCCGCGACCACCAGCACCCAGCGCAGCGGGCTCACGGGCTGGCGCAGCCACAGCGCCGCCACCAGCGTCACGCACAGCGGCGTGGCCGCGACGATGGCGGTGAACTCGGGCAGCGGCATCACGCGGATGCTGAGGAACCCGAACAGGCTGGTGCCCGCGAACAGCACCGCGCGCAGCATCTGGAAGCGCGGGTGCTGCGTGCGCGGCCAGCGCCAGCCCGTGCGCGGCAGCACCCAGGCCGAGGTGAGCAGCGACTGGAACAGGTAGCGCAGCCACAGCGCCATGAACAGCGGCACCGTGGCGCCCACGAGCTTGGTGGACGTGTCCAGCAGCGCGAAGCAGGCGCACGCGCCCACGGTGAGCGCGATGCCGGACAGGGCCGAGCGGCGCGCGCCGGCTGCCGGGCCGGAGGGCATCAGCGCGCGCGCTCCAGCAGCATCGAATCGCCGTAGCTGAAGAAGCGGTAGCGCTCCTCGATGGCGTGGCGGTACAGCTGCATGACGTGCTCGTAGCCCGCGAAGGCGCTCACCAGCATCATCAGCGTGCTCTTGGGCAGGTGGAAGTTGGTGACGAGGAGTTGGACCACCTGGAACTGGAAGCCCGGCGTGATGAAGATGTCCGTCTCGCCCGTGGTCCGGCCGCTTCGGGCCCACGATTCGAGCGTGCGCACCGTGGTCGTGCCCACGGCGACCACGCGCCCCGCCCGCATGCGGCAGCGCTCCAGCGCGGCGAGCGTGGCCAGCGGCACCTCGTACCACTCGCTGTGCATGCGGTGCTCGGCCAGGCTCTCGGTCTTCACGGGCTGGAAGGTGCCCGCGCCCACGTGCAGGGTGACGCTGGCCTGCTGCACGCCGCGCTCGGCCAGCGCGGCCAGCACCGCGTCGTCGAAGTGCAGCGCCGCCGTGGGCGCGGCCACGGCGCCGGGGGTGCGCGCGAAGACGGTCTGGTAGCGCTCGGCGTCCTCGGCCTCGTCAGGGTCGTGGCCACCCTGCTGCTGGCGTTCGATGTAGGGCGGCAGCGGCAGGTGGCCGTGGCGCTCCATGAGCTCCCACGGCGTCTCGCCCGCCGGGCCGTGCAGCGCGAAGCGGAACAGCGGGCCGTCGGCGTCGGGCCAGCGCGCGAGCAGCGTGGCGTCGAAGCCGCCCGCCGCCTTGCCGCCGGCCATGTGCACGGTGGCGCCGGGCAGGGGCTTCTTGCTGACCTTCATGTGGGCCACGACCTCGTTGCCGGCGAGCACGCGCTCGATGAGCAGCTCCAGCCGGCCGCCGCTCGCCTTCTCGCCGAACATGCGCGCCTTGACCACGCGCGTGTCGTTGAACACGAGCAGGTCGCCGTCCCGCAGCAGCGCGGGCAGTTCGTGGAAGATGCGGTCGGCGGGCGGGGCAGAGCGCCCGTCGAGCAGGCGCGAGCTGCTGCGCACGGGCGCGGGATGCTGGGCGACCAGCGCCTCGGGCAGGGCGAAGTCGAAGTCGGAGAGCGTGAAGGCGCGGGGGCTGGTGGACATGGGGCTTGAGGGCCGGACGGGCCCGTGCCAAGAGGATGCGGAGGGGACGAAAAAGGCCGCGATTGTCCCACGGAGCGCGTCTTTGGGCAGGCGCTTACCAGGGCCGCCCGGGGAGTCCCGACCAGATTTCGCTCAGGTCGGGGAAATTCCACTGCTCGGGGTTTTCGCGCCCCACGATCTTCTCCGAGCAGCCCGGCGCCGCCAGATCGATGATTTCGGGCGGGATGCGCAGGTCGGACTTGGTCGAGAAGAAGACCTTCACGCGCGGCGCGAGGAGCGATCCGCCGCTTTGCTCCGTCACCACGCCCAGGCGCCCCGATGTCAGCCGCACCAGCGAGCCCACGGGGTAGATGCCGATGGTCTTCACGAAGGCCTGCAGCAACCGGCCGTCGAAGTGGTCGTGCGTCCACTCGGCCATGCGGCGCAGCGACTCGGACGGATCCCAGCCGTTCTTGTAGGGCCGGTCGGAGGTGATGGCGTCGTACACGTCGCAGATGGCCGTCATGCGCGCGAGCACGCTGATATCGTTGCCCTTGAGCCGGTGGGGGTAGCCCGTGCCGTCGATCTTCTCGTGGTGGTGCAGGCAGGCGTCGAGCACGGCCGGGTGCACGCTGCTGGGCTGCAGCATGGCGTGTCCCGCCTCGGGGTGGCCGCGGATGATGGCGAACTCGTCGTCGGTCAGCTTGCCGGGCTTGTTGAGGATGGTCAGGGGGATGGCCGCCTTGCCCAGGTCGTGCAGCAGGCCGGCCAGGCCCGCCAGGCGCGTGGCCTGCTCGTCCATGCCGATCTGCCGCGCCAGCGCCACCATGAGCGCGCACACGGCCACCGAGTGCATGTAGGTGTAGTCGTCGGCCGTCTTCAGCCGCGCCAGGCTGATGAGCGCGCCGGGGTTGCGCATGACCGAGCTGGAGATTTCGCCGACCATGTCCTGGGCGGTCTGAGCGTCCACGGCGCGGCCCATGCGCGCCTCGGCGAACATGGAGACCATGGCCTTCTTGGCGCTGGCGCAGATCGATGCGGCGCGGCGCAGCTCGTCGGACATCGTGCTGGGCCTGAGCGCGTCGTCCCTGCCCAGGTCGATCGGCGGCGCGGCCTGGCTGCTCGCGTGCTGCAGGTCGGATTCGACCTGCGCGTCGACTTCCTCGCGGGACACGGCGGCGGTGCCGGGCGCCACGTCCAGGCCCTTGGAGACGTCGATCCAGACCTCGCGGATGTTGGTCTTGCGGATCAGCGCGAGGTCTTTCGGATCGGTGAGCAGAAAGCGCGAGCGCCAGAAAGGGTGCTCCATCCAGGAACCGCAGAATTCGTGCAGGTACATGCCCAGGACGAGGTGCCGGACATCGATGCGCTTGAGCATGGGAGCAGTGGAAAAAGCGGAAACGGAAGCGCCGGGGCCGGGGCGGCTCGCCCGCCCTGCCTCGGCCGTGTGTCCAAATGTATAACATTCCCCCGCCGATCCCGCCTGTTCAGGATGTTGATCTTCGGCAAAGCGCTGCGGAAAAGGGCGCCACGGGCGCTTTCCGCCCGCTGCCCGCCATGCGCGCCCGCGCGGCGCCCGGCGTGGTAGCCTTTTCGCGTGCCCCGCCCCGCCGAATCCCCTCCCGCCCGCACCCCCGCGCCCGCCAGGGCCGCACCCAGCCCGGCCCGCAAGGCGCTGGAGAAGCTGGGCCTCACGCGCGACATCGACCTGGCCCTGCACCTGCCGCTGCGCTACGAGGACGAGACGCGCATCACCCCGATCCGCAGCGCGCGCGAGGGTGAGACGGTGCAGATCGAGGGCACGGTGACGGCCAGCGAGATCCAGCTGCGCCCGCGCCGCCAGCTCGTGGTGACGCTGGAGGACGGCACGGGCAGCTGCGAGCTGCGCTTCTTCAGCTTCTACCCCTCGCACCAGAAGACCATGGCCGTGGGCGAGCGCCTGCGCGCGCGCGGCGAGGTCAGGGGCGGCTTCTGGGGCCGGCAGATGCTGCACCCCGCGTTCCGCAAGGCCGAGGGCGCGCTGCCCGCCGCGCTCACCCCTGTCTACCCCACGGTGGCGCAGCTGCCCCAGGCCTACCTGCGCCGGGCCGTGGCCAGCGCCCTCGCGCGCGTGGACCTGCCCGAGACCCTGCCGCCAGGGCTGGAGCCTCCGCTGCTGCGGTTCGATAGTAAAAATGGGCTGCAGCGCCCGTGGAGCCTGCGCGAGTCGCTCCTGTTTTTGCATCACCCCACGCCCGATGCGGCGCTGGCCACGCTGCAGGACCACAGCCACCCGGCCTGGCAGCGCCTGAAGGCCGAGGAGCTGCTGGCGCAGCAGCTGTCGCAGCTGACCGCCAAGCGCGAGCGCGCGCGCCTGCGCGCGCCCCGGCTGGATCCCGCGTCCGGCGCGCAGGCGCTGCACGAACAGCTGCTGGCCGCGCTGCCCTTCAGCCTGACGGCGGCGCAGCGCCGCGTGGGCGAGGAGATCGCGCACGACCTCGCGCGCGCCGTGCCCATGCACCGGCTGTTGCAGGGCGACGTGGGCTCGGGCAAGACCGTGGTGGCCGCGCTGGCCGCCACCCGGTGCATGGACGCGGGCTGGCAATGCGCGCTGATGGCGCCCACGGAGATATTGGCCGAGCAGCATTTCGCCAAGCTCATCGGCTGGCTGGAGCCGCTGCTGGCCGTGCGCGGACTGCAGGTGGCATGGCTGGTGGGCGGGCAGAAGAAGAAGGAGCGCCAGGCGATGCTGGAACGCATCGCCAGCGGCGAGGCCGCGCTCGTCGTGGGCACGCATGCCGTGATCCAGGAGCAGGTGCGCTTCCGGAACCTGGCGCTGGCCGTGATCGACGAGCAGCACCGCTTCGGCGTGGCCCAGCGCCTGGCGCTGCGGCAAAAGCTCCAGCACGACGGCATGGAGCCGCACCTGCTGATGATGAGCGCCACGCCCATCCCGCGCACCCTGGCCATGAGCTACTACGCGGACCTGGACGTCTCCACCATCGACGAACTGCCCCCGGGCCGCACGCCCATCGTCACCAAGCTCATCGCCGACAGCCGCAAGGACCAGGTGGTCGAGCGCATCGGCGCGCAGGTGGCCGCGGGGCGGCAGGTGTACTGGGTGTGCCCGCTGATCGAGGAGAGCGAGGCGCTGGACCTGTCCAACGCCACGGCCACGCACGCGGATCTGAGCGAGGCCCTGCCCGGCGTGGCCGTGGGCCTCTTGCACTCGCGCATGCCCGGCGCAGAGAAGAAGGCCGTCATGGAGGAGTTCAAGAGCGGCCGCATGGGCGTGCTCGTGTCCACCACCGTCATCGAGGTGGGCGTGGACGTGCCCAACGCATCGCTCATGGTCATCGAGCATGCCGAGCGCTTCGGCCTGTCGCAGCTGCACCAGCTGCGCGGGCGCGTAGGGCGCGGGGCCGCGGCGTCGGCCTGCGTGCTGCTGTACTCCACGGGCGATTCCGGGCGCCTGGGCGAGACCGCGCGCGAGCGCCTCAAGGCCATGGCCGAGACCACGGACGGCTTCGAGATCGCGCGGCGCGACCTGGAGATCCGCGGCCCGGGCGAGTTCCTGGGCGCGCGCCAGTCGGGCGACGCGCTGCTGCGCTTCGCCGACCTGGCCACGGACACGGCGCTGCTCGAATGGGCGCGCGCCGCGGCGCCGCAGATGCTGGACCGGCATGCGGCGCTGGCGGCCCGGCATGTCCAGCGCTGGCTGGGCGCAAGGTCAGACTATCTGAAGGCGTGAATGAAGACGTGAAAACCACCATGCAAGGCGCGGCATGGCATTGCACAATGGCCGCCTAATGCCACGACAGCCATGACTCTCACTGAACTCAAATACATCGTCGCCGTCGCGCGCGAAAAGCACTTTGGCCGTGCCGCCGAGGCCTGCTACGTCTCCCAGCCCACGCTGTCGGTGGCGGTGAAGAAGCTCGAGGACGAGCTCGAGGTCAAGCTGTTCGAGCGCAGCGCGGGCGACGTCACGGTCACGCCGCTGGGCGAGGAGATCGTGCGCCAGGCGCAAAGCGTGCTGGAGCAGGCGGCCGAGATCAAGGAGATCGCCAAGCGCGGCAAGGACCCGCTGGCCGGCCCGCTCACCCTGGGCGTGATCTACACCATAGGCCCCTACCTGCTGCCCGAGCTGGTGCGCCACTCCATCGCGCTCACGCCGCAGATGCCGCTGATGCTGCAGGAGAACTTCACCGTCAAGCTGCTGGAGATGCTGCGCACCGGCGAGATCGACTGCGCCATCCTGGCCGAACCCTTCCCCGACACGGGCCTGGCGGTCGCGCCGCTGTACGACGAGCCCTTCCTGGCCGCCGTGCCCTCCAGCCACCCGCTGGCCGAGCGCAAGTCGGTGTCGGCCATGGAGCTCAAGAACGAGACCATGCTGCTGCTCGGCGCCGGCCACTGCTTCCGCGACCACGTGCTCGAGGTCTGCCCCGAGTTCGCGCGCTACGCGAGCAACGCCGAGGGCATACGCCGCACCTTCGAGGGCTCGTCGCTGGAGACCATCAAGCACATGGTCTCGGCCGGCATGGGCGTGACCCTGGTGCCGCGCCTGTCGGTGCCGCGCGACGCGCTGCATACGGGCGCGCGCCGGCGCAAGAGCGACGACACGCACATCCGCTACCTGCCGGTCAAGGAAAGCGACGGCAGCGCCCCGCCCATGCGCCGCGTGGTGTTGGCCTGGCGGCGCAGCTTCACGCGCTACGAGGCCATCGCCGCGCTGCGCAACGCCATCTACGCCTGCGAGCTGCCGGGGGTGAAACGGTTGTGCTGAACGAACCCGCTATGCCCGCGATTGCCACAAATCATGGGTCCGGGCGTGCCCTGGCCGCGTACCTGCGCTACAGTTCTTGCCAAGCCCTGCACCGTGCGGGGCTGGTATGGCATGAAAGGAACACGCACCATGGCTAAAGCTGGCAACTCAACGAAAAAGACCGCCGCCCTCGCAGGCGCACCGGCGATCAACATCGGCATCAACGACAAGGACCGCGCCGCCATCGCCAAGGGCCTGTCGCGCCTGCTGGCCGACACCTACACGCTGTACCTGACGACGCACAACTTCCACTGGAACGTGACGGGCCCCATGTTCAACACGCTGCACACCATGTTCATGGAGCAGTACACCGAGCTGTGGAACGCGGTCGACCCGATCGCCGAGCGCATCCGCGCGCTGGGCCACGTGGCGCCGGGCTCCTATGGCGCGTTCGGCAAGCTCTCGTCGCTGCAGGACGCCCCGGCCGAACCGCCCAAGGCCTTCGACATGGTGCGCACCCTGGTGCAGGGCCACGAGGCCGTGGCACGCACCGCGCGCGAGCTGTTCCCCATTGCCGACAAGGTCTGCGACGAGCCCACGGCCGACCTGCTGACCCAGCGCCTGACGGTGCACGAGCAGACGGCCTGGATGCTACGCTCTCTACTAGAAGATTGATAGCGTTCAGCGCTTGATGTGCAAGGGCTTCGGCCCTTTTCTTTTTGATTCCTGCCGCCATGTCCGCCGCCCCCCCACGCTCCAGGCTGTCGCTCTACCTCGACCTGATCCGCTTCTACCGCCCCGCGGGCTGGCTGGTGCTGGTGTGGCCCACGCTGGTGGCGCTGTGGGCGGCGGCCGACGGTTTTCCGGGCTGGCACCTGCTGCTGGTGTTCGTGGCCGGCACGGTGCTCATGAGGAGCGCGGGCTGCTGCATCAACGACATTGCGGACCGCGACTTCGACCGTCACGTCAAGCGCACCACGGCGCGCCCCATCACCAGCGGGCAGGTCAGCGTGATGGAGGCGGCCCTGGTGGGCGCCGCGCTGGCCCTGGCGGCGCTGGCGCTGGTGCTGACCACGCGCTGGCAGGCCGTGGCCTGGTCCGTGCCGGCCGTGGCGTTCACCATCCTCTACCCGTTCACCAAGCGCTTCTTCGCCATGCCGCAGGCCTTCCTGGGCATTGCGTTCAACTTCGGCATCGTCATCGCCTTTGCCGCCGTGCAGGGCCGCGTGCCGGCCACGGCCTGGGTGCTGTGGCTGGCCAACATGTTCCTGGTGCTGGCCTACGACACCGAGTACGCCATGGTGGACCGCGACGACGACCTGCTGATCGGCATGAAGACCTCGGCCATCACGCTGGGGCGCTTCGACGTGGCGGCCATCATGGCTTTCTTCGTGGCGTGCCTGGCCTTGACGGCCTGGGTGCTTGCGCCCTACGGCCTGGGCTGGCCGCTGTGGCTGGGGCTGGCCGTGGCGGCGGCGCAGGTGCTGTGGCACTACCGGCTGATCCGCGGGCGCACGCGCGAGGGCTGCTTCGTCGCCTTCAGCAAGAGCCACTGGATCGGCGCGGCGATCTTTGCCGGCGTGGCGCTGGGGTACGCGCTGCGCTGAACGCGCTCAGCAGGGCGTGGCGCCGGGCATCTGCAGGCAGATGGCGCCGTCGATCCTCTTGCCGTCGAACGTGGTTTCGTCGAAGGCCGCGGCGCTGTGGCCCTCGGGGTCGCTGGCCGTGACGCGCACCAGGTACCGGCCGGCCGGCAGGGCCCCCAGGCTCAGGGTGGTGCGGCCCGAGACGGATGCCGGGGCCTGGACCAGCGTGCCGTCGGCGAAGGCCGGCTGGCCCGCTTCGGCGCGCGCCACCTCCACGCGGTAGCTGATGGCCTTGCCCTGCGGGTGGAAGGGTGCGGGCCAGCTCCAGTCGAGCTCCAGGCTGCCGCCCTTGTCGCTGCCCGCCATCCAGTAGGGCATGGGGCGCTGCAGGCTTTGCAGGAAGAGGCCGTGGTTGGCGCCTATCACCGTCTGCAGGCGCTGGTATTCGGCGGCCCATTGCTCCATGGGCGTGCCCTGGCCCCTGGCGTCGAGGTTGGAGGCGTCGGGCGCGCGCGCCAGGATGGGCTCGACGATGGGGCGGTAGCTGTCGAGCAGCTGCCTGACGGCGGCGTCGGTGAGGTATTTGCCGCGGATCTCCTCGACCGCCGCCTGGAGCAGGGCCAGGTTGCCGGGCGCCGAGATAAAGCGCCTGTGCAGGGCGCTGTCCCACCAGGTGCTGAGCCCCTGGTTCCACGACGGATAGGCCGCGGCGCCGGGCTGCTGGGGGTAGCCCAGCGCGCCGTCGTAGTCCCAGGGCAGGAAGTAGAACTTTTCGCCGCCCAGCGGCTGGTACAGGCCGAAGTTCTGGCTGGCCGTGTCCCAGTTGCCCAGCAGGATGGCGGTGGCCAGCCAGGCCAGGTAGTTGTTGCGGTCGAAGTAGCGCGCGAACGTGGCCTGGAACGGCGTCGCGTCGCTGTCCAGGGCCTTCACGGCATCGACGATGGCCTGGTGGTTGCCCGCGTCGGACTCGATCTCCAGCAGCTGCTCGAAACCCGGCCCGGCCTTGCCGCCGGCAAGGGCCTGCAGCCGCGCATCGGTGTTGAAGTTGAACGAGGCGACCTTGTAGACGTTGGAGCCGGCCGTCCAGCCGCGGAGTGCCAGATAGCCTTTGCCGCCGAGCTTCTCGACGTGGGTGAACAGGCCCATGGGCCGAGGCCCGGCGCCGTCGGCCGCGTCGTAGCGGATGTCGACGAACTGGGTGCGCAGGCTTTCGTGGTAGGGCACGGTGCGCATCAGGTCGAAGGCCAGCTTGTTGCGCACGCGCGTCAGGTCGTAGGGGTGCTTGTTGAGGTTCAGG
The DNA here is from genome assembly GCF_054512775.1 of Alicycliphilus sp. T452. Classification (NCBI taxonomy): domain Bacteria; kingdom Pseudomonadati; phylum Pseudomonadota; class Betaproteobacteria; order Burkholderiales; family Comamonadaceae; genus Alicycliphilus; species Alicycliphilus sp. T452. Next base: position 162,527 of record NZ_JBTNEH010000003.1, read on the forward strand.
GTGTCCTCGCCCCACCAGGTGGTGCCCTTGTCGAACTTGACGCGGTAGGACTTGAGCGCGGCCTCGCGCGTGCTGCTGCCGCGCATGCGCATCTTGGCAGCGGCATTCTTGACCAGTCCGTCGCCGCTGGTGGCCAGCACCTTGATCTCGGGCTCGCAGTCGTCGGCCTTGTTCTCGTCCAGGTCCACCGTGTCCAGCGTCACCATGCCGCCGGGGTAGCTCGGCGGCGGGCTGGCCAGCTGCTGGCAGCTGTCCTTGTCCGCCAGGTACCAGCCGGGGCCGGATGCCGGCGTGGGCTGGTAGCCCAGGTCCAGCGTGAGCAGGGCGGGCGCCGCGTAGGGGTAGAGGTCCTGCGCGCGCGGCAGGTCACCGGGCCCGGGAGTGAACGGGGCCTGGCTTTGCGGCGGCTCGGGCAGGCTCTCGTAGTCCCCGCCGCCGCAGGATGCCAGGGCCAGGCAGGCGCCGAGCACGGCGGGATGGAACCGGAAGGAAGGTCGGCAATGCACGGGTGGCGCCTGGGTCGGGTTGGAGGGACGGCCGCAGTTATAAAAGATTTTCGCGGCCTGCCGGGTGGGGACCGCCGCGCCGGCGCCGGGGGAGTGGATGCGTGCGCTGCCGTCAGCCGGCGCCGCCGAACTCGTCGCCGAGTTCGCGCGCGCGGTTTTCCGCAGCATCGAGCGCGCGCATGAAGCGCTGCGCCACCTCGTCGGCCTCCATGGACTGGATGGCCGCATACGTTGTGCCGCCCTTGGAGGTGACGCGCTCGCGCAGCACGGACAGGGGCTCCTCGGAGCGGCGCGCGAGCTCGGCCGCGCCGGCGAAGGTGCCCACGGCCAGCTGGTGCGCCTGCGCCTGCGTCAGGCCCATGTCCACGCCGGCGTTGGTCATGGCTTCGAGGAAATAGAACACATAGGCCGGGCCCGAGCCCGACAGGGCCGTGACGGCGTCCAGCAGCGACTCCTGCTCCACCCACAGGCAGGCGCCCATGGTGGCCACGACCTGCTCCGCCAGCGCGCGCTCGGGCGCGCCGACGCGGCCGGCGCGCGCGTACAGGCCCGTCATGCCCTGGCCGATGAGCGCGGGCGTATTGGGCATGGCGCGCACGATGCGCTCGCTGCCGAGCCACTGGGCGATGCTGCCCGTGCGTATGCCCGCCGCCACGCTCAGGTGCAGCGCGCCCGCCGTGTGCGGCGCCGCCTGCAGCGCCGCCTCCCTGAAGGTCTGGGGCTTGACGGCCCACACCACCAGGCCGGCGCGCGCCAGCGCCGCCGCGGGCGCCGGCTGCGCCGTGATGCCGAACTTGTGCAGCAGGGTGGTGCGCGCCGCCTCGAAAGGCTCGACGACCTCGATCTGGCTGGCGGGCAGACCCTGCTGGATCAGGCCGCCGATGATGGCGCTGGCCATGTTGCCGCCGCCGATGAAGGCGATGGGGGGGAGGGCGGAGGTGCTGGTTGTCATGGGTGGGCGATGGGAAAGAAAAGCGTCAGGCAGGATTGTGCGCCTGCGTTTACTATCAAAAAAATAGCTGCTGGCGCCTGCTGCTACGTGTTTTTACGTGCTTTTGACTGAAAACCAAGTACAGGCAGGCGCCAGCAGCTATGTTTTTAGTAATTCAGGCGCCTGGCGCGGGCAGCACCGCCTGCGCCACGGCATGCTCCCAGCGCGCCATGAGTGCCTCGGCCTGGTCGCGCGGCAGGGTGGGCACAAAGCGGCGTTCGGCGCGCCACAGCCGCGCCAGCTCCTCCCGGCTGGCGTAGACGCCGCTGGACAGGCCCGCCAGGTAGGCCGCGCCGAGCGCCGTGGTTTCCACGCAGGCCGGGCGCACCACGGGAATGCCCAGCAGGTCGGCCTGGAACTGCATGAGCAGGTCGTTCACGCAGGCGCCGCCGTCCACGCGCAGCTCGGAGACGGGCGCGCCGCCGGCGGCCACGGCGTCGCGGCCCATGGCGCCGAGCAGCGCCGCGCTCTGGTAGGCGATGGATTCGAGCGCCGCGCGCGCGATGTGCGCGAGCGTGGTGCCGCGCGTCAGGCCCGTGATGGTGCCGCGCGCGTCGGGCTTCCAGTACGGCGCGCCCAGGCCGGTGAAGGCGGGCACCATCATCACGCCGCCCGAGTCGGGCACGCTCTCGGCGAGCGCCTGCACCTCGCTGCTGGCCGGGATGGCGCGCAGCCCGTCGCGCAGCCACTGCACCACGGCGCCGCCCACGAAGACGCTGCCTTCCAGGGCGTATTCGGGCGCCGGGCCGACTTGCGCGGCGCTGGTGGTCAGCAGGCCGTTCTCGCTCTTGCGGAAGCTGCCGCCCGTGTGCATGAGCATGAAGCAACCCGTGCCGTAGGTGTTCTTGGCCATGCCGGAGGAAAAGCACGCCTGGCCGAACAGCGCGGCCTGCTGGTCGCCGGCCACGCCGCCGATGGCGATCGCGCCGCCCAGCAGGCCGGGGTCGGTCGCGCCGAAGTCGCTCGCGGAGGGCAGCACCTCGGGCATGAGCGCGCGCGGGATGTCGAACAGCCCCAGCAGCTCCTCGTCCCACTGGTTGGTGTGCACGTTCAGCAGCATGGTGCGGCTGGCGTTGCTCACGTCGGTGGCGTGGCGGCGCCCGCCGGTCAGCTGCCAGATCAGCCAGCTGTCCACCGTGCCGAAGGCCAGCTCGCCGCGCTCGGCCTGCGCGCGGGCGCCGGGCACGTTGTCCAGCAGCCATTGCAGCTTGGTGGCCGAGAAGTACGCGTCGATCAGCAGGCCGGTGCGCGACTGGATCAGGCCGGCATGGCCCTGCGCGCGCAGCCGTGCGCACGCGGGCTCGGCGCGCCGGTCCTGCCAGACGATGGCGTGGTGTACGGGCTGGCCCGTCGCGCGGTTCCACAGCACCGTGGTCTCGCGCTGGTTGGTGATGCCCAGCGCGTGGATGTCGCCCGCCGACAGGCCCGCCCGCGCCAGGGCCTCGCGCGCGGTGGCGATCTGGGTACGCCAGATCTCGCGCGGGTCGTGCTCCACCCAGCCGGGCCGCGGGTAGATCTGCGCCAGCTCCTGCTGCGCCTGCGCCACCACGCGGCCCTGGGCGTCGAAGACGATGCTGCGCGAACTGGAGGTGCCTTGGTCGAGGGCGAGCAGGTAGGTCATGGTGCGGGTCGGAAAAAAAGGATCAGGCGATGGTGCACCGCACCTGCGCCTCTTGCAGCAGGGCGGGGAAGGGCTCGGGCGGCGGCGCGTCGGTGAACAGCCGGTCGATCTGGTCGAGCGTGGCCAGCTGCACCATGGCCGGGCGGTTGAACTTGCTCTGGTCGGCGGCCAGCCAGACCTCGCGCGCCTGCGCGATGATGGTCTGCGCCACCTTCACCTCGCGCAGGTCGAAGTCGCGCAGCGTGCCGTCGCTCTCGATGCCCGAGATGCCGATGAGCGCGATGTCCACGCGGAACTGGCGGATGAAATCCACCGCCGCCTCGCCCACGATGCCGCGGTCGCGCGCGCGCACCGCGCCGCCGGCCACGATCACCTCGCAATCGGGGTTCTCGCACAGGATGGCGGCGACGTTGAGGTTGTTGGTGATGACGCGCAGGCCCCGGTGCTGCAGAAGGGCGCGTGCGACGGCCTCGGTGGTGGTGCCGATGTTGAGGATCAGCGAGCAGCCCTGCGGCACCTGGGCCGCTACCGCGCGCGCGATGCAGGCCTTGCCCTCGGCGTTGAGGCTCTCGCGCTGGGTGTGGGCCAGGTTCTCCACGGTGGACCCGGGCAGGCGCACGCCGCCGTGAAAGCGCGTCACCAGGCCCTGCTCGGCCAGGCGCTGCACGTCGCGGCGCACGGTCTGCAGCGTCACGCCCAGGGCCTCGGCGAGATGCTCCACGCTGGCGCTGCGGTGCTCGCGGACATGGGCCAGCAGCTGGAGTTGGCGGGGGTTGTGGTTCACGGTCTGCGGCGGCGGGATGAGGGGTTCACAGTGTCACATAAGAAGAAATATAATCAAAAAGGAAAATAAACGAAAATATCCGAACATCTGCGGCCCGCGAATGGCGCCGCGCGAAGGCCGGTATGAACACTGCAAGCCAAGCCCCGCCCCTGACCACCGACCGCGCCGAGCTGCTGGCGCGCCTGGCCCAGCCCCGCACCTACGACCTGGCGGTGGTCGGCGGCGGCGCCACCGGCCTGGGCGTGGCGCTGGACGCCGCGGCGCGGGGCTTCTCCGTGGTGCTGGTGGAGTCGCACGACTTCGCCAAGGGCACCTCCTCGCGCGCCACCAAGCTGGTGCACGGCGGCGTGCGTTACCTGGCCCAGGGCAACATCGCCCTGGTGCGCGAGGCCCTGCACGAGCGCACCACGCTTTTGCACAACGCGCCGCACCTGGCGCAGCCGCTGGCCTTCGTCATGCCCTCGTACAAGCTGTGGGAGACGCCGTTCTACGGCGTGGGCCTGAAGATGTACGACGCCCTGGCAGGCCAGGCCGGCCTGGGCGCGACCGAATTCCTCGGGCGCATGGACACCCTGCGCTGCCTGCCCACGGCGCGCGCCGAGGGGCTCAAGGGCGGCGTCAAGTACTGGGACGGCCAGTTCGACGATGCCCGCCTGGCCCTGGCCCTGGCGCGCACGGCCGCGCAGCGGGGCGCGCTGCTGGTCAACTACTGCCCCGCGCGCGGCCTGCTGCACGAGGGCGGCAGGCTCGTGGGCCTGGTCTGCGAGGACGCGGAGACCGGCCGGCGCTTCGATCTGCGCGCGCGCGCCGTGGTCAACGCCACCGGCGTGTGGGTGGACGAACTGCGCCAGCAGGACGGCCAGGCCCTGGGCCGGCCCGTGCGGCCCATGGTCGCGCCCAGCCAGGGCGTGCACATCGTCGTGGACCGCGAATTCCTGCCCTCCGACCATGCCCTGCTCGTGCCCAAGACGGCGGACGCTCGCGTGCTCTTCGCCGTGCCCTGGCTGGGCAAGCTCATCCTGGGCACCACCGACAGTCCGCGCCAGGACCTGGCGCGCGAGCCGCTCGCGTTCAAGGAAGAGGTCGATTTCATCCTGAGCGAATCGGCCAAATACCTGCGCCGCGCGCCGCTCCCCGAGGACGTGCGCAGCATCTGGGTGGGCCTGCGCCCGCTGGTCAGGCCGCAGGACGACGAGGGCGGCAACACCAAGGCCATCAGCCGCGAGCACACGGTGCTGGCCAGCGCAAGCGGCCTGGTCACCGTCACTGGCGGCAAATGGACCACCTACCGCGCCATGGCCGAGGATGTGCTGCAGAAATGCTTCGATGCGGGCCTGCTGCCCGCGCGGGCGGCAGGCGCCACCCGGCGGCTGCCCCTGGCCGGGGCGCCCCTGGAGCCGCCGCGCCAGCGCATGTGCGATGCGCAGGGGCTGCACTCCTATGGCCTCGACGCGGCCGCCGTGCTGCGGCTGCCCGGCGCGGACCAGTGGCTGGCCGAGGGGCTGAGCGAGGCCATGGTGCGCTTCGCGGCGCGCCATGAATACGCGCGCACGGTGGAGGATGTGCTGGCGCGGCGCAGCCGCCTGCTGTTCCTCGACGCGCGCCTGGCCGCCCGGCTGGCCCCGCGCGTGGCGGTCATCCTGCAGGAAGAACTGGGGTGCGATCCGCATCTGGCGGACTTCCTTGCCTTGGCGCAGCAGTACCACCACCTTCCTGCCTGAGTATTTAGGCAGCAGGTACTTGACTCTGTTCCTTGTTGCGGTGATAATCCAAGGCTTCGCGTGAAATGCGCGAGGTTTCTGCCCAGTGGAAGCGCTGCGAAATGGTTCGCGGCGTGGACGACGGGCCCAAGACTGACTGGCTGCTCGCAGCCCTCGAGAAGGACTCTGGGGCTGTCGGGATGTGCTGGTGCAAGTTGGGAATATTGAAATGATCCAAACAGAATCTCGGTTAGACGTTGCCGACAATACCGGCGCGAAGTCCGTCCTGTGCATCAAGGTGCTGGGCGGTTCCAAGCGTCGCTATGCAAGCGTTGGCGACATCATCAAGGTGAGCGTGAAGGAGGCTGCACCGCGTGGTCGCGTCAAGAAGGGCGAGATCTACAGCGCTGTGGTCGTTCGCACGGCGAAGGGCATTCGCCGCGGCGACGGCTCGCTCGTCAAGTTCGACGGCAATGCGGCAGTGTTGCTCAATTCCAAGCTGGAGCCCATCGGCACCCGCATCTTCGGCCCCGTGACGCGCGAGCTGCGCACGGAGCGCTTCATGAAGATCGTGTCCCTGGCTCCCGAAGTTCTCTGAAGGACGAGCCATGAACAAGATCCGCAAGGGCGACGAAGTCATCGTGCTCACCGGGCGCGACAAGGGCAAGCGCGGCACGGTCACGCTGCGCAAGGATGACTCCCATCTGGTCATCGAAGGCATCAACCTGGTCAAGAAGCATGTCAAGCCGAACCCCATGAAGGGCACGAACGGCGGCATCGTGGAAAAGGCCATGCCTATTCACCAGTCCAACGTGGCCATCTTCAATGCCGCTACCGGCAAGGCTGATCGCGTGGGCATCAAGGTGCAGGCCGACGGCACGCGTGTACGCGTGTTCAAGTCCAGCGGCGCCGAAATCAAGGCTGCCTAAGGAGAGTCCACATGGCACGACTGCAACAAATCTATCGCGACAAGATCGCCCCCGAACTGGTCAAGCAGTTCGGTTACACCTCGCCCATGCAGGTTCCGCGTCTGACCAAGATCACGCTCAACATGGGTGTGAGCGAGGCCGTGGCCGACAAGAAGGTCATGGACAACGCCGTGGCCGACCTCACCAAGATCGCTGGCCAGAAGCCCGTGGTGACCAAGGCCAAGAAGGCCATCGCCGGCTTCAAGATCCGCGAAGGCCAGGCCATCGGCTGCATGGTGACGCTGCGCGGCGCGCAGATGTATGAGTTCCTGGACCGCTTCGTGACGATCGCGCTGCCCCGCGTGCGCGACTTCCGCGGCATCTCCGGCCGCGCTTTCGACGGCCGCGGCAACTACAACATCGGCGTCAAAGAGCAGATCATCTTCCCTGAGATCGAGTACGACAAGGTGGATGCCTTGCGCGGCCTCAACATCAGCATCACCACGACGGCCAAGACCGACGAAGAAGCCAAGGCGCTTCTCTCGGCTTTCCGTTTCCCGTTCAAGAACTAAAGGCAGCGTATGGCTAAAGTAGCTTTGATCCAGCGCGAACTCAAGCGCGAAAAACTGGCCGCCAAGTACGCCGCCAAGTACGCGGAACTGAAGGCCATCGCCGGCGACGCCAAGCGCAGCGACGAGGAGCGCGAGGCCGCTCGCCTGGGCCTGCAGAAGTTGCCCCGCAACGCCAACCCCACGCGCCAGCGCAACCGCTGCGAAATCACCGGTCGTCCCCGCGGCACCTTCCGCCAATTCGGTCTGGGCCGCGCCAAGATCCGCGAACTGGCATTCGCCGGCGACATCCCCGGTGTCACCAAGGCCAGCTGGTAAGCGCAGCAGGAGAGATACAACATGAGCATGAGTGATCCCATCGCTGACTTGCTGACCCGCATTCGCAATGCGCAAATGGTGTCCAAGGCCACCGTGTCGGTGCCTTCCTCCAAGGTGAAGGTCGCCATCGCGCAGGTGCTGAAGGACGAGGGTTACATCGACGGCTTCGAAGTGAAGGCCGACGGTGGCAAGTCTGAACTCCAAATCACCCTGAAGTACTACGCCGGTCGCCCCGTGATCGAGCGCATCGAGCGCGTGAGCCGCCCCGGCCTGCGCGTGTACAAGGGCCGCGATTCCATTCCGCAAGTCATGAACGGACTGGGTGTGGCAATCGTCACGACGCCCAAGGGCGTGATGACCGATCGCAAGGCGCGCGCTACCGGTGTCGGTGGCGAGGTGCTTTGCTACGTCGCTTGACGTGGCATTGAGGAGAAGACTGAAATGTCCCGTGTAGGTAAATCCCCGGTAAGCATCCCCGCAGGCGTGGATGTGTCCATCAAGGACGACCAGATCAGCGTCAAGGGCGCAGGCGGCACGCTGTCGCTCGCGCAGAACGCGCTGGTGAAGGTGTCCAGCAACGAAGGCAAGCTGAGCTTCGAGCCGATCGACGCTTCGCGTGAAGCCAATGCCATGAGCGGTACCGTGCGCCAGCTGGTGAACAACATGGTGCTGGGCGTCAGCAAGGGCTTCGAGAAGAAGCTCACGCTGATCGGCGTGGGTTTCAAGGCCGCCGCTGCCGGCAGCAAGCTGAACCTGAACGTCGGTTTCTCGCATCCCGTGAACTTCGAGATGCCCGCCGGCATCACCGTGGCGACCCCCACTCCGACCGAAATCGTGATCAAGGGTGCCGATCGCCAGGTGGTGGGCCAGCTGGCCGCCGAGATCCGCGCCGTTCGTCCTCCCGAGCCCTACAAGGGCAAGGGCATCCGCTATGCGGATGAGAAGGTCGTGATCAAAGAGACCAAGAAGAAGTAAGGAGCTGCAGTATGTTGACCAAGAAAGAGCAGCGTCTTCGTCGTGCCCGCCAGACCCGCATCCGCATTGCCCAGCAAGGCATCGCGCGTCTGACGGTCAACCGTACGAACCTCCATATCTACGCCAGCGTGATCTCTGGCTGCGGCACCAAGGTGCTGGCCAGCGCCTCCACGGCCGAGGCCGATGTGCGCAAGTCGCTCGGCGGCTCCGGCAAGGGTGGCAATGCCGCCGCGGCCCAGATCATCGGTAAGCGCATCGCCGAAAAGGCGAAGGCCGCCGGTATCGAGAAGGTCGCGTTCGATCGCGCAGGTTTTGCGTATCACGGCCGCGTGAAGGCCCTGGCTGAGGCGGCCCGCGAGGCCGGCCTGCAGTTCTAAGCGGAGCGGATAAAAATGGCTAAATTTCAACCCAAGGTGCAAGACGAAGGTCGTGACGACGGTCTGCGCGAAAAAATGATCGCGGTCAACCGCGTGACCAAGGTCGTGAAGGGTGGTCGTATTCTCGGCTTCGCTGCACTGACCGTGGTCGGCGATGGCGACGGCCGCGTCGGCATGGGCAAGGGCAAGTCCAAGGAAGTGCCCGCTGCCGTGCAGAAGGCCATGGAAGAAGCGCGTCGCAAGATGATGAAGGTGTCCCTCAAGAGCGGCACGATCCATCACAACGTGACCGGCCACCATGGTGCAGCCGTCGTGATGATGGCTCCGGCTCCCAAGGGTACCGGCATCATCGCCGGCGGCCCGATGCGCGCCGTGTTCGAGGTGATGGGCATTACCGACATCGTGGCCAAGAGCCATGGGTCGTCCAACCCCTACAACATGGTTCGTGCAACGCTGGACGCCCTGGCCAATTCCACTACGCCGGCCGAAGTGGCCGCCAAGCGTGGCAAGACGGTCGAAGACCTGTTTGCCGCTTGATTGGGAGGCTCAATGACAACGCAACAAAACATCAAGATTCAATTGGTGCGCAGCCCCATCGGCACCAAGGAATCGCATCGCGCCACGGTTCGTGGCCTGGGTCTTCGCAAGCTCAACAGCGTGAGCGAACTCAAGGACACGCCCGAGGTGCGCGGCATGATTAACAAGATCAGCTATCTGGTCAAAGTCCTCTGAGAGGTTGGTGATGGAACTCAATAGCATCAAGCCCGCAGCAGGAGCCAAGCACGCCAAGCGCCGTGTCGGTCGTGGTATCGGCTCCGGCCTGGGCAAGACGGCCGGCCGCGGCCACAAGGGCCAGAAGTCGCGTTCGGGCGGCTACCACAAGGTCGGCTTCGAAGGCGGTCAAATGCCCATGCAGCGCCGCCTGCCCAAGCGCGGCTTTAAGTCGCAGTCGCTCAAGTTCAATGCCGAGATCACCCTTTCGGCGCTGAATGCGCTCGACCAGGCGGAGATCGACGTTCTCTCCCTGAAGCAGGCAGGGCTCGTGCCCGCCCTGGCCCAGGTGGTGAAGGTCATCAAGAGTGGCGAACTCACCAAGGCCGTGAAGCTCACGGGCATCGGTGCCACGGCGGGTGCCAAGGCCGCGATCGAAGCGGCTGGCGGCAGCCTGGCCTGATTTGGTTCTGAAGAAAGGCATCTGTGGCTACTAACGCAGCTCAACTGGCGAAAACCGGTAAGTTTGGTGATCTGCGCCGGCGGCTGGTGTTCTTGTTGCTCGCGTTGGTGGTGTACCGCGTGGGGGCGCACATTCCCGTTCCGGGGATCGATCCCACGCAGCTGCAGCAGCTCTTCAGTGGCCAGCAAGGCGGCATCCTCAACCTGTTCAACATGTTCTCGGGTGGGGCGCTTTCGCGCTTCACGGTCTTCGCGCTGGGGATCATGCCGTACATCTCGGCATCGATCATCATGCAGCTGATGACCTACGTGCTTCCCACGTTCGAGCAGATGAAGAAGGAAGGGGAGGCGGGCCGCCGCAAGATCACGCAGTACACGCGCTACGGGACCGTGGGCCTCGCGGTGTTCCAGTCGCTGGGCATCGCGGTCGCTCTCGAAAGCTCGGCAGGCCTGGTGCTGAGCCCCGGCTTCGGCTTCCGTCTGACGGCGGTGGTCAGCCTGACGGCGGGCACTATGTTCCTGATGTGGCTGGGCGAGCAGATTACCGAGCGCGGCCTGGGCAACGGCATCTCCATCTTGATCTTCGCGGGCATCGCGGCAGGCCTGCCCAGCTCCATCGGTGGCTTGCTGGAACTGGTGCGCACGGGTGCGATGAGCATCCTGGCGGCCATCTTCATCGTGATCGTCGTGGCGCTGGTGACCTACTTCGTCGTGTTCGTCGAGCGTGGCCAGCGCAAGATCCTGGTGAACTACGCGCGCCGCCAGGTCGGCAACAAGGTGTACGGCGGGCAATCGTCCCACCTGCCCTTGAAGCTGAACATGTCCGGTGTGATCCCGCCGATCTTCGCCTCGTCGATCATTCTGCTGCCGGCGACGATCGTGAACTGGTTCAGCGCAGGCGAGTCCATGCGCTGGCTGCGTGACATCTCTGGTGCGCTGACGCCTGGGCAGCCGGTGTACGTGATGTTCTATGCGGCTGCGATCGTGTTCTTCTGCTTTTTCTATACGGCATTGGTTTTCAACAGCCGGGAAACTGCGGACAACCTGAAGAAGAGCGGGGCCTTCATCCCCGGTATTCGTCCAGGCGAGCACACGGCGCGCTACATCGACAAGATCCTGGTGCGCCTGACGCTGGCCGGTGCCGTGTACATCACCTTCGTGTGCCTGCTGCCCGAGTTCCTGATCCTGAAGTACAACGTGCCGTTCTATTTCGGCGGTACCTCGTTGCTCATCATCGTCGTGGTGACGATGGACTTCATGGCCCAGGTGCAGAACTACATGATGTCGCAGCAGTACGAATCGCTGCTGAAGAAGGCTAACTTCAAGACGACACCAGGTACCTGATGCCGGCGTGCCTTTGGTGAATGCGCTATAGTGGCGGGTTCACCAGAGAAGCAACGGTTTATTGATGCCCTTCGATCCATCGCGGGCACGTGTTTTGTGTTCCGCGCAGTGGGCCGGAACGATTGGACAAGAGTTTAGGAGAATGCAATGAGAGTTTCGGCTTCGGTCAAGAAAATCTGCCGCAACTGCAAAATCATCCGCCGCAAGGGCGTGGTGCGCGTGATCTGCACGGATCAGCGCCACAAGCAGCGCCAAGGTTGATTGGGAAATATTAGAGGACGCACATGGCTCGTATTGCTGGTATCAACATCCCGCCCCATCAGCACACCGAGATTGGCCTGACGGCCATCTACGGGATTGGGCGCACCCGCGCTCGCAAGATTTGCGAGGCTTGCGGAATTGCTTATTCCAAGAAGGTCAAGGAATTGACCGACGCCGATCTGGAGAAGATCCGCGACCAGATTGCCCAGTTCACCATCGAGGGTGACCTGCGCCGTGAAACCACGATGAACATCAAGCGCCTGATGGACATCGGCTGCTATCGCGGCTTCCGTCATCGCCGCGGTCTGCCGATGCGCGGTCAGCGTACCCGCACCAACGCCCGTACCCGCAAGGGTCCGCGCAAGGGTGCAGCGGCACTGAAGAAGTAAGATTGAAAGACCCATATGGCCAAGTCTCCTGCCAATAACGCTGCGCAGCGCGTGCGCAAGAAGGTTCGCAAGAACGTGTCGGACGGTATCGCCCACGTGCATGCCTCCTTCAACAACACCATCATCACGATCACCGACCGCCAGGGCAACGCACTGTCCTGGGCTTCCTCGGGTGGTCAGGGTTTCAAGGGCTCGCGCAAGTCCACTCCGTTTGCCGCACAGGTGGCCTCCGAAGTGGCGGGCCGCGCCGCCATCGAGCAGGGCATCAAGAACCTGGACGTCGAAATCAAGGGCCCCGGTCCCGGCCGTGAGTCCTCCGTGCGTGCGCTGGGTGCCCTGGGCATCCGCATCACGTCCATCTCGGATGTGACGCCCGTTCCGCACAACGGCTGCCGCCCGCAAAAGCGCCGCCGCATCTGATTTTTTTCACTAAGCCCACCGCCACCGATCGCCTGGTGCGATGGTGGCTCCCGCAGCCCGCTGCGGAAGCAGACAATTCAAGGATATAGAAGTGGCACGTTATCTCGGCCCCAAGGCCAAACTCTCCCGCCGCGAAGGCACGGACCTGTTCCTCAAGAGCGCTCGCCGTTCCATCGCCGACAAGGCCAAGTTCGACTCCAAGCCCGGTCAGCACGGCCGCACCTCTGGCGCCCGCACTTCCGACTACGGCCTGCAACTGCGCGAAAAGCAGAAGGTCAAGCGCATGTATGGCGTGCTGGAGAAGCAGTTCCGCCGGTACTTCGAGGCCGCGGAGCGCCGCAAGGGCAACACCGGCGCCAACCTGCTGGCCCTGCTCGAGTCCCGTCTGGACAACGTCGTTTATCGCATGGGTTTCGGCTCCACGCGCGCCGAGGCGCGCCAACTGGTGTCCCACAAGGCGATCACGGTCAACGGCCAGAGGGTCAACATCGCCTCCTATCTGGTGAAGGTCGGTGATGTCGTGGCCGTGCGCGAAAAGTCCAAGAAGCAGGCGCGCATCGTCGAGGCCCTGCAACTGGCCCAGCAAGTGGGCATGCCTGCCTGGGTCGAGGTGAATGCCGACAAGGCGGAAGGCACCTTCAAGCAAGTGCCCGACCGTGACCAGTTTGGTGCAGACATCAACGAATCCCTGATCGTTGAGTTGTATTCGCGTTAATCGATAGTCGTTACGTTGGCGTAACCCGTTCCTGAACCGCGAGGCATCGCGGTTTAGGTGCTTCATCAGCCTTACCGGTGTAACGAGCTGGGGGCATTGAGAGGAAGTCTGCATGCAAACCAATTTGCTGAAACCCAAGGCAATCAATGTCGAACAACTTGGCCACAACCGCGCCAAGGTCGAACTGGAGCCTTTCGAGCGTGGCTATGGCCACACGCTGGGCAACGCCATCCGGCGTGTCCTGCTCTCGTCCATGGTGGGTTACGCAGCAACCGAGGTGACGATTGCCGGTGTCTTGCACGAGTACTCGTCCATCGACGGTGTCCAGGAGGATGTGGTCAACATCCTGTTGAACCTCAAGGGAGTGGTGTTCAAGCTCCATAACCGCGACGAGGTCACGCTGAGCCTGCGCAAGGATGGCGAGGGCGTCGTGACCGCGCGCGACATCCAGACGCCCCACGACGTCGAGATCGTCAACCCCGACCATGTGATTGCCACCCTGTCTGCCGGTGGCAAGCTGGACATGCAGATCAAGGTCGAGAAGGGCCGCGGCTACGTGCCGGGCAATCTGCGCCGCTTCGCGGACGAATCGACCAAGTCGATCGGCCGCATCGTGCTGGACGCGTCCTTTTCGCCCGTCAAGCGTGTGAGCTATACGGTGGAGAGTGCCCGCGTCGAGCAGCGTACCGATCTGGACAAGCTGGTCCTGGAGATCGAGACCAACGGTGCCATCTCGGCCGAAGAAGCCGTGCGTGCGTCCGCCAAGATCCTGGTCGAGCAGCTGGCCGTGTTCGCACAGCTCGACGGCGGCGAGATCTTCGAAAGCCAGGCCACGGGCGCGCGGGCGGCTAGCGGCGCCACCTTCGACCCGATCCTGCTGCGCCCCGTGGACGAGCTCGAACTCACGGTGCGTTCGGCCAACTGTCTCAAGGCCGAGAACATCTACTACATCGGCGACCTCATCCAGCGCACCGAGAACGAGCTGCTCAAGACCCCGAACCTGGGGCGCAAGTCGCTCAATGAGATCAAGGAAGTCCTGGCTTCGCGCGGTCTCACGCTGGGCATGAAGCTGGAGAACTGGCCGCCGGCTGGTCTCGACAAGCGTTAAGTTATAATTTTTGGTTCCCTGACAGGCCCAGTGCCTCGGGCAGTACCTGATACGGCTGCCCGATTTAATTACTCATAAGGAAAGCACCATGCGCCACGGACACGGCCTCCGTAAACTGAACCGCACCAGCTCGCACCGCCTTGCGATGCTGCAGAACATGATGAACTCGCTCATCGAGCACGAGGCCATCAAGACCACGCTGCCGAAGGCCAAGGAACTGCGCCGCGTGATCGAGCCCATGATCACCCTGGCCAAGGAAGATTCCGTCGCCAACCGCCGCCTGGCCTTCAACCGCCTGCGCGACCGCGACAGCGTGACCAAGCTGTTCAACGACCTCGGTCCCCGCTTCAAGGCCCGTCCCGGCGGCTACACCCGCATTCTGAAGATGGGTTTCCGCGTGGGTGACAATGCACCCATGGCTTTCGTCGAGCTTGTCGATCGCGCCGAAGAATCTGGCGATGCGGGCGCAGAAGGCTAAAAATCGGCTATAATATAAATCTACCGCGCGATGGAGCAGTCTGGTAGCTCGTTGGGCTCATAACCCAAAGGTCGGAGGTTCAAATCCTTCTCGCGCAACCAACAAGAAAAGGGGTTACGACAGTGTCGTAACCCCTTTTTTCATGCTTCTGCAGGCGGGCCATTGCCCGCCGCCATAGCGACCACCTTGGCATGGATGATTTTTCGCGTTCCTTATCGCTTGTCGGCGCTTCCAATTTCCGCGATCTGGGCGGGTATGCGGGGCGCGACGGCCGCGTCGTGCGGTGGCGCCGGATCTTTCGCTCCGACCATCTGGCTGGCCTGACGCCGCAGGATGCACATGCGCTGGCCGAACTGGGGCTGGCGCGTGCCGTGGACTTCCGTGGGCGGGTGGAGAGCTCCACGCTGAGCTATGCCTTGCCCGACGTGCGCTATTACGCGCTGCCCATCGAGCCCACGGTGGTGCAGCGGGCCAAGGAGATGGCGCTGGCAGGCCAGAGGATGACGGAGCCAAGGGCCGTGGAACTGATGCAGGACACGTACCGCGCGTTCGTGTCCGACAACGCGCCCCAGTTCGCGGGGCTGTTCGAGCAGCTGCTGGCCGAGGATACGCCGCTGGTGTTCCATTGCACCGCGGGCAAGGACCGCACGGGGTTTGCCGCCGCGCTGATATTGCTCGCGCTGGGCGTCGATCGGGACATGGTCATGCAGGACTACCTGCTCACCAACGGCCTGTACCGCCGCCCGGAGAGCCTCAGGAGCAGTGCACCGGAGGAGGTGTTGAATGTGATCTGGCGCGTGCGGGAGGATTTTCTCCAGGCTGCCCTGCAGGCCGTGGACCGCGACCATGGTGGCGTGCCGCGGTACCTGGAACAGCGCCTGGGCGTGGACGAGGCGGCCCGCAGGCGACTGGCCGATCTGTATTTGCAGCCGCGCAAGGCCTGATGGCGCAAAGAAAAAGCAGCCCTCGGGCTGCTTGTTTTTTTGGAGCCTGCGCCGGTCAGAGCGTTGCGTCCTTGAGCTTCTTGAGGGCGCGGGTCTTGATCTTGACCGACGCGGGCTTGGCCGGGAACCAGCGCTCCTCGCCCGTGAACGGGTCCTTGCCGAAGCGCTTCTTCTTGGCCGGCACTTGCTGCAGGCCGATCTTCAGCAGGCCGGGCAGCGTGAATTCGCCGGAGCCCTTCTTGTGCACGGAACCCAGGATGGCCGTTTCCAGTGCCGCGAGCACGGCCTTGGCGGCCTTGGGCTCGACGCCGGCCTGCGTGGCAAGGTGGGCGACCAGCGTGGTCTTCGTGAAGGAGTCCTTCACGGGCTTGAGCGCGGCGGCGGGCGTCGCCGCCTTCTTCACGGCTGCCTTCGTGGCAGGTGCCGCGGCCTTCTTGGCGGCGGTTGTTTTCTTCGCCGGCGCGGCGGTTTTTTTTGCAGTTGCCATGATGTCGGAAATTATGGGGAGTGTTGGAATGCATGCCAGCCGGGCGTGGAGGCAGGCCACGGAATTCTAGGCGTTGTATGCCGGCAAAGGTGCCGTATTCATGCGGGTTTGCACGAGAAAACCACGCATGCCGGCGGCCTCCGGCGCTGCTTGCCGCGTGTCAAGAGCGGCATATTGGCGGTAAGCTGTCGAGCACCATACACGCATAGGAGCACTCATGAGCGACACAACCCCCTTTGGCTTCGGGCGCTTTGTCCCGGGCTTCGATTTCCTGCAGAACCTGGCCAAGGGCGCTGCTGCGGGCATGCCTGCCATGCCCAGCATGCCCGGGTTGTCGGGCTGGGTGGCGCCCACGATGAGCGTCGAGGAGATCGACAAGCGCATCCAGGAGCTGAAGGCCGTGCAGTTCTGGCTGGAGCAGAATGCGCGCGCGCTCACTGCCACGGTGCAGGCGCTGGAGGTGCAGAAGATGACGCTGGCCACGCTGCAGGGCATGAACGTGGCCATGGGCGACATGGTCGGCGCGTTCAGCGCTGCGCGCACCGCCGGCGACGGCGGCAAGGCCGCACGGCAGGCCACGGCGGCGCCCGCGCCGGTGCCGGCGCCCCAGCCCGAAGCGCCCGCGCAGGAGGCGCCGCGTCGGGCACAAGCGCCTGACCAGCCGGAGTCCGCACCGGCCGAAGCTGCGGTGCCGGGCATGGTGGACCCCGTGCAATGGTGGGGCGCGCTCACCAACCAGTTCCAGCAACTTGCCGCCAATGCCTTGAAGGATGCCGGCGCGCACCGTGCGGCGTTCGAGAGCACGCGCGAGATGGCCAGCGGCGCGTTCAAGGCCGCTACCGACATGGCTGCGCAGATGGCGGCCCAGGGCATGCAGGGCGCCGCCGCCACGGTCAAGCCCAAGGCCGCGGCAGAGCCCGGCGCGCAGGACAAGCCGGCTGCCAAGCCGCGCCCGGCCGCGCGCAAGACGACGGCCGCAGCCAAGAAGCCCGCTGCGCCGCGCTAGCCGCAGGGGTCCGGCTGTCCGCCGGGGATGATCCATGAAGCTCTTTCCCAATGCCCATGCCACGCACCCGCAATGGCGCATGGCGGCGGCCCTGGTGCTGGCGCAGCTCAAGGCCCAGATGGCCTCGCCGCACTATGCGCGGGCGCCTGCGCTGGGCCTGCTCTACATCACGGACCACTATGCGGACGATGCGGCCGCGCTCCTGCGCCATCTGGCCGAGGCGCTGCCCTCGGTCACCGACTGGAGCGGGACCGTCGGCGTGGGCGTGGCGGGCAGCAACGTGGAGTATTTCGACGAGCCCGCGCTCTCGCTCATGCTGTGCGACGTGCCGAGCGCGCAGTACCAGGTGTTTTCCGGCGTGGCGCCGCTGCAGCACGGCGCCGCGCACACGGCGCTGGTGCATGCCGACGGCCAGACGCCCGATCTGGCCGAGCTGCTGGCCGAGATGGCGGAGCGCACGGCCAGCGGCTGCCTGTTTGGCGGCGTGGCCGCCAGCCGCGGGCGCAGCGTGCAGTTTGCGCAGCATGCCGGGAGCGACGGGACCAGGGGCGGCGTGCTTTCGGGCGGCCTGTCGGGCGTGGCCTTCGGGCCGCAGGTGGATCTGGTGTCGCGCGTCACGCAGGGCTGCCAGCCCATCGGTCCGCAGGCCGTCATCACCGAGGCGCATGACAACGTGGTGCTGCGGCTCGACGGCCGGCCCGCGCTCGACGTGCTGCTGGGCACCTTGGGCGTGAGCCTGGCGGGCGACCCGCAGCCCGCATTGCGCGCCGTGCGGGCCACGCTGGCGGGCCTGTCGGATGCGGATGGGCCGCCGCCGCGGCACAGGGGCCACATCGGCGCCGACGCGCGCGTGCGCCACATCGTGGGGCTGGATGGCGCGCGCGGCGGCGTGGCGCTGGCCGACCGGGTGGAGGCGGGCATGCGGCTGGTGTTCTGCCAGCGCCATGCGGCCGCGGCGCGGGCCGACCTGGTGCGCGTCTGCGCCGAGATCCGCGAGGAACTCGCGCCCGGGCTGCAGGCCCCGCGGGCGGTTCCCGCAGGGAGCGCCGCGCCAAGGGGCGAGCAGATGCCCGCGCGCCGCATCTGCGGGGCCCTCTACGTGAGCTGCTCGGGCCGCGGCGGGCCGCACTTCGGCGGCCCCAGCGCGGAGCTGCAGATCGTGCGCCAGGCGCTGGGCGACGTGCCGCTCACGGGCTTCTTCGCCTTTGGCGAGATCGCGTCGCACCGGCTGTATGGCTACACCGGCGTGCTGACGGTGTTCGCGGGCCCCGATTCTGATTCTTGAGTGTTTTTGGCCTCCAGTGCCCGTGTATAAAGCGCTGATAGCTATCAAAATAGGTGCATTCAAGGATATACCGCCTCGCCCAGGTTGAGCATGAGGCGGTTGGCCCAGGCGAACAGGGCGGCGGCGTGCACCGTGTCCAGCAGTTCCAGGTCGCCGAGGCCCGCGGCGCGCAGCGGCGCCAGGTGCTGCGGCCCGAACCCGCCGGGCGCGCGCGTGAGGGCGGCGCTGGCCTGCACGATGGCGCGCTCGCGCGCGCTGGTGCCGGCGCCGTCGGGGTCGGTGAAGACCTGCGCGATCACGTCGTTGCGCTTGGCCAGCTGCTCGAAGCGCTGCGCATGCACCGATGCGCAGTACACGCAGCCGTTGATGCGCGAGACCACGGTGGTGGCCAGTTCGCGCTCGGCGCGCGGCAGGCCGCCGGGGGCGTACATGATGGCGTTGAATGCCTGCGAGCGCTCGGCCAGCACGCGCGGCTGGTGGGCCAGCACCAGGTAGAAGTCGGACGTGCGCGCCTTGGGGTGGCTCGCGTTCAGCACGGCGTTCTGCTCGGCGCTGGCCGTGGCCGGGTCCACCACGGGCAGCCAGGCCTTCCAGTCCAGCGTCTCGCTGGTGTAGCCATTGAGGCGCAGCGGCTCGCCGGGCGGGGGCAGGTTGGCGGGGTGGACGAAGGGCGCGTCGGGCTCGCCTTGCGCGGGCGCCGCGCCCTGCGTTGCCGGGCCGAGCGCGGCCAGGGCCGCCACGCCCGCGACCAGGCGTGCCTGGTAGGCCACGAAGCCGATGAGCTGCGCGAGCAGCACCACGTCCGGCGTGGGCAGGCCCGCGCCGGGCAGCGCCAGCAGGGCCGCGCGGTCGGCGGCGGCGGGCTCGGTGGCCAGCAGGTGCGCGAAGCGGGTGATGGCCTGCCAGCGCACGTCCTGCACGGGCGCGGGCAGGCGGGCCAGCTGCGCGCCGTAGTGCGTGGCCAGCGCCGCCACGCCGCTGGCGGCGGCCACGGCCTGCGCCACGGCCAGGCGCTCTGGCAGCGGCAGGCCGCCGGGCAGGCTGGGGGCCAGCAGCAGGTCTTCGCAGGCCTGGGTGGCGGCGATGGCCTTGGCGCGCTGCTGGCGCGCGGCCTGGGCGTGGGGGGCGTTGTCCAGATGGGTGAGCCGGTCGATGGTGTCGGTCATGGCGAAGGCAGTATGCGTTGGGATGTGTCGGCGGGCGTCCATTCGTCGCCCAGCAGCTCGGGCTCGGCATAGGACTGCAGCGCGGCGTAGTGGTGCTCCACGTCCTCGCGGTAGAGCAGGCCTGCGATGCCGCTGGCCAGGCGCCGCGCGCCGTCGCTGATGGCGGGGATGTCGCCCGAGACGGTGCCGTGCGACAGCGCCGCCGGGTAGCAGAAGCAGTGGATGCGGTCCAGCCCCGGGTAGGCGCCGGGCGCCTTCTCCTGGAACTCGAACACGGGGCCGAGGTCGGGCGAGTCGAACAGCTCGCGGTCCTCCTCGCCCGGCGGGGGGCGGTAGCGCTCGCCCCAGGTGCGCACGTGGGGCGCGAAGGGTGCGAACTCGGGCTTTTGCGCCCAGTCGATGGCGAAGCCCGTGGCGAGGATCAGGAAGTCGAACGCGAACGTGCCCCGGGCCGTGGCCACGCGCAGCTCCCGCCCCGCCTGCGCGACGGCGCGCACCGCGCAGCCGAAGTGGAAGAACGCATTCGCGTGGCGCGACACGCGCAGCGTGCTGCCGTGCGGCGGCGGCACCTGCTGCGCGTTGATGTAGTGGCGTATGCGCCATTTCCACGCATCGGGCAGGTCGTGGTGCCCCTGCGTGAGGCCGGGCACGCCCGAGCCCTTGGACTTGTTCACCGTGGGCATGGCGGCGCGCCGCGCGATCAGGTCCACGCTGGCCGCGCCGCATTCGAGCGCCGTGCCGGCGCTGTCCATGGCGGACGAGCCCATGCCGATCACGCCCACGCGCCTGCCCGCCAGCGTGGCGTAGTCCAGCACGTCGGAGGAGTGCGCCCACAGGCCGCGCGCCACGTCCTGCATGAAGGGCGGTATCTGCGGCCCGCCCAGGCCGTCGCGGCCCGTGGCCAGCACCACGCGGCGCGCCAGCCATGTGGCATGGCCCGCGGGGGCCTGCACGTCCACCTCCACCAGGCCGCCGGCGCGCGGGCGCACGGCCGTGGCGGCGTGCCCGTTGCGCACGTCGGCCCCGGTCACGCGGCGGTACCAGCGCAGGTAGTCCATCCACTGCAGGCGCGGGATCTTGTCGAGCGCGTCCCAGGCCTCGCGGCCCCACTGGGCCTCGAACCAGGCGCGGAAGGTGAGCGAGGGCACGCCCAGCGCGGGGCCGGTGAGCTCCTTGGGCGAGCGCAGGGTCTCCATGCGCGCCGTGGTGGCCCAGGGGCCCTCGCAGTCGGCGGGGGCGCGGTCCAGCAGCACGGCGGCCACGCCCTGCTGCGTCAGCGCCATGCTGGCGGCCAGGCCCGCCTGGCCGGCGCCGATGACGAGCACGTCGATGACGGCCTGCCCGCCCTGGCTGCGGGCGGGCAGCCAGGGGCGGGCGCGCCAGTTGAGGGTCAGCAGGTCGTGCGCGAGGCGTTCTTCGAGGGCGGCCAGGCCGGCCATTCCCAAGGGGGGCGAAACAGACATGGTAGGTGCGGGGCAGGGTGGTCAGTTGATGCTGATTTTCGCGTCCTTGACCACCTGCGTCCACTTGGCGCGGTCCTTGCGCACGGTCTGGCGGAACTGCTCGGGCGTCTCTATACGCACTGCGTTGCCCTGCGACTCGAAGCGCTGGCGCAGCTCGGGCTGCTCCAGCACCTGGCGCAGCGCGGTGCTCAGCTTGTGCACCACGGCGGCGTCCGTGCCCTTGGGCGCGAAGATGCCGAACCAGATCGAGCTGTCGAAGCCCTGGGTGCCAGGCAGGCCGCTGGACGCGATGGTGGGCACCTCCTGCACGGCTGCCACGGGCTTGGCCGTGGTCACGCCCAGCAGGCGAACCTTGCCGCTCTTGTAGTGCGGCAGCACGGTCTGCACCTGGTTCATGATGCAGCAGGTCTCGCCGCGCAGCACCGAGGTGATGGCCTCGGGGCCGCCCTTGTAGGGCACGTGGACCATGTTCAGGCCCAGGCGCGCATTGAATTCGGCGAACGCCATGTGCGTGCCCGTGCCGTTGCCGGTGGAGGCGTAGTTGTACTTGCCGGGGTTGGCCTTGACGATCTCGACGAATTCCTTGAGGTTCTTCGCGTCGATCACGCCGGGGTTGATGGTGAGCACGTTGGAAACGTCGATCAGCGGGCCCACGGGCACGAAGTCGGCCTCCACGTCGAAGGGCAGGTTCTTGTACAGGGCCGCGTTGCTGCCGTGCGTGGCCGCCGTGCCGAAGGCGAGCGTGTAGCCATCGGGCCTGGCATGGGCCACGTACTCGCTGGCGATGTTGCCGGCCGCGCCGGACTTGTAGTCGATGACCACGGGCTGGCCGAGCTTCTGGCTCAGGGGCTCCTGCACCGCGCGCGCCACCACGTCCACGCCCGAGCCGGCCGGAAAGCCCATGATCAGGGTGATGGGCTGCCTGGGCCAGTCGGTGGCCTGGGCGAGTGCCGAGGCGGCGGTCAGCAGCATGGCCGCGGCGGTGGCGGCGCGCCGGAGAAGAGGGTGCATGGCGTCTTTCCTTGTGGTGGATCAGTGCGATGTTGCGCCGAATCATGTACGAGCGGCGCAGCCGCCGCCATTGTGGGGAAATTCACATGCGTCCGCGCCATATGCATATGGGCGGTGCGCGTGTTGCGCCGGGTCCGCGGACTTGATCCGCGCGGCGCAAACGCAGAAGATGCAAGCCTGTTCGAGCCAGACGGGGAGTGCGTATGCGTGCCATGGTCCTTGAGCAGCCCGGCCGCCCGCTGCGGCTGGCCGAGCTGCCGCAGCCCGTGCCCCGGGAGGGCCAGCTGCTGCTGGCCGTCGAGGCCTGCGGGGTGTGCCGCACCGACCTGCACCTGCTTGATGGCGAGCTGCCCGATCCGGTGCTGCCCGTGGTGCCCGGCCATGAAATCGTGGCCCGGATCGCGGGCCTGGGGCCCGGCGTGCAGGGCTGGCGCCTGGGCCAGCGGGTGGGCGTGCCCTGGCTGGGCTGGACCTGCGGGCAATGCCGCTTTTGCACCAGCGGACGCGAGAACCTGTGCGACCGGGCCCGCTTCACGGGATACCAACTCAACGGCGGCTATGCCGAGTACACGTTGGCCGATGCGCGCTATTGCCTGGCCTTGCCGGAGGAGCCGGTCGCCGAGCACCTGGCGCCGCTGCTGTGCGCCGGCCTCATCGGCTACCGGGCGCTGCGCCTGGCGGATGATCCGCAGCGGCTCGGCGTCTACGGCTTCGGCGCAGCGGCGCATCTCATCACCCAGCTCGCGCGCGCCCAGGGGCGCGAAGTCTTCGCCTTCACCCGCCCCGGCGATGGCGCCAGCCAGGAATTCGCGCGCAGCCTGGGCGCGAACTGGGCCGCGGGAACCGACGAGGCCCCGCCGCAGCCGCTGGACGCGGCCCTGATCTTCGCGCCCGCGGGCCCCCTGGTGCCCATTGCCCTGCGGCACCTCGACAAGGGCGGCTGCGTGGTCTGCGCGGGCATCCACATGAGCGACATTCCCGGCTTTCCCTATGCCTGGCTGTGGGGCGAGCGCAGCATCCGCTCCGTGGCCAACCTTACGCGCGAAGACGGCCTTGCGTTCTTCGAGGCGGTCCGGCAGGCGCCGCTGCGCACCGAGGTCAGCGTGTTCGCGCTGGAGCAGGCGAACGAAGCCCTGGAGCGGCTGCGCCAGGGCGCGCTCCAGGGCGCGGCGGTGCTGCGAATGTGAGGCATCCATGACATTGCCGCAGGAACAAGTGGTGCGCATTCCGGTGGACCAGGCCCATGTCGAGGGCCTGCTGGTGCTGCCCGCCGCGCCCATCGGGATGGTGCTGTTCGCGCATGGCAGCGGCAGCAGCCGGCACAGCCCGCGCAACAACCACGTGGCCCGGGTGCTGCACGCGCGCGGCGTGGGCACCCTGCTGCTCGACCTGCTCACGCCCGAAGAAGACCGGGACTACCGCGCCCGCTTCGACATCGCCCTGCTGACGCAGCGGCTGCGCGCGGCGGCGCGCTGGCTCGGCCGGCAGCCGCTCACCCGGTCCCTGCCCATGGGCTACTTCGGCGCCAGCACCGGAGCGGCGGCGGCCCTGATGGCCGCGGCCGCGCAGGGCAGCGACATCCGGGCCGTGGTGTCGCGCGGCGGGAGGCCCGACCTGGCCGGCCCCGAGGCGCTGGCGCGCGTGGCCTGCCCGACCCTGCTGCTGGTGGGCGGCCGGGACGAGGAGGTGCTGGAGCTGAACCGGCAGGCGGCCTCCCTCATGCGCTGCCCGCACCGCCTGAGCGTCGTTGCGGGCGCCACCCATTTGTTCGAGGAGCCGGGCACCCTGGAGGCCGCGGCCCGGCAGGCCGCCGACTGGTTCGAGAAATATTTGCCTAGGGTTTGAGCAGGGCGACCACCTCGTCGTCCTCGACCTGGGCGAAGTCCCGGTAGAACTGGCCCACGGCCCGGAAGTCCGCCGGCGCCTGCAGGCACAGCACCTCGTCGGCCAGGGAGCGGACCATGTCGAGCGCCTCCGGCGACGACACCGGCACGGCGCAGACCAGCCTGGCGGGATGGCGCTGGCGCAGGCCGTGCAGGGCGGCCACCATGGTGGCCCCCGTGGCCAGCCCGTCGTCCACCACGATGACGATGCGGCCAGCGGGGTCCAGGGGCGGGCGCACCGGCGTGTACTGCGCGCGCCGCTGGCGGATGACGTCCATCTGCCGGCGCTTTTCGGCGGCGATGTACTCCCGGTCGGCGCCGGTGGCGGCGGCGTGGGGCGCCAGGTAGACCCAGCCGCTTTCGTCCACGGAGCCGATGGCCAACTCGGGTTGGAAGGGCGCGCCCAGCTTGCGCACCAGCACCACGTCGAAGTCGCCCTGCAGCGCCGCCGCGAGGGACCGGGCCATGGGCACGGCGCCGCGCGGTATGGCCAGCACCAGCGGGTTGCGGCCGCGATAGGCCTGCAGCCGCCGCGCGAGCTGGCCGGCGGCGTCGATGCGGTCGCGGAACACGATGGGGCGGTCCGGGGTCGTCATGGCGCGCGCTCCGGCTGCACCAGATCGATCTGGAAGTCGGGCTCGTACGGCGGCACGTGGCAGTCGACGATGCTGCCGGGCGCGACCTCCAGCCGCACACCCACCACGTCGGCATGCACCGGCAGGCGGGCGACGCAGCGGTCCACCAGTGTGGCGACGCGGATTTGCTGCGGCTGCTTGCCGGCCAGGTACTGCAGCACGCGCAGCAGCGAATGGCCGGAATACAGCACATCGTCCACCACGAGCAGACTGTGGCCGCCGAGGTCCGGCGCGGCGTGCCCGGCCGGCTCGTCGAGCCGCGTCTCGGGGTACAGCAGCGTGAGGTCGTCGGCATAGCGCTTGACGGAAAGGTCCAGCCGCAGCGGCGGGGCGATGCCGTGGCGCTGCACCAGCAGTTCGGTCAGGCGCTGGGCCAGCGGCGCGCCGCGCCGCAGAATGCCGATCACGGCCAGGCGCTGCTGCGGCTGCAGCCAGGCCGCGATCCGGCCCGCCATGGCGTGCATCACCGCATCCAGCTCGGCGCGGTCGTACAGGCAGCTTCGGGCTCCCGCAGACGGATGCATGGCAACCTCCGGAGTGGCGGCCGCGCAAGGGCGGCGACCGGGCCAGTGTCGGCAACCCGGCGGCCGAAGTCAATGACGCGCCGGGGCATCACGCCGCAGGCCCGCGCCGCGCGGCTTCGGCCAGGGGCAGCAGGTCCGCTTCGGTGAGCGTTTCCTGCGCCAGCAGCCTGTCCGCGCCCTCCTGCAGCAGCGCGCGCCGCTCGGCCAGCACCGCGCTGGCCCGGGCGAAGGCTTCGTCCACCAGTGCGCGCACGGCCGTGTCGATGCGCCGGGAGGTGTCGTCCGACAGGCCGCGCTCCAGCGCCATGCCGTCGGGAAGGTCGAGGAAGCGCGGCTGCTGGCGCTCGTAGACCACCTGGCCGACTTCCGGCGACATGCCGTAGCGCGCCACCATGTCGCGCGCGATGTCCGTGGCCTTGACCAGGTCGTCGGCCGCGCCCGTGGACACCTCGCCCATCACCAGCGCCTCGGCCGCGCGCCCGGCCATCAGCACCGCCAGGCGGTTGCGCAGCTCGCTCTTGCTGGCCAGGTAGCGGTCCTCGCTGGGGCGCTGCAGGGTGTAGCCCAGGGCGCCTATGCCGCGCGGGATGATGGAGATCTTGTGCACCGGGTCGGTGCCGGGCAGCGCCATCGCCACCAGCGCATGGCCCATCTCGTGCACGGCCACGGTGCGCCGCTCCTTGTCGCCGAGCACGCGCTGGTGGCGCTCCAGCCCGGCGACGATGCGCTCCACGGCGGCGGTGAAGTCCGCCATCGCGACGGCGTCGGCGCCGCGCCGCGTGGCCAGCAGCGCCGCTTCGTTGACGAGATTGGCCAGATCGGCGCCGGCGAAGCCCGGCGTGAGCGCCGCCACAGCGTCGGGATCGACGTCGCCGCCCAGCCGCACCTTCTTGAGGTGCACGCGCAACACGTCGGCGCGGCCCTTGCGGTCGGGCCGGTCCACCAGCACCTGCCGGTCGAAGCGGCCGGCCCGCAGCAGCGCCGGATCGAGTATCTCGGGGCGGTTGGTGGCGGCCAGGATCACCACGCCTGCGCTGGTGTCGAAGCCGTCCATCTCGGCCAGCAGCTGGTTCAGCGTCTGCTCCTTCTCGTCGTGGCCGCCCGAGAGCGGGCCTACGCCGCGCGCGCGGCCCAGGGCGTCGAGCTCGTCGATGAAGATGATGCAGGGCGCTGAGGCGCGGGCCTGCTCGAACAGGTCGCGCACGCGCGCCGCGCCGACCCCCACGAACATCTCGACGAACTCGGAGCCCGTGATGCTGAAGAAGGGCACGCCGGCCTCGCCGGCCATGGCGCGCGCCAGCAGCGTCTTGCCGGTGCCCGGGGGCCCCACCAGCAGGATGCCCTTGGGCATGTGCGCGCCCAGCCGGCCGTAGTCCTTGGGGTTGCGCAGGAACTCCACCGATTCGCGCAGCTCAGCCTTGGCCTCGTCCACGCCCGCCACGTCGTCGAAGCTGACCTTCACGTCGGTTTCTGAGTGCAGCTTGGCCCGGCTCTTACCGACGGACAGCAGCCCGCCCATGCCGCCTTGCGCGGCCAGGCGCCGGCCGATGAAGCTCCAGGCGGCCAGCAGCATCAGCCCCGGGATCACCCAGGACAGCAGTTCGCTCAGCAGCTTGTTCTCCACCACGCCCTCGAAGCGCACGTCGTAGCCGGCCAGCTCCGCCGCCAGGGCGGGATCGACGCGCGTCGTGACGATGCGCGTGCGGCCGTCGGGCAGCGCCGCCTTGAGCTGGCCTTCGATGAACTGGCTGCTGATCGATATGGATTGCAGCCGGCCGGCCTTCAGGTGCTGCAGGAACTCGCTGTACGGTATGGGCTGCACCTGGCTGGAGGTGACCCAGATGTCGCGCAGCCAGAACAGCGCCGTCAGCGCCAGGATCACCAGCCACAGCCTGCTGGGGTTCCATGGCCAGGGCGATTGCGGCGATGCGGGCGGTGGCCCGGGGCGGGGTGGCTGAGGGGGCGGCATGGCGGGTTTCCTCCTTCTCCGAATGGGGGCCTGCCTGCGCGCCGGCCCGGCCGGAGGCGCCAGAATGGCAGAAAACCCCGGGCTTGCCTATCCAGCGCCAGCGATCCGTGCGAGCGGCAGGCCTTGGCCGGGCAGCGCCGGTTTGTGCGCACAATGCGCGGCACCGTCAGTCACCAAAGGCACGCCGCACATGAGCGCGCAGCAACCCATATCTTCATCGAGCCCCCATGCGCCCGCGGCGCAGCACCCCAACCAGTTCGCGCTGCTGCGCCAGCGGCGCTTCGCCCCGTTCTTCTGGACGCAGTTCGCGGGCGCGGCGAACGACAACCTGTTCAAGTTCGCCTTCACCGTGATGGTGACCTACCAGCTCGGCGTGTCGTGGCTGCCGCCCGCCATGGCGGGCCTGGTGATCGGGGCGCTGTTCATCCTGCCGTTCCTGCTGTTCTCGGCCACGGCCGGGCAGCTCACCGACAAGATCGAGAAGACGCGCATCATCCGCTTCGTGAAGAACCTGGAGATCGCCATCATGCTGGTGGCGGCGGCAGGGTTCGTCGCGGGCAGCGCGGCCGTGCTACTGGGCTGCGTGTTCCTCATGGGGCTGCACTCCACGCTGTTCGGGCCGGTGAAGTTCGCCTACCTGCCGCAGGCGCTCTCCGAGCGCGAGCTCACGGGCGGCAACGGCATGGTGGAGATGGGCACCTTCGTCGCCATCCTGCTGGGCAACGTGGCGGGCGGCCTGCTGGTGGCGCTGCCGGGCGTGGGCCACACCGCGGTGGCCGTGGCCTGCGTGGGCCTGGCGCTGGCCGGGCGGCTGGTGGCGCAGTGGATTCCGCGGGCGCCCGCCACCGACCCGGGCCTGGCCATCAACTGGAACCCGGTGAGCGAGACCTGGCGCAACCTGAAGCTGGCGCACGGCAACCTCGTCGTGTTCCGCTCGCTGCTGGGCATCTCGTGGATGTGGTTCTTCGGCGCGGTGTTCCTGAGCCAGTTCCCCAGCTTCGCCAAGCAGGTGCTGCACGGCGACGAGCAGGTGGCTTCGCTGCTGCTCGTGGTGTTCTCGGTGGGCATCGGCATCGGCTCGCTGCTGTGCGAGGTGCTCTCGCGCCGGCACGTGGAGATCGGCCTGGTGCCGCTGGGCGCCATCGGCATGAGCGTGTTCGCCATCGACCTGTACTTCGCCTCGCGTGGGTTGCCGCCGTCCGCGCCGCAAGGCCTCGCGGCCTTCGTGGCGCGGCCCGCGCACTGGCACGTGATGGCCGACCTGCTGCTGCTCAGCCTGTTCGCGGGCCTGTACAGCGTGCCCATGTACGCGCTGATCCAGATGCGCAGCCAGCCCACGCATCGCGCGCGCATCATCGCGGCCAACAACATCCTCAACGCGCTGTTCATGATCGCCAGCGCGGTGCTGGCCGGCGCCCTGCTGTCGGCGGGCTTCACGGTGCCGCAGATCTTCCTGTTCACCGGCATCGCCAACGCGGTGGTGGCGTTCCACATCTTCATGCTGGTGCCCGAATACCTGCTGCGCTTCGTGGCCTGGGTGCTCTCGCGCTGCGTGTACCGCTTCCAGGTGCGCGGCGACGAGCACATCCCCACCGAGGGCGCGGCCATCCTGGCCTGCAACCACGTGAGCTTCGTCGATGCCGTGCTGCTCATGGCGGCCAGCCCCCGGCCCATCTACTTCATCATGGACCACCGCATCTTCCGCATCCCGGTGCTGGGCGCGCTGTTCCGCCTGGCCAAGGCGATACCGGTGGCGCCGCAAAAGGAGGCCCCCGTCACCTACGAGGCCGCCTTCGAGCGCGCGGCCCAGGTGCTCAAGGAGGGCGACCTGCTCGCCATCTTCCCCGAGGGCGGCATCACGCGCGACGGACAACTGCAGGAGTTCAAGGGCGGCATCATGAAGATCCTCGACCGCGCCCGCGCCGACGGGGTGGATGCGCCCGTGGTGCCGATGGCGCTCACCAACCTGTGGGGATCGTTCTTCAGCCGCATCGAGCAGGGCGGGGCGATGGTGCGGCCGTTCCGGCGCGGCATGTTCAACCGCGTGGGGCTGAACGTGGGGGTGTCCGTGAAAGCGCAGCAGGCCACACCCGAAGGGTTGCGCGAGCAGGTAGCGAGGCTGTTGGCGTTGGAGTAGGGTGAAATGAATACACTCGCTGGCTTGTCTCGCTCCGGACGAAACTCTGCCCACACCCTACCAAGCCATGGCAAGCTCCAAGCGCAAAGCACCCCTTTCCCAGAAGTTCCAGACCGTGCACCCGGCCACGCTTGAGTCCGACCTGCAGCAGGCCGTGACCTTGCACCGCGCGGGCGAACTGTCCCGGGCCAAGGCGATCTACGCCAAGATACTGGCGGTGCAGCCCGAGCACTTCACCTGCCTGCAACTGTTGGGAACCCTGGCCTTGCAGACGGAAGACTTCGCCTCCGCCGAGCGCTGGCTTTCCAGGGCCGTTCGGCTTCGACCCGGTGAGGCATCGCTGCACGTCAATCTCGCTATTGCGCAAGCCCAGCAGAACAAGGAACAGGCGGCCCTGGAGAGCATGGACCGTGCACTGGCCATCAAGCCGGACTGGACAGCGGCCCTGGAGAACAGGGGCGCCATCCTCGTGCAGGCCCAGCGCTACCCGGAGGCCGTGGAGCAGTTCGAGCGTCTGATTGCGGCAGGCCACGGCCCGGCGGAAGTCTGGAGTAACCATGGGATCGCACTGATGCGCATGGGGCGGCATGGTGAGGCGCTGGACAGCTACCGCCAGGCTTTGGCGGTTACGCCTGGGTACCCGAAGGCTTTGTGCAACATGGGTTTTGCTCTGATCGAAACCCGGCGCTATACGGAAGCCATTGCCGTGGTGGATGAAGCCATTGCCGCCAACGCGCACTATGCCGATGCACTTAGCGCCAAGGGCCAAGCGCTGCAGGTCACCGGACGCATGGCCGAAGCCAGGGGATGGCATGAACGGGCTGCGGCGCTCAAGCCGGGGAATGCGCAGATATTGGTCAACTATGCGAACTGCCTTGGAGGGCTGCGTCAACTTGAGGCAGCGCTCATGCAGGTGGAAAACGCACTGACCGCGGATCCGGGCTTTGTCGATGCCTATGTGGCAGGAGGACAGGTGCTGGCGGAGATGCGGCGCTATGAAGATGCCATCGCCAATTACGACAAGGCGATTGCCATTGCCGGCCCCAATGGAAAAACTGAGAACGCCCATCACTTCAAGGCAGTCGCTGAGTTCCAGTTGGGGAAATATGCAGATGCGATCCGGAGCCTGGAGTGCTGCCCGGACAACGGGCACTTGGGAACGCGTTATCTCCTTCAGGATTACAAGATGCGGGTGTGCGACTGGTCTGGCATTGAGGAGAGCCTGGCGCGCATGCGCGAAGACATCGTCCAGGGCAGCTTCACAGGCACGCCTTTTTCGGTGTTGGCCCTAGTGGACGACCCGGAACTCCAAATGCGCGCCGCCGAGGCCTATTTGGCGCAGCGGAGCGTGCGGAATGAAACCCAGGCCATGCGGACGCATGCGTGGCACGACAAGATACGGATCGGCTATTTCTCCGCTGACTTTCATGACCATGCGACGATGTTTCTGATGGCGGAGCTTTTCGAGAGCCACGATCTCGGCCGGTTCGAGATCTATGGGTTTTCATTCGGCCCGGCGCAGTCCAGCCCCATGCTCGACAGGGTGGCGCGTCAATTCAGCGGTTTCTTCGACGTGCACGCGAAAAGCGATGGCGAGATCGTGGCGCAGGCGAGGGCGCTGGGCATCGACATTGCCGTGGACCTCAAAGGATTCACCCTCGATGCGAGGATTGGCATCTTCGCGGAGCGCTGTGCGCCGATCCAGGTCAGCTACCTCGGCTACCCAGGAACGACCGGGGCGAAATTCATCGACTACATGATCGCAGACCCGGTTGTCATACCCGAGAACCAGCGGCGGCATTACAGCGAGCACATCGTCTACCTGCCCCACAGCTACCAGTGCAACGACAGCCAGCGCGCGGTCGCGGAGCGCAGCTTCCGTCGCAGCGACATGGGACTGCCGGAGCAAGGGGTTGTTTTCTGTTGCTTCAACAACAACTACAAGGTTCTCCCGGCTACCTTCGAAGGCTGGATGCGGATTCTCCAGGCGGTCGAAGGCAGCGTGCTATGGCTGCTGCAAGATAACCCCTGGGTGGTGGAGAGCCTGCGCAAGCGGGCCCGGGAGTGCGGCGTGGATGACGCACGCCTCGTCTTCGCGCAACGCATGCCGCTGCCAGAGCACCTGGCCCGCCACCGCTGCGCCGATTTGTTTCTGGACACCTTGCCCTGCAACGCGCACACCACCGCCAGTGATGCGCTGTGGGCGGGATTGCCCGTGCTGACCTGCATGGGCAAGTCGTTTGCTAGCCGGGTGGCGGCCAGCCTGCTGACGGCCGTTGGCTTGCCGGAATTGATCACGCAGACTCGGTCTGAATTCGAAGCGCGGGCGATCCAGTTGGCGCAGTCCCCACAGGCATTGCAGGCATTGCGGGACACACTGGCCCGGCAACGGCTGGCCAGTCCGCTGTTTGACGGAAAGCGGTTCGCCAAGCACCTGGAGGCGGCGTACGCGGTCATGGTGGAACGGCACAAGGCGGGACAGGAGCCCGCGATGATCTCCATTGCGTCGTAGCCCGGCATAAGCTTTTTCTACAGGCGAGGGCAGCGCCTCGAGTGGCTGTTGGTTAGCCATCGTCTGTACGAGCAATCCATTTGCAGTAGCCTATGTGACCCAATCGACGGCGGGTGCGCCCGTGGCGGGGCCGTAGGTCATGCCAGAGGGATTGCGGGAGCGGGTGGCAGGCCCTATGGGGTGCAGGTCATGAACCCCATGCCTTGGATCGTCTCAGCCCCCGGCCTTGCGCCGCGCCAGCTCGGCCAGGTAGCGCTCGGTCGCATCCCGGGCCATGGCGGCCGAGCCCAGCGCCTGGCCGCTGCCGTCCGTGACCACGCTGAAGCTCATGTCCACGTACAGCTTGCGCCCGTCCTTGTGCGTGCCGCGCGTGGTGCGCACCTCGCGGCCGCAGCTGCCGCGCGCGATCGCGCGGTCGAAGCCGCGCCAATGGGCCTCGCGCAGGTGCGCCGGGATGATCAGGTCCAGGCTCTGGCCCAGGGCCTCGGCCGCTTCGAAGCCGAACAGCGCCGTGGCCGCCGGGTTCCAGGCGCGGATGATGCCTTCGCGGTCGGCGTAGATCAGGGCGTCGGCCACGTCGGCGACGATGCGCTCCCAGGGGGCCGGGGGGGTAGGGATGGTGCTCATGGCAGGCATTGTGCGCACGGCCGTGGCGCTGGCAAGCGCGTTTCGGATGAAAATTGGCCGTAGCGCCCATGTATAGTGCGCTGGCAGCTATCAAACAAATAGTGATTGAACAGGAGGGCAGTATGGGCAAGGCATTGCGCCTATCGGAAAAATGGTTTCGCCGCGGCCTGTGGCTGGTGGCGCTGGTGTTTGCCGGCTTCCTGATCGGCCTGGGCGGCACCATCGTGGGCGACCTGCCCCGGGTGGAGCGGCCGCTGGCGCTGGACGATTTCCTCGACCAGGGCGCGGCGCAGCAGCTGCGCGCGCAAGTGCGGGACGCGCGCCAGGCCGAGCAGGACGCGCAGGCGGCGCTGGAGCAGGCCCGGCTGCAGCACGCCAAGGCGCGCAGCGAGACCCTGGCCGAGCGCGAGGGCTTCTCCAACTGGCTGGCCGCGCGCAGCGCCACGCAGCGCGCCGAGCACGACCCCGAGGTGATCGCGCGCACCCGCGCGCTCGATGCGCTCAAGGCCGGCGAGCGCAAGGCGCAGCAGGCCGCGCAGCAGCGCCTGGGCGCCATGGAGCGCGAGGGCGGCCAGAAGATGGCCGTGGAACAGCGCCGGGTGGAGCTGCGCGTGTTCCTCTACCGCCTGGCGCTCACGCTGCCGCTGCTGGCGGTGGCGCTGTGGCTGTTCGCCAGGAAGCGCAAAAGCATGTACTGGCCCTTCGTCTGGGGCTTCATCTTCTTCGCGCTGTTCGCGTTTTTCGTGGAGCTGGTGCCCTACCTGCCGAGCTACGGCGGCTATGTGCGCTACGCGGTGGGCATAGCGCTCACGGCGCTCGTGGGGCGCTACGCCATCGTGGCGCTGAACCGCTACCTGGAGCGCCAGAAGCAGGCCGAGGCCATGCCCGAGCGGGAGCGCCGCAAGGATCTGGGCTACGACGTGGCCCTGGCCCGGCTGGCCAAGGGCGTGTGCCCGGGCTGCGAGCGGCCGGTGGACCTCAAGGACGGGACGACGGATTTCTGCCCGCACTGCGGCATCGGCCTGCACGTGCCCTGCGGCTGCTGCGGCGCGCGCAAGAGCGCCTTCACCCGGTTCTGTTTCCGCTGCGGCGCCGCCCAGGACGGAGGTCAGGTCGGCGCGCCCGCGTAGGGCCGCACCTGGCCGCGCCCCGCGGATTTGGCGCTGTACAGCGCCCTGTCGGCCTTGGACAGCAGCAGCTCCAGCGTGTCGCCCAGGCCC
Source organism: Alicycliphilus sp. T452 (assembly GCF_054512775.1). NCBI lineage: Bacteria > Pseudomonadati > Pseudomonadota > Betaproteobacteria > Burkholderiales > Comamonadaceae > Alicycliphilus > Alicycliphilus sp. T452. The sequence continues at coordinate 196,033 of NZ_JBTNEH010000003.1, forward strand.
AGGCTTTGCACCTGGTGCAGGCCGGCGCTGAGCGTGGCCTGCAGTTCGCCGCCGCAGGGCAGCGGAAAGCGGTGGGCGTCCATCTGCGCGCACAGGCGCTCACCCACGGCCAGCGCCTGCGCGTGGGTGAGATACGGCAGGATCAGGGCGAACTCCTCGCCGCCCATGCGCCCGAAGAGGTCTTGCGGGCGCAGATGCTGCTGCGCCAGCGCGGCGAACTGCTGCAGCACCGCGTCGCCCTGGGCATGGCCGTGCAGGTCGTTGATCTGCTTGAAATGGTCCAGGTCCAGCATGACGACGGCGACGCTCGCGCCTTCCTCGCGCAGGCGCTCCAGCAGCCTGCCGCCGCGCTCCATCAGCGCGCGGCGGGCCAGGATGCCAGTGAGGTAGTCGTGGTTGACCGCGTGGCTCAGCCTGTCCAGCGCCTGCAGCCGCAGCGCGTAGGCGCAGGCCACCGCCAGCGGGGCCAGCGACAGCAGCGCCATGCCGACGCGCAGGGAAATCACCTCCCACAGGTGATCGGGCGTGAAGGAAAAGGCGCCCAGGGCGATGGAGGCCGTCTTCCAGCTGTACAGCAGCAGGTTCAGCACCGTGGTGGGGAACACGCCATAGGCCATGGCGCACCAGACCATGGCCGGCATGGCGAAGCCCAGAGAGCCGGGGCCGCCGACCATGAAGGTCATGCCCTCGGATGCCAGCAGGGCCAGCAGCGGCAGCGGGGGCGGAGCCTGGCGCCCGTGCGGCTGCATCGCGTCCTTGCGGCGCCACTGCCATGCCCACCCCTCGGGCGCAGCCAGGAAGAGGGGCGTGATCAGGATGAAGCTGTAGAACTCGGTGGACATCCACATGGCCATGGAATGCCACAGGGGAACGTCCATGAGATGGCTGCCGACGGGGCCGCCCACCAGCGCGCATCCCAGCGCCGCTGCGGCGCTGCCCACCAGCAGATGCAGCACCGAGCGCTGGTGGCGCAGATGCAGTATCTCCTGCGGCAGCCTGGAGAGGTAAAGCCAGCCGGCGAACACGCCCGCCACGTTGCCGGCGTTGAGGCCTATCGCCTTCTGCCACGAGGCGCCGGTGGCCAGGTCAGCGCCGATGAACGCCAGCAGCGCGCAGGCCCATGTGCCCGCCGCTGCGGCCCAGCGGGGATGGCGCAGCAACAGCCCCAGCATGATGGCGTTGGCCGGCCAGAACGCCGACAGGTAGCCGATGGGGCGGCTGTGGATCCCGACCAGGCAGGCCAGAAAGATGCAGGCGGCCAGGCCCAGCTGGCAGCGCCATGGGGCGGTCGCGGGAGTGGTCGAGAGGGGCCCCACGGTGTGATCCTGCTGCATCGAGAGTGCACTAGCCCGGCATTCTTGCTTGGCGGCGGGCGGAGGAACCAAGTGATGTCCCTGCCTTGCAAAACCGCGGCACTGCGTGGAGCCAGGAGCCTGCCATATCCCAAGAGGCCGCGCGCTACACGCCGCGCGCCCGATCGGCCTTGAAACGGGCGCGGAACGGCGCGAACCCGCCCGCATCCAGCGCATCGCGGATTTCCTGCATCAGGTTCAGGTAGTAGTGCAGGTTGTGGATGGTGGTGAGCATGGGGCCGAGCATCTCGCCGCAGCGGTCCAGGTGGTGCAGGTAGGCGCGCGAGAAGCCGCCGCGCCCGCCGTCGTTCCAGCTCACGCCCTCCACGCCCGCGCAGGCGTGGCAGGTGCAGCTGGGGTCCAGAGGCTGGTGATCGGCCTTGTGGCGCGCGTTGCGGATCTTCAGGTCGCCGTAGCGCGTGAACAGCGTGCCGTTCCTCGCATTGCGCGTGGGCATCACGCAGTCGAACATGTCCACGCCCTGGGCCACACCCTCCACCAGATCCTCGGGCGTGCCCACGCCCATCAGGTAGCGCGGCTTGTGCGCCGGCAGGCGGTGCGGCGTGTGGGCCATGATGCGCAGCATCTCGTCCTTGGGCTCGCCCACGCTCACGCCGCCGATGGCGTAGCCGGGGAAGTCCATCTCCACCAGGGCGTCGAGCGACTCCTGGCGCAGGTGCTCGTACATGCCGCCCTGCACGATGCCGAACAGCGCGTTGGGGTTGGCCAGGCGCTTGAACTCGGCCTTGGAGCGCACGGCCCAGCGGCGGCTCATCTCCATGCTCTTGCGCGCCTCGGCCTCGGTGGTCTTGTGGCCGCCCGTCTCGTAGGGCGTGCACTCGTCGAGCTGCATGACGATGTCCGAGTTCAGGATCGTCTGGATCTGCATGCTGACCTCGGGCGACATGAACAGCTTGTCGCCGTTGACGGGGGAGGCGAAGTGCACGCCTTCCTCGGTGATCTTGCGCATCGCCCCCAGGCTCCAGACCTGGAAGCCGCCGGAGTCGGTGAGGATGGGCTTGTCCCATTGCTCGAAGCCGTGCAGGCCGCCGAAGTCTTTCACGATGTCCAGGCCCGGGCGCATCCATAGGTGGAAGGTGTTGCCCAGGATGATCTGGGCGCCCATCTCGCGCAGGCTGCGCGGCATCACGCCCTTGACGGTGCCGTAGGTGCCCACGGGCATGAAGATGGGCGTCTGCACCACGCCGTGGTTGAGCGTGAGCGTGCCGCGCCGCGCGTGGCTGGAGGGGTCGGTGGCGAGAAGTTGGAATTGCAGCATGGGCGGCGATTGTCCCAGAGTGCCTGGCCTACACTGGATGGATGCAGCAAGGAGGAAACATGTTCAGGATATTGATCGCCGTCGATGGCTCCGAACTCGCGCTGGACGCCGTGCGCCATGGCCTCGAACTGGTGCGCCGCGGCGGCCTGCAGGCCACGCTGGTGCTGGGCCATGTGCAGGAGGAGGCCAGCTTCATGGAGCTGGCCACGCAGGGCGCCGACGCGGTGGCCGAGGCCGCCGTGGCCGCGGGCCGCCACCTGATGGCCAGCGCCGTGGCGCTGGTGGAGGCCGCCGGAGTGCCCTACGAGACCGAAATCGCCCTGGGCCCCGTGGCCGCCACGCTGGCGGACATGGTGGAGAACTGCGGCTGCGACCTGCTCATCATCGGCGCGCGCGGCCTGGGCGGCCTGCGCGGGGCGCTGCTGGGTTCGGTGTCGCAGGCGCTGGTGCACCAGAGCCCGGTGCCGGTCACGGTGGTCAAGCACGCCGAGCCGCAGGAGCTGCCGGACGATGGAGATGACGAAGACGCGGTTTGACGCGCGCAGGCAGAAACGGGCCGAAAGGCCCGTTTTGCTATTCGAAGAAGAGCTTGCAGGGCAGTGTGGGCGGGCCCTCAGGCCGCTTTCTTCCACTGCTGCGCCGGGCGCTGCAGCTTGCCGTGCGGCAGGGTGGCCAGGCGCGTGAACAGGCGCCGGCAGTATCCGCTGATCCACAGGCATTTGTTGAGCTCGTCCACGGGCAGCGGGCCCGAGACGACGACGATGCCGTTGGCCTCGTCGAGCGCCCCCGCGGCGCGCAGGCGCCGGCGCTGGTGCGTGGCCCAGGACTGGATGCGCGCCGGGCTGCCGTGCTGGTGCATCTGGCCCGTGTGCCGGTCGAAGGCGATGGCCACGCTGTCGGTCTTGAGCTTGAAGCGGCGCTCGCCCGTGACGGCACTGGGCGTCTCGTGCATGTCGTACAGGTAGTAGCTACCAGCCTTTAGTTCGTATTGCAGGTCCATGGTCCCCTCCTCCGGTCGGCATTGTTGCGGGCAAGGCCCGCGTGCAAAGGCCAGAAAACCGCGCGAAACCGGCGCCTTATCGGCGCCATCCCGGCGCGCGCGCCGATAGGCAAAGCCTTATGGCAACCCGTGGGCCGATAGGATGGGTGGCCGCCTGCGATTGTGTTCCCGGACCGGGGCGGCTTCAAGCCGCCAGGCGGGGCAAACGGTAACCGGGTGTGATCGCGGCGCTGCGGGATCAGAAATCCACCAGGCTCACGCCCACGCTGAACACGGTGCGCCTGCGGTTGTAGTCGACCAGGCTGTCGCCGTAGCCGGAAAACAGCTGCGTGTGCAGGCGCAGGTTGGTGCGCTGGCCCACGAAGCTGGTGCCCAGGCTTTGCAGCCATTCCAGGCGCACCGAGCCGCGTGTCGTGGAGCCCAGCGAGTGGCGCGCGGTCAGCGCCAGCGTGTTGTCCGGGTTGGGGGTCCAGGCCAGGCCCAGCTCGGCACGGCCCACGTAGTTGCTGATGCCGGGGTTGTCGTCGTTCGCGGCGCTTTCGTGCAGGCGCTTCCAGATGCGGCCGGTGACGAGCCAGCGGTCGGCGAGCTCCATGCCGCTCATCAGGTACACGCGGTTCCAGCTGCGCGACAGCGGCAGGCTCTGGCCGTTGGACTGGTGCACCAGGCCCACGCCGCTGTAGCGCCAGCGCCAGCCCCAGGGCAGCGGGGCGTCGGTGGGGTAGACGTACATGATCTCGGGCTCGTGGTCCGTGTTGCGGAACGGCCGCGAGATGTCGGGGCTGAAGAGCTGCCAGTACGACTGCTGCGTGTAGCCGAACCACAGCGAGTCGCGCAGGGTGGGCTCGCCGTGCGTGAGCAGGCCCTGGGCGAGCTTGGTGCGCACCGACAGCTGCAGGCGCATCTCGACCTTGCGGTAGTCCACGGGCGTGGCGGCGCTGTGGCCGGGGCTGGCCGACTGGGGCTGGCGGTTCACGCTGCTGCCGTCCACGATGGAGACGGTCATGGGCCGGTAGCCGCGAAAGCGCAGCGCGCCGCAGTCGCTGTCCTTCTCCAGCTCCCACATGCGCGAGAGGGTGGTGGTGCGGCTGTCCGGGTTGCGGCAGCCGTCGAGCGTGCCGGTTTCATGTGGGGGCGCATCCGCGGTGGCCGGTGCCTGCGCGGCCACCGCGGGCGGCTCGGTGCTGGCGAGGGCTGCGGGCGCCTGCCAGGGCGCGGCGGTGGCGGCCTGCGTCTGCCGCGCCCATTGGTCGAAGCAGGCCAGGCGCGCCTGGCCGTCGCCGGTGATCGCGGCGCACTGGCGCCAGCCTTCGGGGGCCGCGGTCGGCGCGGGGTCGGCGCCCTGGGCCTGCGCGGCCAGGGGCAGCAGCGCGGCGATCAGTGCGCCGCGCAGCATGGCGTGCGTGGGGGCCGCCGGATTCATGGCGCCACCTTGCGCAGCGTGAAGGCGTAGGGGCGGTCGGCCTCGTCCGTCCATTCGCCGCGGATCTCGCGCGCGCAGCTGTCCTCGGCCACCTGGCCGAACCAGTTGCCGGTCACCTTCCTGCCGTCGCGCGATTCCTCCAGGGTCACTTCGCCGCGGTTCACGTCGCCCACCACGATGGCGCTGGAGCCCGGCCGCAGGATGCGTCCCTTGACCGTGCCGTCCCATTCGGGGTGCGGGCCCAGCTCCAGCACGATGGGGCCGGGCAGGCCCGGCATGTCGGCCTGCCAGCGGCCGACCAGCTCGGGTTGCTCCATCTGCACGGCCGTGGGGCAGGCGGGTCTTGAAGGATTTTGGGCACAAGCGCTTATCAGGCAAGCGATGGCAGCTATTAAAAATGGAGTAATGCGCATGGCGTTCAATTCGGTGTGGCCGCGGCGGCCTGCGCCTTGCGCGCGAATTCCTCGCGCAGCTGGCGCAACTTGTCGCGCGGGTTCTCGCGGGCGGTGGCGGCGTCGAGCTTCATTTCGGCGATGAAGCGGCTGGGCTGGCAGGCCACCATCTCGCGGCCCTTCTTGCGCTTCTTGGTCCAGCTCACGGCCAGCGTGCGCTGGGCGCGGGTGATGCCCACGTACATCAGGCGGCGCTCTTCCTGCAGGCGCTGCAGCACGTCGTCGGCCACTTTCTGCTGGCGGCCCTCGTCGTCGTCGAGCTTGAACGGCAGCATGCCCTCGGTCACGCCGGCCAGGATGACGTGCGGCCATTCCAGGCCCTTGCTCGCGTGCAGGGTGGAGAGCACGACCATGTCCTGGTCCTGTTCGCGTTCGGAGATGGTGGACAGCAGCGCGATGGTCTGCGCGACTTCGAGCAGGCTCTTGGTCTCGCTTTGCAGGCCCGTGCCTTCCTCGACCTGCCCGCCCGCGCGCTGGGCCATCCAGTCGCAGAACTCCAGCACGTTGCTCCAGCGCGCGGCGGCCACCTTCTCGTTGTCCTCGCCGTCGTACAGGTGCTGCTCGTAGCCGATCTCCTTGAGCCAGTCGGCCAGGAAGGCGCGCGCGGCCTCGGCGCCGTGCGTGTGGCGCGCGCGGTGCTCCAGGTCGTTGATGGCGCGGCCGAACTCCAGCAGCCCCTCCATGCCGCGCCGGGGGATCACGGCGGGCAGCATGGCGTTGAACAGCGCGCCGAACATGCTCTGCTTGTGCTGCGTGGCGAACTCGCCCAGCGCCCCCAGCGTGGTGTGGCCCACGCCGCGGCGCGGGCTGGCGACGGCGCGCAGGAAGGCGGGGTCGTCGTCGTTGTTGATCCACAGGCGGAACCACGCGCACAGGTCCTTGATCTCGGCGCGGTCGAAAAACGAGGTGCCGCCCGAGACCTTGTAGGGGATGTTGGCCTTTCGCAGCGCCTTCTCGAACGGCTTGGCCTGGTGGTTGGCGCGGTAGAGGATGGCGAAGTCCTTCCACGCGGGCGGCGGGTTGCTGGCCGCGCGCAGGCCCTGGATGCGGGCCACGGCGCGCTCGGCCTCGTGCTCCTCGTTGTCGCAGTCCACCACGCGCACGGGCTCGCCCTCGCCGAGTTCGCTGAAAAGCGTCTTGGGGTAGAGCTTGGGGTTGGGCCCGATGACGTTGTTGGCCGCGCGCAGGATCGCGCTGGTGGAGCGGTAGTTCTGCTCCAGCTTGATGACCTTGAGCTGGGGGAAGTCCTGCGGCAGCTTCTTCAGGTTGTCCAGCGTCGCGCCGCGCCAGCCGTAGATGCTCTGGTCGTCGTCGCCCACGGCGGTGAAGCGCGCGCGCTCGCCCACCAGGAATTTCAGCAGCTCGTACTGCGTGGCGTTCGTGTCCTGGTATTCATCGACGAGCACGTGGCCCAGCACGCGCTGCCACTTCTCGCGCACCTCGGGGTGGTGGCGCAGCAGGCGCATGGGCATGCCGATCAGGTCGTCGAAGTCCACGCTCTGGTAGGCTGACAGGCGCTCCTCGTAGCGCTGCATGATGAGGGCGATGCTGCGCCCGTGGTCGTCCTGGGCCATCGCCAGCGCCTTGCGCGCGTCCCAGCCCTGGTTCTTCCAGTTGCTGATGGTCCACTGCCACTGGCGCGCGGTGGCCAGGTCCGTGGTGCCGCCCGCGCAGTCCTTGAGGATGCCGGCCACGTCGTCCTGGTCGAGGATGCTGAACGAGGGCTTGAGGCCGAGCACGTGCCCGTCCTCGCGCACCATGCGCACACCCAGCGCGTGGAAGGTGCAGACCAGCACGTCCCTGGCCTGCCGGCCGATGAGCCCGGCCGCGCGCTCGCGCATCTCGGCCGCGGCCTTGTTCGTGAAGGTGATGGCGGCGATGCGCCGGGGCGCCAGGCCCGTCTCGATGAGCCGCGCGATCTTGTGCGTGATCACCCGCGTCTTGCCCGAGCCCGCGCCGGCCAGCACGAGGCACGGGCCTTCGGTGTAATGCACTGCCTGCAACTGGGCGAGATTGAGACCGGACATGGGAGAGGGGCGAGGGCGCGCCGTCGGCCGGACGGCGGCGACGGGCGGGAGGCACACAAGGCCGCCGATGATAGCGGCCCCCGTGGCGCCCCGCGCTCCGAGGGGGTGGTTGCAGTGGTGTGGGGATGTGTCGGCCGCTGCGACAATCGCGCCCGTGCTCTCCGTACTGCTGGTTACCTTCCCCTTCTTCGCCCTCGTGCTGTGCGGTTACCTGGCAACGCGCGGCGGGGCGCTGCCCGTGTCGGCCATCGGCGGGCTCAATAGCTTCGTGCTGTACTTCGCGCTGCCCTGCATGCTGTACCGCTTCGGCGCGCAGACGCCGATCGCGCAGCTGCTCGACCCGGTCGTGGCGGGCATCTACCTGCTGTGCGCGCTGCTCATGGTGGGGGGCACCATCGCTCTCACCAAGCGCGCCGTCGGCTGGAACGACGCGGCCTTCGGCGCGCTGGTCGCCGCCTTTCCCAACACCGGCTTCATGGGCGTGCCGCTGCTGGTGGCGCTGCTGGGCGAGCACAGCGCCGGCCCCGTGATCCTGAGCATGGCGCTGGACATGGTCGTCACCACCTCGCTGTGCATCGCCCTCTCGCGCCTGGACGGCGCGGGCGCGCACGGCATGGCGGTGGCGCTGCGCAACGCGGCGCGCGGCATGGCCGTCAACCCCATGCCCTGGTCCATCGTGCTCGGCGGCGTGGCCTCGGCGCTGCAGTGGCAGCTGCCCGCTCCGGTGGACAAGACCCTGGCCATGCTCGCGGGCGCGGCCTCGCCCGTGGCGCTGTTCACCATAGGCGCGGTGCTGGCGCGCTCGCAGATGAACCAGCACGAATACGTGCCGCCGGGCCGGTACGTGCCCATCGCCCTGGCCAAGCTCGTCGTGCACCCGCTGCTCGTGTGGTGCGTGGCGCGCGCGGCCGTGGCCCTGGGCGCGGCGCTGTCGCCGTTCACGCTCACGGTGCTGGTGCTGCTGGCCGCGCTGCCCAGCGCGAGCAACGTGGCGCTGCTGGTGGAGCGCTTCGGCGCCCATGGCGGGCGCGTGGCGCGCATCATCATGGCGTCCACGGCGCTGGCGTTCCTGACGTTTTCGGCGGCGGTGGCGTTGCTGGTTTGAAAACAGGAGCGCCCAGCGCAGGCCGGGCCTGGGCTGGGCGCGGTTTCGTGCCTGTTCCAGCGCGCGGAGCTCAATACTCCAGGAACATGCGCTGCAGTTCCTTGGTGTCGGCGCCCTTGGCCAGTGCCAGCATGGTCAGGATGCGGGCCTTCTCCGGGCGCATGTCGTGGGCCACCACCCAGTCGTACTTGTCGTCGGGCTGCTCCGCGTTGCGCAGCACGAAGCCATAGGGCACGCGCGAGGAGCGCACGACGACCACGCCCTTGGCGCGCGCGTCCTGCAGCGGCTTGACCATGCGGTCGGCCACCGAGCCATTGCCCGTGCCCGCGTGGATGATGGCCTTGGCGCCGCTGGAGACCAGGGCGTTGACGGCCGTGGGCTGCACGTTGCCGTAGGCGTAGACGATGTCCACCTGGGGCAGGGTGGTGATGTTGTCGATGTCGAACTCCGACTGCATGGTGTGGCGCTTGGCCGGGGCGCGGAACCAGTAGTTCCTGCCCTCCACCACCATGCCCAGCGGCCCCCATTGGCTCTTGAAGGCGCCGGTCTGGATGTTCACGTCCTTGTTCACGTCGCGCGCGGTGTTGATTTCGTCGTTCATGGTGACGAACACGCCCTTGCCCCTGGCGTCCTTGGACGCGGCCACGCTCACGGCGTTGACCAGGTTGAGCGCGCCGTCGGCCGACAGGGCCGTGCCCGGGCGCATGGAGCCGACCACGGCGATGGGCTTGTCGGTGTGCACCGTCAGGCTCAGAAAGTAGGCGGTCTCGGCCAGCGTGTCGGTGCCATGGGTGATGACGATGCCGTCCACGTCCGGCTGCCTGGCCAGCTGCGACACGCGCCGGGCCAGGGCCAGCAGGTTGTCGTTGGTGAAGCTCTCGGAGGCGATCTGGAACACCTGCTCGCCCGACACCTGGGCGATGTTGGCGAGCTCGGGCAGGCCGGCCAGCAGCTTGTCCACCGGCACCTTGGCGGCCGTGTAGGTGGCGCTGTTCATGGCCGAGGCGCCGGCGCCGGCAATGGTGCCGCCCGTGGCCAGCACCACGACACGCGGCTTGGCGGCGACGGGCTGGGCCTGCGCGGCGGTGGCGGCGCGCGTGTCCTGCGCCTGGGCGATGGAGGGGGCGCCGGCAAAACCGGCAACGGCGATGGCTGCGGCCACCAGGGACATGCGAAACGCTTGGAAGGTCATTGTGGGTTCCAAAATCAAAAAACGGTCTTGTGGACCGGGGGCGGAACTTTGCCCCATGGCGGCGCGCTTGCCATGGGAGAAAACCCGGGGGCGGCGCCAGGGGCGATATGCTCCGAACGTGCTGCGCCCGCGCCTGTTGCGCGGGCTGGCGGCGTGGCTGGTGCTGGTTTCGCTGCTCGCGGGGCTGCACCTGGCACTTGGCCTACGGTGCCCATTGGCGCAAGCGCCCGGCGCACACCGATTGGCCTGCGGTCGCCCTGGCGGCGCAGGCCCATGCGGCCTGGGATGGGCTGGCCCGCTGCCCGCTGCCCGCTGGGCACGGTGGCAGGGGAGTATTGGCTGGCGGGCCTGGTGGTCGTGGCGCAGCCCGAGGGCCCTTCCGTGCTGGTCGATGGCGGCGTGCTATTCGCCCTGGATCACCACCGAGCGCCTGCGCGCCTAGGGCGCGCTGTGGGTATGGCTGGACCAGGATGGCGAGCGCGCCCCGCCGCAACCCCTGGACTAGATTGAGGAAGACCCGGCAATGCGCTGGCACCAGGGCCAGTGGCAGCCGCCCTGGCCCCACGACCCGCAGGGGACGCCGCTGGTCGTGAACTGGCATGCTTATGTGCCCGCCGCGTGCGTGCGCTGAAGATTCAAATTGTCGATGGATTTCAGCGGCCGGGGAAGTTCGGTGCCCGGCGTTCCAGGAAGTGCCTAACGCCCTCTGCGAAATCCTCGCTGCGGATGCTCTCGATCATTTCGGCATTCGCCAGCGCGATGGCCTCGCCGAGCGGCTGGTAAGGGGCTTCCCAGAGCTGCCGCTTCATCACGCGGACTGAACGTGGAGACACTTCGGTCGACAGAGTGACCGCCAGCGCGTGCGCCTGCTCCATCAGCGTGCCGGCCGGCACGATGCGGTTCACCAACCCTATCGCAAGAGCTTCGCCCGCGTCGATCTTGCGCGAGGTGAGCAGCAGATCGGTGGCGTGCGCATGGCCGACGATGCGAGGCAGCATCCACGCGATACCGTGCTCGGCAATGAGGCCGCGCTTGGCGAAGGCGGTCGCGAAGACCGCCTTGTCCGATGCGAGGCGGAAGTCGCTGTACAGCGCCATCACGAGCCCGAGCCCTGCCGCGGCACCGTTGACTGCGCAGATGATGGGCTTGGGTGCGGCGGGGAAGTAGGAGTAGCGTGTCTGGTAGTCGGCGCGGCGGTTCATGTCGTAGGGGCGCATCCAGCGCTCGGCCTGGATATCCTCGGGGGGTAGGGTCTCCAGTTCCTCCATGTCCATGCCGGCGCAGAAAGCGCGCCCCGCGCCCGTGAGCACGATGGCCCGCACCGCGGCATCGCGGCCGGCCTGTTCGATGGCCGTGCGCAGTTCTGCTTCCAGCACCTTGGTGAGCGCGTTCATGCGTTCCGGGCGGTTCAGGGTAATCGTTGCGACCGGGCCGGCGACGCTGTAGAGCAGGGTTTCGTAAGTCATGGTGATGTGTCAGGCAACAGAAGATGGTTCGGCGAAGCCGGGGGGAAGTTGGATCGACAGGGGCTCGACGAATTCGTCGATGCCGTAGCGGCCGTTCTCGCGGCCGATGCCGGATTGGCGGAAACCGCCGAAAGGTGCTTGCGGATTGAAGGGCGCGCCGTTGATATCCACCTGGCCCGCACGCATGCGGCGGGCAACGGCCAGCGTGTGCGGCTCAGCTGGCCCCCACACGGCGCCGGCGAGTCCGTAGGCCGTGCTGTTGGCGAGGGCGATGCCTTCGTTTTCGCCGTCGTAGGCCATCAGGCACAGCACCGGGCCGAAGACTTCCTCCTGCGCGATGGCCATGCCGGGCGCCACGTCCGAGAGCACCGTGGCGGGCACGAAGAAGCCATGCGCGGGCGGCTCGCCGCCGGTGCCCACGCGGCGCGCGCCGGCGGCGAGGGCTTCATCGATGAAGTCCTGGACTTTCCTTTGCTGCACGCACGAGGCGAGCGGCCCCAGCCGCGTGCCGCCATCGGCGGGGTCTCCCATGCGATAGCCGGGCAGAAATTCCTGCGCCAACGCCTCGGCCTGGGGCAGCAGGCCGCGCGGCACGAGCAGGCGCGTGATGGCCGAGCAGGTCTGCCCGGAGTTGAGCATGCAGCTGGCGAGCGTTGTCTTGACCGCCGCCGCGAGGTCGGCCTCCGGCAGCACCAGCGCCGCGGACTTGCCGCCCAGCTCCAGCGCCAGGCGCTTGATGTCGGCGCCGGCAAGGGCGGCGATTTGTCTGCCGGCGCGCGTTGATCCGGTGAAGGAGACCATGTCCACGCCGGAGTGCCGCACCAGGGCTTCACCGACGTCGGCCCCGGCACCGTGCACGAGGTTGAAGACGCCAGCAGGCAGGCCAGCCTGCCGCACGGCCTCGGCGAGCACGAAGGCGCTCGTGGGGGCGATCTCGGAAGGCTTGAGCACCACGGTGCAGCCCGCCAGCAGCGCGGGCGCGACCTTGCCGGTGATCTGGTGCAGCGGGTAGTTCCAGGGCGTGATGCAGGCGGCGACACCCACCGGCACCTGCTGCACCAGCGAATGGCCGACCCGCGACTCCCACTCGAAGCCGGCCGCGAGGTCAGCATACATGTCCCAGGCTGCGAGCGGCGCACCGACCTGGATGCGCGCCGCGAGCTTGCGCGGCATGCCGACTTCGCGCGAGATGGCCGTGGTCAGCGTGTCGGCCTGCTCGCGCAGCACCGCCGCCACGCGGCGCACGGCGGCGATGCGGTCGGCCACGGGCGTGGCGGACCAGGTCTCGAACGCGCGCCGCGCGGCGGCCACCGCGGCTTCGACGTCCTCTGGAGAGGCGGTCCGGTAGGAAGCGAAGGCTTCCTCGGTGAAGCAGTCGATGACGGGCAGGTCCTGCGTGCCGCGTGCCGGCACCAAGGCGCTGTCGATGAACAACTGGGTGTGTTTTTGCATGGGCGGTCAATCCTTGTGGAGAGAAGGGGTCTTGGCATCGCGGCGGGCGATGAACTCGCGCATTACGCGCTGCGGCTCCCCTGTGGAGTAGCACTCCAGCTGGTAGCGGATGCCCGCGCTGCAGGCCTCCTCGAAGCCGGCCTGCGTTCTTTCGCGAAAGCGTTGCTTGGTGGTGCGCAGCGCGGCGCCGGGCAGCGCCGCGAGCGCCTGTGCGCGTTCGATGGCGCGCGGCAGCACCTCGCCGGCGGGCTCGAGGTCGTTGACCAGGCCGATCGCATGCGCTCGCTCGCCGGTGATGAGTTCGCCGGTCAGCGACAGTTGCTGGTTCAGCGAATGGCCGATCTGCAGCGACATCAGGTAGGAGCCGACGATGCTCGCCAGCCCGGCCCGGACTTCGGGTTGCCCCATGCGCAGCGTGGCATGCGCAACCCGCAGGTCGCACATCAGCGCCATCTGGAAGCCGGCGCCCACGGCTGTGCCGTTGAGCGCGGCGACGATGGGTTTGTTCACGTCGCGCACGGCTTGGTACATCGCGTGCTGGCGGTTGAGCCAGCCTGCTAGGTTGCCCGTGTCGATGGTGGCGGATTCGTCCAGATCCTGGCCGCCGCAGAAGGCGCGCTCGCCGCTGCCGGTGAGCACGATGGCGCGCACCTGCGGATCGGCGTCGAGCGCCTGCAACTGCCGCGTGAGCGCCGTGCGCAGCGGGGCGTTGACGGCGTTCATCACCGCCGGGCGGTTCAGGCGCAGCACGGCGACCTCGCCGGCGTGCTCCAGCAAAAGGGTGTCATTGTTTGTCATGAGGGGCTCCGGTTCTTTCGATCACTGCGTCAACGGCCCAGCCTCCCTGGCCTGCGTCCCGGACGATGAGCGGGTTGAGGTCGATGGAGGCGATGGGATGGGCATTGGCGGCTGCCAGACCGCCCAGCGCCACGGCGGCGCGGGCGACCACGTTGAGGTCGACGGGAGCTTCTCCGCGCACGCCGGCCAGGATGGGGGCGATGCGCAGCGCGCGCAGGCTGGCGATCACGTCGGCCTCGGAAAATGGGTGCAGCAGTACCGCGAAGTCGCGCAGGGCCTCGACGTACTTGCCGCCATCGCTCACCATCACCACCGTACCGAAGTCCGGGTCCTGGCGCACGCCGAGGGCGAATTCGCGCCGGCCGCGCACGCGCGATGCGACGATCGCACCCTCGAAGGGCAGGCCCATGGCGGCGACGCGCTGGGCGCAGGCCTGCCAGGCGCGCTCGACCTGCGCTTCGCCGTCCACGTCCAGGAAGACCAGCCCGTGTTCGGACTTGTGCGCAATGCGCGCCGAGCACGCCTTCAGCACCACCGCCGGCCCCAGCGCGCGCCAGGCGGCCAGGGCCTCGTCCAGGCTGCGGCACAGTGCGTGGGGCACGGCGGGGATGCCGGCCGCCGACAGCAGGGCGAGGCTGTCGGCCTCGTTGAGCAGCGTTTCGCCTCCATCCTTGATCTGGGGCATGCGTACGGCGCCCCGCATCAGCGCGTCGCGCGCGGCGGCCTGCGCGATGAGCACGCCGTGGCGGCTCCACTGGTGCAGGGCGTGGATGGCGTCTGTCTCGTGCGTGAACACCGGCACGCCAGCCTGGCGGAAGATGGCGCGAACCGTGTGCTGCGGCGCCGATACGGCGACCGGCCTGCCGCGCGTGGCGGCCAGGTGCACCGCGTCCGCGGCCATGCCGGGCACGTCGTAGCCGGGGCCGGCCACCGGCACTCCGATGAGGAACATGTCCGCCTGCGGGTCGGCGGCCAGCGCGGCCAGCGTGTCCGCGAACATGCCGCCCTGCGTCATGAGGGAGGCGGTCAGATCGACCGGATTGCGGGCCGTGGCGAAGCTCGGCATGATCCCCGCGAGGCGCTCCACGGTGGGCGAGGACAGCTGGGCCAGGGGCAGTCCGAGCGCGTCGGCCGCATCGGCGCAGAGCACGCCCACCGCGCCGCTGTGGCTCATGACCACCAGCCGCTGTGCGGGCCGGGGCGGTGCGGCCAGGTACAGCTCTACGGCGTTGACCAGCCCATGCACGTCCTGCGCGCGCCAGATGCCGTGCCGCTGCAGGAAGGCGTCCACCACCACGTCGTCGTTGACGATCGCGCCGGTGTGCGACGCGGCCGCCTGCGCGCCCTGCGCGCTGCGGCCTGACTTGAGCGCGATCACCGCTGCGCCGCGCGCCCTGGCCACGCGGGCCACCTCGGCCAGCAGGGCCGGATCGGCGAGCGATTCGATGTACATCAGCACCACGCGGACGTGCGGATCGGCCGCCGCCGCTAGGGCCAGCTCGCTCACCGAGGCGTCGGCGTCGTTGCCCGATGCGACGAGGTAGCGCACGCCCACACCACGCTCGCGCAGCAGGGCGTAGGGCATGACGCTGACGGCGCCGCTCTGGCTGATGATGGCCACCGGCCCGTCCTGGGGGGCGACTTCCATGAACATGGTGCTGAAGTTCATCACCGCGCCGCTGTGGAAGTTGGCCACGCCTTGCGCGTTGGGGCCGATCAGCCGCACGCCCAGCAGCCGCGCCTGCGCCACCAGCTCCCGCTGCCGCGCGGCGCCGGCGCCGCCGGTTTCGCCGAAGCCCGAGCTCATCACGATTGCCGCGCCGATGCCCTGCGCGCCGCACTGCGCGATCACGCCGGGCACGGCGTCCTGCCCTACCGCGACGATCGCCACGTCGGGAACCTCGGGCACGGCGTCGAGCGAGGAGAAAGCCGCCATGCCCTGCACCGTGGCCCGTTTCGGGTTGATGGGATAGACCGCCCCCTGGAAGCCGAAGCGCTGGAGGTAGTGCAGGGGCCGGCCGCCGACCTTGTTGCGGTCTTCGGTGGCACCCACGATGGCGATGCGCCGTGGGGCGAATGCCTGCCGCAGGCGGGGATCAAGCAGGGAATCCATGATGCGGCTCGCCTCAGTCCAAGCTGGCGCCGGAGTTCTTGACCACCGGTGCCCACTTGGCGGTGTCGCTGCGGATGAGCGCGGCGAATTCGGCCGGGGTGGTGGTGCGCGCCTCGGCGCCATCGGCCTGCATGCGCTTCTTCATCTCGTCGGTTGCCATCACGGCGGCGATCTCGTGCTGCAGCCGGTCGATGACACCGGCTGGCGTGCCCCGGGGCGCAAGCACGCCGTACCAGATGGTCACATCGAAGCCCTTGAGCCCGGCCTCCTGCGCCGTGGGCACATCGGGCAGCAGCGGCGAGCGCGCGGGGCCCGTGACCGCCAGCGCGTTCACCTTGCCGGCGGCGATGTTCTGTGTCTGCTGCGCGATGGTGTCGAACATCATCGACAGCCGTCCACCCAGCAGATCAACCAGCGCGGGCGCCGATCCCTTGTACGGAATGTGATTGATCTGGATGCCCGCCGAGGTGCGGAAGAGCTCTCCCGACAGGTGGTTTGAGCTGCCGTTGCCCGCTGAGCCGTAGGACAGCTCGCCGGGCTTGGCCTTGGCAAGGGCGACGAGTTCGCCCAGCGTCTTGACCGGCAGTTGCGGATTGACGACCAGCACGTTCATCGTGGTGGCCATGAGGCTGATCGGGGCGAAGTCCTTCACCGGGTCGTAGCGCAGCTTCGCGTAGAGGCTGGGGTTGATCGCCATCGTGCCCGTGGTGCCGAAGAACAGCGTGTAGCCGTCGGCTGGCGCGCGCGCTACCAGTTCGGCCGCGATGCCGCCGCCGGCGCCGCCCCGGTTGTCGACGACCACCTGCTGGCCGAGCCGGTGGCCGAGCTTCTGGGCCAGCACGCGGGCCATCGCGTCGGTGGGGCCTCCGGCGGGGAAGGGCACGACCAGCGTGACCGGCTGGCTCGGGTAGCCGGGCTTCTGTGCGTGGACGGCGGGTGAGGCCAGAAGGGACGCGGCCGCCAGCGCGGCGGCGAGCATGTGTGCGAGTTTCAAGTTTGTCTCCTGCGTGTTTGCGGACACGGTGGAGATTAGGGGCTGCCCGCATTTCCATAAAGTAGAAATCTATGATTTCTGATTTCCATTAAAGTGAAATCATGACTCTCAGGCAGCTCAGCACTTTCCTGCTCGTCGCCGACATGCATTCGCTGTCGCGCGCCGCCGTCGCGTCGGACATGGCCCAGTCGCTGGTCAGCCGCCACATCGCCATGCTGGAGGCAGCATGGGGCCGGCGGCTGTTCGACCGCACGGGCCGGGGGATGGCGCTGTCAGAGTTCGGGCGACGCATGTATCCCGAGGTCAAGCGCGTGGTGGATCAGCTCCACCAGCTCAATGCCACGGCGCACGAGGCTGCGGGCGTGCTGACAGGCACGGTGCACGTGGGCGTGTTGCCTTCGCTATCGCGCCAACTGTTACCGATGCTGCTGGCCGATATCCGGGAGCGCGCCCCGGCGCTGCGCCTCCACGTGGTGGAAGGGTTCAGCGGCTCGCTGGACGAGCAGCTCTCGTCCGGGAGGCTGGACATGATCGTGGTCAACCGTTACGGCTCGTCGGCGCTGCGCGGCGAGGACGTGCTGGGCAAAGTCGAGACCTTTCTCGTGGGACACGCGGGCCGGCCCGAATTCACGCACGGCGAGACGCTGCCCTTCCGCGCGCTGCAGGGTTTGCCGCTGGTATTGCCCGCTATGCCCAACGGTCTGCGCACGACGCTTGACGGGCTGAGCCGCAAGCACGGGGTGGCGCTGGATGTCGTGATGGAGGTCGAAACCGGAACCGCCATGAAGGACGTCGCGGCCAGTGGCCACGCCTTCACGCTGCTGCCCAGGACCGCTGTGGAACAGGAGGTCGCGGCTGGTGTGCTGCGGGCCTGCCGCGTGACGCACCCAGGCATACGGCGAACCATCGCGCTGAGCCTGTCGCGGCAGCGGCCGCTGTCAGAGGGGGCTCGATTGGTCGCTTCGCGGGTGAGGCTGCTGGCTTCGGGCCTGCTTGCTCACTGAAAACCTACTTAAATAGCCTGCGGATCCACGTCCACCAGCCAGCGCACCAGGGCGCGGTGGCGCGTGCGCTCGGCGTGCAGCAGCGGCTGCCACGCGGCCAGGAAGCGCTGCAGCGCGCCGCGCTGCGGGCTCTCCAGCAGCATCTGCGCGCGCTCCACGTCGGCCACGCGCTGCACGGCCAGCGGCACGGGCGGGAAGATGAACACCTGCTCCAGGCCCGGCAGCGGCGCCGCGCGCGCGGCGTCGGCGGCGGCCTGCAGGAAGGCCTGGGCCGCTTCCTGGGTGCGCGCGTCGGCGCGCACCAGGGCCTGGTAGGCGAAGGGCGGCATGCCCGCCTCGCGGCGCTCGGCCAGCTGCTGCTGCGCGAAGGCCGGGTAGTCGTGGCGGCGCAGCGCGGCGTAGACGGCGTGGTCGGGGTGCCAGGTCTGCAGCCACATCTCGGGCGGGCTCGCCTGGGCGGCGACGTACTGTGCGTCGCGCCCGGCGCGGCCCGCGGCCTGCATGAGCAGGGAGAACAGGCGCTCGGGCGCGCGGAAGTCGCTGGAGAACAGCGCCCCGTCGGGCTGCACGGCCGCCACCAGCGTGATGCGGCGGAAGTCGTGCCCCTTGGCCACCATCTGCGTGCCCACGAGCACGTCCACCTCGCCCGCGTGCACCTGGGCCAGCTGCTCCTCCAGCGCGCCCTTGGCGCGGGTGGTGTCGGCGTCGATGCGCGCCACGCGCGCGGCGCGGCGCTCGGGCGTGATCACGTTGCGCAGCAGCGCGGCCAGCTGCTCCTCCAGCTGCTCCGTGCCCCGGCCCACGGGGGCGATGTCCGGGTTGCCGCAGCCGGGGCAGGCGCGCGGCACGCGCTGCGCGTGGCCGCAGTGGTGGCAGCGCAGCGTGCGGTCGATCTTGTGGAACACCTGGTGGGCGCTGCAGTGCGGGCAGTCGCTCTTCCAGCCGCAGTCGTGGCAGTGCAGCACGGGCGCGAAGCCCCGGCGGTTGAGCAGCACCAGGCACTGCTCGCCGCGCTCCACGCGCTCGGTGATGGCCGCCAGCAGCGGCGGCGAGAACACCGCACCGCGCGGCTGCTGGCCCATGTCCACCAGGCGCAGGCGCGGCAGCTCGCCCGCGCCGATGCGGCTGGGCATGGCCAGCCGCTGGTAGCGGCCCACCTCGGGGCTGCTCGCGTGCCAGCTCTCCAGCGACGGCGTGGCGCTGCCCAGGATGGCCTTGGCGTGCTGCTCGCGCGCGCGCCACAGCGCCAGGTCGCGCGCGGAGTAGCGCGCGCCCTCCTGCTGCTTGTAGCTGGCGTCGTGCTCCTCGTCCACCACGATGAGCCGCAGGCCCGGCAGGCTGGCGAACACCGCCATGCGCGTGCCCAGCACGATGCGCGCCGCGCCCTGGTGCGCGGCCAGCCAGCTTTTCAGGCGCTGCGGGTTGGTCATGCCGCTGTGCAGGCTGACCACGGCGGCCTCGCCGTACAGGGGCGCGAAGCGGGCGCGAAAGCGCGCCTCCAGCTGCGGGGTGAGGTTGATCTCGGGCACCATCACCAGGGCCTGCGCGGCGGGGCTGGCCGCCAGCGCCCGGGCCACGCAGTGCATGTAGACCTCGGTCTTGCCGCTGCCGGTGCTGCCGAACAGCAGGAAGGGGCCTGGATTGGCATCTATTTGGGCTGCAGCGCTTTCCTGCTCTGCGCTGAGTGCTATTGATTCAGTAGTTTGCTCGACGCTGGCTGCGGGCCTTGGCGCGGCCGCGGGGCGGCGCATGCGCCGGGCCATCTGTTCGGGCGTCAGCTCGCGCAGCTGCGGCGGCAGGGCGGCCAGCGCCACCTCGCCCAGGGCGCGCTGGTAGTAGCGTGCCGTGAAGGCCACCAGGCGCCGCCAGGCGGCGCCGAGCGGGGCGATGCCCTCGAGCACGCCCGCCACCGGGCGCGGCGCCATGCCCGCGGGCAGGGACGGGGGCTCGGCAGGATCGTCCCAGACCACGCCCAGCACCTCGCGCGCGCCCAGCGGCACGCGCACCAGCGTGCCCGGCGCCAGGGGGGCGGCGCAGGCGTAGCTCAGCAGGTCGCCCACGGCGCTGTGGGCCGGAGTGCTGACGGCGACCTGCACCAAGCCCGGGAAGGCATGGCTCATGGGCGGCCCGGCATGGCTCCACAGCCTTGTTCACAAAAAACGGGCATTCTGTGGATAACTTTGTTGAAAAACCGCGCGGACCTGGCTGCAGGCCGCATGGTTGCTAACCCTGGTGCTAGCGCATTTGCCAGTGCCATCAAAGAAAACCCCTTATGAATCAATGATCTTTGTCATGCCGCATGGCGTGGCGCGGACATTGTCGCGGCATGCAGGCCCGGCACTGCCGCCGCGCCAAACATGTGCACAACTGCGCTGTCAATAGGCGAAAGCATCCCGGAAATGTGGTAGGCCGCGCCAGCGGCCATGGGGTTTCGCATGCACTTTCGGTGGCAAGTGCTTGATTTTGCGAGGGATTCGGAAGAAGTCCAGTTTTTCTGTGGATAACTTTGTTGATATCCCTCGGCCACCCTCTGCAATCCCTTGTCGCTACGTGGTTTGTTTAACTTGCTTACAAAAGCGGCATGCTTGCGATGTCCATATGAATCAACCACTTGCGTGGCTGTCTCCTTCCCCGCGGGTCTGCATGCGGCGCGCAGGCCGTGGATCGTCGCCCCCGCGACACCCGGCCCGGTTTGTGCACAACTGGCCCGCGAGGGGCGCCGCATGCGAGCAGGCGTTCACTGCTGGCGCAGGCTGCGGGAATAGCCGTGCACCGCCTCCACCAGCGCCGCCACGTGCTCGGGCGGCGTGTGCTGGCTGATGCCGTGGCCCAGGTTGAAGATGTGCGTGGGGCCCGTGGTATTCCTGTCGGTGTGGGGCTTGCCGAAGCTGTCGAGCACGGCGCGCGCCTGGGCCGCGATCGCCTGGGGCGGGGCGAACAGCACGTTGGGGTCGATGTTGCCCTGCAGCGCCTTGCCCGGGCCGCCCACGCTGCCGCCGACGATGGCGCGGGCCTGCCCCAGGTTGGCCGTCCAGTCCAGGCCCAGCACCTCGCAGTCGAGCTGCTTCATGTCCTGCAGCCAGATGCCGCCGCCCTTGGTGAAGACGATGCGCGGCACGTCCTGGCCATCGGCCCCGGTGCGCTTGAGCTGCGCCAGCGCGCGCGCCGTGTAGGCCAGGCTGAACTGCTGGAACATGCCGTCGGCCAGCGCGCCGCCCCAGCTGTCGAAAATCATCACTGCCTGGGCGCCGGCGTCTATCTGCGCGTTCAGGTACTGGGCCACGGCGTCGGCGTTCACGGCCAGGATGCGGTGCATCAGGTCCGGGCGGGCGTACATCAGGCTCTTGACCAGGCGGTAGTCGTCCGAGCCCTTGCCCTCGACCATGTAGCAGGCCAGCGTCCAGGGGCTGCCCGAGAAGCCGATCAGCGGCACGCGGCCGTCGAGCGCGCGGCGGATGCTGGTGACGGCGTCGAACACGTAGCGCAGCCTGTCCATGTCGGGCACGGCCAGCGCGGCCACGGCGGCCTCGTCGCGCACCGCCTTGGCGAAGCGCGGGCCCTCGCCCTCGGCGAACGACAGGCCCAGGCCCATGGCGTCGGGCACGGTGAGGATGTCGGAGAACAGGATCGCCGCGTCCAGCGGGAAGCGCTCCAAAGGCTGCAGCGTCACCTCGGTGGCGTAGTCCACGTTCGTCGCCAGCCCCATGAAGCTGCCGGCCTTGGCGCGCGTGGCCTTGTATTCGGGCAGGTAGCGCCCGGCCTGGCGCATCAGCCACAGGGGGGTGTAGTCCGTGGCCTGGCGGCGGCAGGCGCGCAGAAAGGTGTCGTTGGTGAGGGGGGCGAAGGAGGTCGTCATGGGGGGGATTGTCGCAGCCCGCCCGTGCGGCCATTCCTCGCGGCAGGCGCAGGGCTCAATAGACCACGACCCTGTCGCCCACCCTGACCTGCTCGTACAGCCATTTGGCGGCCCGGTAGTCCCTGAGCTGGCTGCAGCCGTGCGAGCCGCCT
This sequence comes from Alicycliphilus sp. T452, assembly GCF_054512775.1. Lineage (NCBI taxonomy): Bacteria > Pseudomonadati > Pseudomonadota > Betaproteobacteria > Burkholderiales > Comamonadaceae > Alicycliphilus > Alicycliphilus sp. T452. Next base: position 217,698 of record NZ_JBTNEH010000003.1, read on the forward strand.
TCGTAGCCCACCTGGTCGAAATCGTCGGAATAGTGGATGGCCACGTTGCCGTCGTAGAAGATGGCGTAGGGCATGGGCGTGCGCTCGCCGAAGATGGTCGAGACCGTGTCGCTGTTCATGTACCAGATGCGGAACTCGCCCTTGTCGCTCTCCCAGCCCGGGCGCGCGAAGCGCGCCTCGCGCGTGAACAGCGCGCGGCCATCGACCACGAGCGACATTCTTTTCTGCTCCCGCGAGATGCACACGACCCGGCCCGTGGCGCAGCGCGGGTCCAGCGCCTGCGCGAGCGTGCTCGCCGGCGGCGCGTCGAACAGCTGTGCGTAGCGTGGGGTGCGCGTCCTGGCGATCAGGCGGGCCCAGGTGCGCTCGTCCATCACCTGGCTGGCAGGCAGGCCCACCCGGGTGCGAAAGCCGCTGATCGCCTGCTGCGTGGCGCCGTGGAACTCGCCGTCGATCGCGCCCTGGTAATGCCCCGCCTGCCCGAGCCGGTGCTGCAGCTCCCGGATGTAGCCCGCCTGCCCGGGGCCCGTGAACCAGGGGCCCACGTCGGTGTTGCCCAGCTCCGCGGCCGTGGGCTTGTGCGACTTGGGCAGCAGCCGGTCCCAGGTGGCCTGGTCCACCACGCCCGTTTCGCGCAGGCCGTGGTCCTTCTGGAACTTGCGCACCGTCTCGCGCGTCTTCAGGCCGTAGCGGTCGTCCACGTCGTACAGCGCCAGGTACCTGGCGTGGCGCAGGCGCACCTGCAGCTCGCGCACCAGCGGGGACTCCATGCGATGGCGCAGCTCCTGCGCCAGCGGCTCGGGCTGGCTGAAGGGGCGCGGCGCGGCGGCCTCGTGCAGGGAGCCGGCCCGGGCCTGCGCAACGAGGCAGCCCAGCCCCATGAAGGCCAGGGCCGTGGCGCGCACGGCGAGGGAAAGACGCGGCGGATGCATGGCCGCCGATTATCCGGCGGCGCCCCCCGGAGTTCCGACCATTGCGGGCGGCGCGGCGATGCGCCCGCGCCACACTGGCGAGGGCCTGCCGCGGCGCTGGAATTCCGCATGACGCTGGACCGGGGGCTGGCGCGTGGTTCGGCGGGCTGCTGCTGGCGTGATTCCAGGCGCGTGGCAGCAGGCCCGGATCACTGGTACTTGATGCTGCAGCCGTAGGGCTGCGTGGCCGCCGCCGCGATGGGCCGCTGCGCGGCGATGTCGGCGAGCGCGGCCTTCACGTAGTTGGTGGCGCGCTCGATGTCGGCCACGCGCGCCGAGGGGATGCTGTCGATGCCGCCCGCGTAGACCAGCGTGCCCCCGGGGTCGATGACGTACATGTGCGGCGTGGTGCGCGCGCCGTAGGCGTGGCCCGCCGTGCCTTCCTCGTCCATCAGGATGGCCGTGGGCTGGGCCTTGCGCCCGGCGAGCCAGGCGGCGAGCCGTGCGGGCTCCAGGTAGTCGCCGCTCGCCTTCGCGGTGGAGTTGATGGAGAGCCACGCCAGCCCCTGCTCGCGCGCGGCCTTCTGCGTGGCGGGCATGTTGCCGCTGTCGTAGTGCTTGCGCACGAAGGGGCAGCCGGGGTTGGTCCACTCCAGCACCACGTACTTGCCGCGCAGCTCCGACAGGCGCACGGGCCTGCCCTCGGTGCTCTGCAGCGTGAAGTCCGGCGCGATCTGGCCCACCGCGGCGGCGGCGTGCGCGCCGAGGGCGGCGAGCAGCAGGGGCAGGGCGACGAGGGTGCGGCGAAGCGTCTGCATGGCGATGTCCTCCAGTCCGGTCCGGGTTAGAGCGATTCGATGGCGGCGCGCAGTGCGTCGGAGCCCAGTATCTCGCTGAACACCACGGGCGCCCGGCCCGGCGCGTGCAGCACGTACACCGGCACGCCGCTGCGGCCCAGCTGCGCCAGCGCGGCGGTGATGGCCGGGTCGCGCCGCGTCCAGTCGGCGCGCAGCAGCGCCACGTTCTTGGCGGCGAAGCCGCGCAGCACCTCGGCATTCGACAGCGTGGTCTTCTTGTTGTACTGGCAGGTCACGCACCAGGCGGCCGTGTAGTCCACGAACACGGGCTGGCCCCGGGCCAGGAGCTGCTCGGGCAGGCCCGTCTGCCAGGGCTGCCAAACTCCTGAAATAATAGCTGATTGCGCTTGATTGTTCTGGATTTCAACGATCTTGGGAATCCAATTCCAGGCCAGCCAGGCGCAGGCAGCTATCGAAAGCGGAGCGAGCACGGCCCGCCCGCGCCCGCGCAGCGTGAGCGTCCACACGGCCATCGCGAGCGCCACCAGCAGCGCCAGCAGCGCCGCCGCGCCGTCGATGCCGCTTTGCTGGCCCAGCACCCACACCAGCCACACCACGGTGGCGAACATGGGGAAGGCCATCAGGCGGCGCAGCGTCTGCATCCACGCGCCGGGGCGGGGCAGGGCGCGCGCGAAGCCGGGCAGCCAGCTCGCCAGCAGGTACGGCAGCGCCAGCCCCAGGCCCAGCGCCGCGAAGATGGAGAGCGCCTGCGCGCCCGGCAGCGTGGCCGTGAGGCCCAGCGACGCGCCCATGAACGGCGCCGTGCAGGGCGATGCCACGGCCACGGCCAGCACGCCGGTCAGGAAGGCGTCGGCCACGGGGTGGCGCGCCTGCAGGCCGGCCAGGCGCGAGGGCAGCATGGCGCCGAACTCGAACACGCCCGCCAGGTTGAGCCCGATCACCGTGAACAGCGCCGCCAGCAGCGCCACCACAGCGGGCGACTGCAGCTGGAAGCCCCAGCCCACGGCGTCGCCCGCCGCGCGCAGCGCGAGCATGGCCGCGCCCAGCAGCAGGAAGGACAGCACCACGCCCGCCGTGTAGGCCAGCCCGCCGATGCGGTGCGCGCGGCGGTCCTGCGCATGGCGCGCGAAGCCCACCACCTTGATCGCGAGCACCGGGAACACGCAGGGCATGAGGTTGAGGATCAGCCCGCCCAGCAGCGCGCCGCCCAGCGCGGCGAGCCACAGGCCCATGGGCGCCGGCGTGGGCGCGGGGGCTGCGGCGCCGGCGGCGTTCGCGCGCAGCGCGGCTTCCAGCGCGGGCGACACCTGCGCCATGGCCGCCGCCTGCGGCCAGCCGCCCTGCACGGGCAGCTCCACGCGCCAGCCCTGGCCGCCGTGGGCCAGCACCAGCGGCACCGGGTCGGGGCCGGCGCTGCGCTGGGGCGAGAGCGGCAGGCGCGCCACCCAGGTGTCGCCCTGCCATTGCTGCGACGGGTCGGCGGCGGTCTCGATCACGTCGGCCGTCTCGGCGAACACCTCCAGCGCCTGCCCGCGCAGCGCGGCGGGCAGGCCCGCCACCTTGAGCGCCAGGGCGCCGTCCTCCACCTGCGCGCCGCTGCCCGCGCCCGGGGCCAGCGGGCTGGGGTGCGCCCGGGCCGCGGCCTCGAACTGCGCGGCGTGCAGCGCCGTCGTGCCCTGGATGGGGATCTGCAGCACGAATTCGCCCTCTTCGGGGATGCATTCCTGGCGGCACACCAGCCACGAGGCCTGCAGCCGCACCGTCGCCTCCTTGGCCAACGGGCCGGGGGCGAAGGCGTCCGAAACGGCGACCGGCACGGGCAGCAGCACCTGGCCCTCGTAGCCGTAGTTGGCCAGCGTGCCGACGCGGATCCTGCGCGGCACGGGCCAGGCGATCTCGCCCGCCTCCATGCCGGGCGGCAGCTTCCACTCCAGCTGCGTGGGCAGGCCCGAATCGCCCGCGTTCTTCCAGTAGGTGTGCCAGCCGGGCGCGTGCGTGATCGACAGGCCCAGCCACAGCGGCCTGCCCGGCCCCACGCCGTCGGGCGCCTGGGCCACGAGCTCGGCGCGCACATGCTCGGTCTGGACGCCGGCCGCCTGGGCACCGCCCTGTTTCAGGAGGATTTGCGCCGCAGCGCCCGCTGGCAGGGCGCTGGCTGCTATCAAAAACAGGGCGGCCAGCCAGAGCCGCAGGCGCTGCGCGGCGGCATGGCGTGAAATGGGAGGAGGCGGCATGACGGACGGTGGGAGCCAGGGGAGGGGGATTGGTTCCCGGCGCGGGAACGCGCATCTATTTGAGAAAAATATCGACGAATAGGTTTTCGATATTTGACAGGATATAAGTCGGCTGGCCATTATCGGCGTAACGCCAACTATGACGACACAGGAGACAAGCACATGGTGGAGACTTCACGCCGCCGATTCATGACCACGGCCGCGGCTGCTTCGGCGGCCGCCGCCTGGGGGCTGCCGCTGCAGGCGCGCGCCGCGGCCTATCCGGACAAGCCGGTGCGGGTCATCGTGCCCTTTCCCGCCGGCGGCACCACCGACGTGGTGGCGCGGCTCACCCTGCAGAAGCTCGGCGAGCTGATGGGCCAGTCCTTCATCGTGGACAACAAGGGCGGCGCCAACGGCGTCATCGGCACCGACCTGGTGGCGCGCGCCGCGCCCGACGGCTACACGCTGCTGCTCAACACCGCGGGCGCGCAGACGCTCAGCCCCGTGATCTACAAGACCCAGTACGAGGCGCTGGCGAGCTTCGAGCCCATCGCCCACCTGTGCGACGTGGGCTTCGTGGTCATCGCGCGCAAGGACCTGCCCGCCAACAACATGCAGGAGCTCATCGGCCTGGCCAGGCAGGGCAAGTCGCTGACCGCCTCCTCGGGCAGCAGCATGATTTCCCTGATCACCGAGCAGTTCAAGACGGTGGTGGGCGCGCCCGGCATCATCAACGCGCAGTACAAGGGCACGAGCCCGCAGATGCAGGCCGTGGTGGCGGGCGAGGTGGACTTCTCGTTCGACTCCTTCGCCTCGGTGGAGATGATCCGCGCGGGCAAGGTCAAGGCCCTGGCCGTGCTGCTGCCCCAGCGCGCCGAGTCCTTCCCCCAGGTGCCGACGATCGCCGAGGCGGGCGTCGAGGGCATGAACTTCAGCTCCTGGTCGGGGCTGCTCGCGCCCAAGGGAACGCCCAAGGAAATCGTGAACCTGCTGGCGCAGCAGATGGACAAGGTCATGCAGATGCCCGACGTGCTGGCCAAGCTCAAGACCTACAACTACGTGCCGCGGCGCAGCACGCCCCAGGAGTTCGGGCGCCTGATCGCCTCCGACAACGAGCGCTGGAAGCGCATCGTCAAGGAGACGAACTTCAAGATCGAGTAGAGCGTCCGGCACGCGCGCTGGATGGCCAGTGCGCTGCCGTCCTGGCGGAAGAGGCCGCGGGCCGCGGAGGGCCATGGCAGCGGGCGGGCGGGTGTTACCATGCCCGGCCTTCACGCGCCCCCACCCTTCCGCTTTCGTCCGGCATGCCGTTCATCCACCGCCTCCGCACCCTGGCGCCCGCCTTGCTGGGCCGCGCGGTGCTGGCGTGGTTCGCGCTGTCGCTGGGCGTGGCGGTGGCCTCGCCGCTGGTGAATCCGCAGGGGCTGGAGCTGGTGTGCTCCGGCACGGGCGTGATGCAGGTGATCGCCAAGCAGGACGGCGGCGCGCCGGCCATGGGCGCGGCCCATCTCGACTGTCCCATGTGCATGCCGCTGGCGGCGCCACCGCCGCCCGCGCCGGCGGGCGCGCAGCCGCCGCCGGCCCCCCTGTCCCATGTGCTGCGGCCCATCGCCGCCGCGCGCCTGGCGGCCGCCACGGCCGCGCCGCTGCCCGCCCGCGGGCCGCCCCGCCTCTGAACCTGCCTTCCTGATGCCTTGCGGCTTGCCGGCCCGTGCGGTGGGCGCGCCGCATCGGCCCGTGCAAGTTCCTGGCGCCTGAGGGGCGCCGCAGAGGTCATCCATGAACAAGTCTTTCGTGCCGCTCGTGCTGGGCGGCGCCCTGGCCTGCGCGCAGGCCGGCACCGGCGCGGCCGGCGAGGCGCCGGAGCGCGCCAGGTCGCTCGGCGTCGTCACCGTGAGCGGGGGGCAGCCGAGCTCGCTGCCCACGCAGATCCCCACCACCATCGAGGGCGTGACGCGCGAGGAGATCGACGCGCGCATCAACGCCACCGACAGCGAGGACGCGCTCAAGTACCTGCCCAGCCTGCTGGTGCGCAAGCGCTACATCGGCGACTACAACCACGCCATCCTGTCCACGCGCGCCTCGGGCACGGGCAACAGCGCGCGCTCGGCCGTGTACGCCGACGGCATCCTGCTGTCCAACTACCTGGGCAACGGCATCGCCAACGGCACCAACTACGCGCCGCGCTGGGGCCTGGTGACGCCCGAGGAGATCGAGCGCGTGGACGTGATGTACGGCCCGTTCTCCGCGGCCTACCCGGGCAACTCGGCCGGCGCGGTGGTGGACTACGTGACGCGCATGCCCACCAAACTGGAAGCGCACGTGGGCGCGGGCTATTCGTCGCAGCCCAACGAGCTGTACGGCACCCACCGCACGTTCAGCAGCTGGCAGACCAGCGCATCGCTCGGCAGCAGGAGCGGCGACTGGTCGTGGTGGCTCAACGTGCACCGCACCGACAGCCAGGGCCAGCCGCAGACCTTCGCCACGGTGCCCGTGGCATCGGGCACGCCGGGCGCGGCGGGCACGCCCGTGTCGGGCGCCGTGCCGGGGCTGAGCACCACGAACACGCCGTGGTACATCCTCGGCACCGGCACGCAGTACCACACGGTGCAGGACCACGCCAAGCTCAAGCTCGCCTACGACCTCACGCCCACGCTGCGCGCGAGCTACACCCTGGGCTGGTGGAACAACCGCTCCGAGGGGCGCCCCGCGAGCTTCCTGGCCGGGCCGGACGGCCAGCCGGTCTACAGCGGCGCGGTGAACATCGGCGGGCGCGGCTACACCCTCGCGCCCACGGCGTTCCCGCTCACCAACGACGCGCAGACGCACACCATGCACGGCGTGTCGGTCAAGAGCCACACCGGCGACGTCTTCGACTGGGAGCTCGCGGCCAGCCTCTACGACTACGGCAGGGACCGCCAGCGCGCCCCCACCGTGGCCCTCCCGCAGGCCGCCGCGGGCGGGCCCGGCACGCTGCAGCGCCAGGACGGCACGGGCTGGAACACCCTGGCCGCCAAGGGCACCTGGCGCCCGCAGGGCGCGCAGGGGGCGCACATCGTGGACTTCGGCGCGGGGCGCGACGCGTACAGGCTCGGCATCGACAAGCTGAACGTGGCGGGCAGCTGGATGGACGGCGCCGCCAACCCCGCGTCGCCCGTGAGCCGCGTGGGCGGCCGCGCCGAAACGGCCTACCTGTGGGCGCAGGACGCGTGGCGCTTCGCGCCGCGCTGGACGGCCGTGCTGGGCCTGCGCTGGGAGGACTGGACGGCGCACGACGGCTTCACGGCCACGGCCAGCAGCCGCCAGGCCTACGACCGCCGCAGCGCGTCGCACTTCTCGCCCAAGGCGGCGCTGGCCTACCAGTGGCGCAGCGACACCGTGCTCAAGGCCTCGGTGGGGCGCGCGGTGCGCTTTCCCACGGTGGGCGAGCTGTATGGCGCCACGTCGGGCGGGGCGCTGTCGTTCATCAACGACCCGGGCCTGAAGCCCGAGAAGTCGTGGACCGGCGAGCTCTCCGCCGAGAAGGACCTGGGCAGCGGCCTGGCGCGCGCCACGCTGTTCCATGAAACCACCTCGGACGCGCTCTACAGCCAGCTGGTGCCGGGCACCACCACCTCGCGCGTGCAGAACGTGGACAAGATCCGCACGCTGGGCCTGGAGCTGGCCTACAGCGGCCAGCCGGAATGGATGCGCGGGCTGGACCTGGGCGCCAGCCTCACCTATGCCGACTCCCGGATCGTGGCCAACGCCGCCAATCCGGCGAGCGTGGACAAGTGGCAGCCGCGCGTGCCGCGCTGGCGCTCCACCGCCTACGCCACCTGGCAGCCCGGCGACCGCTGGGCCTTCACGGTGGCCGCGCGCTACAGCGGGCGCCAGTACTCCACGCTGGACAACAGCGACGTGAACGCCTTCGCCTACTTCGGCGCGAGCCGGTACTTCACCGTGGACCTGCGCGCACGCTACAGGCTCACGCGGCAGCTCTCGGCGGCGCTGGGCATCGACAACGCCAACAACTACCAGTACTGGAACTTCCACCCCTATCCGCAGCGCACCTACACGGCCTCGCTGCGCTGGGATCTGTGATGTCTTGCAAGGACCCTGCCATGAAACACCTCTCGCAACGCCTGGCCGCCACGGCCGCTTTCTGCGCCGCCACGGCGGCCTCCGGCCACGTCGTGCTGCCCCCGGGCGGCGCCACGGCGGGCAGCACCTATGACGCCGCCTTCTCCATCGGCCACGCCTGCCAGGGCGCGCAGGCCACCACGGCGCTGGCGGTGCAGCTGCCCGCGGGCTTTCGCTTCGCCGAAGCCCTGCCGCGCCCCGGCTGGACGCTGGCGGCCCCGCCTGCCGGTGCCCAGGGCGGCGAAGTGCGCTGGACGGCCGACTCCGCCGCCACCGCCCTGCGCGGCCACGACAAGGGCGAATTCATCGTGCGCGGCACGCTGCCCGCCACCCCGGGCGCGCTGTACTTCCCCGCGCGGCAGGTGTGCGACGTGGGCCAGGCCGACTGGACGCAGGTGCCCCAGCCGGGCGACGCCGCCAAGCTGCCCCGGCCCGCGGCCCGGCTGGACGTGCTGCCCGCCGGCGTGGCGCCCGTGGACGTGAAGAACGCCTGGGTGCGCGCCACCGTGGCGGGCCAGGGCGGCACCGGCGCGTTCATGACGCTGCAGGCCCCGTCGGGCGCGCGGCTCGTGGGCGTTTCCTCCCCCGTGGCCGGCGTGGCCGAAGTCCACGAAATGAAGATGGACGGCGGCACCATGCGCATGCGCGCCATCGCGGCGCTGGACCTGCCGCCGCGCCAGAGCGTGGCGCTGGCGCCCGGCGGCTACCACGTCATGCTGATGGACCTGAAGGAGCCCCTGGCCGCGGGCAGCGCCATCGCCCTGACCCTGCGCTTCGAGGACGCGGCCGGCACGCGCACGGAGCGCACGCTGCAGGCCGAGGTGCGGCAGGCGGCGCCGGGCGGGGCTGGCCCGGCCCACCGGCACGAGTGAGGCGCTGGGGATATGCCCGGAGGGCGGCTACCATCCGCAGCATGCCCCACCTCTCCCGCTTCTGGTCCGACCTGTCCACGCGCGACTTTTCCGAGGCCATGGCCTCGGGCCTGGCCGCGCAGACGGTGGCCGTGCTGCCCGTGGCCGCCATCGAGCAGCATGGGCCGCACCTGCCGCTGTCGGTGGATGCCACGCTGCTGCGGGGCGTGATCGACGCCGCGCTGCCGCTGCTGCCCGCCGAGCTGCCGGTGCTGTTCCTGCCACCCATGGCCGTGGGCCTGTCCACCGAGCATCTGTCCTACCCGGGCACGCTCACGCTCTCGCCCGCCACGCTGCTCGCGCTGTGGACCGAGGTGGGCGAGTGCGTGGCGCGCGCGGGCGTGAAGAAGCTGCTGCTGCTCAACGGCCATGGCGGCAACGTGGCGCCCATGGACATCGTGGCGCGCGAGCTGCGCCAGCGCTGCGGCCTGCTGGTCTACGGCAGCAGCTGGTTCAGCCTGCCGCTGCCCGACGAGGTGAGCGGCCTGTTCAGCGCCGAGGAGCACCGCTTCGGCATCCACGGCGGCGCGATCGAGACCTCGATGATGCTGCACCTGGCGCCCGACACCGTGCACATGGAGCATGCGCGCGACTGGCGCTCCACCTCGCAGGAGCGCGCCGCGCGGCATGCCATCCTGGGCAACGGCAAAAGCGCCAAGATGGGCTGGGCGATGGAGGACTACCAGAGCGCCGGCGCCGTGGGCAATGCCGCCGCGGCCAGCGCGGACAAGGGCCGCGCCGTGGTGCAGGCCGCGGGCCAGGCGCTGGCCCGGCTGTTGGCCGAGCTGCACGCGCTGCCGCTTTCCACGCTGGCGCCCAGGCCTGTTTAAACCGTCACGGGCGGCGCGGCCACGGGCTCCACGTGGATTTGCGCGCCACATGGATCGAGGCGCCAGCGCGTGCGGTGGAACTGCTGCACGCTGCACCGACACCAGGGCGCCGCGCCTGCGCACAGGCCGTTTTGCGCCACTTTGGCCGCCCTGGCCGAGGCGCAACTTAAACCCGGTGGTACAACCGCCTTCATTGGGGGAAAAAGCCGCATGCTTCAAATCAGGCCGCCTTTGCTGGCATCCACCACAAAGTACGCGCTGCAGTTGCGCCGGGGCTTCCGGTGGCTGCGCTTCGATGCACCGCTGGAGGCGGAATACCGTGCCTATTGCAGCAGCCACGAATATGTGCGCGTGCTGTGGTTCAGCGCCATTTGCCTGGTGTTGTGGGGCGGCTATGCGCTGCTCGACCTGTGGCGCATCGATGCCGCGCTGCTCGATGTGCGGCAGCAGCCGCTGCTCATGGCCTTGCGCGTGGTGCGCCTGGCCGTGGCGGCGGTGATCGTGCTGGCGCTGGCCTGCGCGCTATGGCGCGTGCCGATCCGCGTGCTGCACGCGGCGCTGGTGCTGCTGGGCGTGTGCGTGAGCTGCGGCACGGCCTTTGCCGTCTATGCCTACAAGGTGCTGGGCCTGCCGCACGAGGCGGCCATCCTGGTGATGGTCATACTGTGCGTGTTCACGCCCTCCGCCATGAGCCTGTGGGTGCATCTGCTGGTGGCGCTGCTGTATCTGGCCTGCGTGGAGGCGCTGGCCTGGGCCGCGCCGCTGCCCCAGGTGCGTGACGAAATGCTGCGCCTGGGCGTGGTGCTGGCGCTGTCGGCGCTGGTGTTCGGCTTTGCCGCCTACTGGCGCGAGCACCAGCGGCGCGAGCAATTCCTGTACCGCGGCGACGCGCACTGGCTGGCCATGCGCGATGCGCTGACGGGCCTGTACAACCGGCGCATGTTCAACCACCACCTGGAGCAGATCATGGCCCAGGCGCGGCGCGAGGGCCTGCCGCTGGCGCTGCTGCTGGTGGATGTGGACCATTTCAAGGCCTACAACGACACCCATGGCCACCTGCAGGGCGACGCCGTGCTGCAGCAGGTGGCGCAGGTGGTCCTGGCCTGCATTGGCCGGCCGCTGGACATGGCGGTGCGCGTGGGCGGCGAAGAGTTTGCCGTGCTGCTGTATGGCAGCAGCGCCGACCATGCCAAGGCGCTGGGGCAGAGCCTGGTGGCCGGCGTGCGCCAGCGCGCCCTGGCGCATGGCGCCTCGCCGGTGGCCGAGGTGGTCACGGTGAGCGTGGGTGGTGCCATGCTGCAGCCCGACGACCGGCCGCAGTCGCTGTACGCGCGCGCCGACCGCGCGCTCTACCAGGCCAAGAACAGCGGGCGCGACCGCTGCCGCTGGGAGGCGGCGCTTCAGGCGTGAGTGACCCAGCCCGCGTGCTCGGGCGCATCCAGGTGCGGCAGGGTGTTGAAGGTCTGCAGCATCAGGCGCTTGGGGGCCACGCTGAATTCTGTGACGGCGCTGTTGCGGATGCGCATGTTCAGCGCGATCGTCACCTCGGGCGGGGTGGACAGCACCTGGCCCACGGCCGTGGCGATCGGCCCGCCGCTGGAGACCAGCAGCACGTTGTGCCCCTGGTGCTGGCGGCGCACCCGCTCCAGCGCGGTGCGCACGCCGCCGGAAAACGCGTCCCAATCGGGCATGCCCGCGGGGCTGATGGTGCCGGCCATCCACTGCGCCAGCGCGTCGCACAGCAGGCGGAAGTGCTGCCTGAAGAGCTCGGGCGTGTCCGGGCGCGGCAGGGGCGCGGAATGTATGGCGCCTATCAGGGCCTGGCTGTCGTATTCGTCCAGGTGGGGCAGCAGGAGCGGCTCGGGCATTTCGCCCAGGCCCTGCCGTATGCCGGCCAGCGTCTGCGCGTGGCGGCGCAGCGTGCCGCACAGCACGGCGTCGAAGCGCAGGCCGCGTTCGCGCCAATAGGCGCCCAGGCGCTCGGACTGCAGCTGGCCGCGTTCGCTCAGCTGGTCGTAGTCATCCGCGCCAAACGAGGCCTGGCCGTGGCGCACGAGGTACAGGGTTCCCATGGGTGGAGATTGTGGCCAGATCGCGGTTTTGCGCTTGTCACGAGGGCGACCTAAGCTATCAAATTGAAAGCATTATGCCGCCATGCCGCCACCCGGGCGTGCCCGGGCGGACGGAGGCAGCAGGCGGCGCTCCTGGAGCCGGCCGAACCACTTGCGGAACATGTCCTCGGTGTCCATGCAGGCGTGGAAGCCCGCCTGCCGGATCTTCACCGAGCTCATGATGACCGGCGCCAGCGGCCCTTCGCGGCTGTGGTTCATCTGGAAGTCGGCATAGGCCGCGCCCTGGCCGATGAAGGCGGCCAGATCGCGCGGCGCGGCGAGCTGGTATGTGTCCACGATGCGTTCCCACGCCCGCTGCTGCATGGGCAGCAGCGCGGCCAGCGACTGCGGCTCGGGCGCGCCCGCGGGCATGCCCAGCGCGTCGGCGATGGCGGGCCAGACGTTCTGCCAGACGAACACGTCGCCGTTGTCCAGGTTGAAGGTCTCGCCCCGTGCGTTGGGCGATTCGGCGGCCCAGGCGCAGGCCTGGGCGATCAGGTCGGCGTCGATGGCCTGGTTCACGCGCGCCGGGCCGCCGGGGTAGGCCAGGGGCAGGCCGCGCTCGTGGCGCAGCCAGGCGTAGACGCCGATGGCGGGGATGGGGTTCATGTGGCTGCCCAGCGCGTCGCCGAAGACGATGCGCGGGCGCAGGATGGTGAAGTGCCACGCATCGCCGTTCTGGCCGCTCTGCGCCTGCCGCTCGCGTAGGAAGTCCTCCTGCAGCCAGTAGAAGTTCTCGTGCGCGTCGCGCGGCCAGCGCTCGCGCGCGGGCACGGCGATCTGCGGGTGGATGTGCACGCCGTAGGCCTTGCCGCCCTGCATGATGGTCACGTGGCGCAGCGTGCCGCCGGGGCGGTCCAGCGGCTCGACCACGTTGCGCAGCATCGCGAGGTTGATGCGCATCTGCTCCTGGTCGCGCCAGCCGCCCACCAGGCCGCCGGGCTGCTCGTAGACGGCGGCGTAGACCACGTGGGTGATGTCGTCGCGCGCGCCCAGCGCGGCGGCGCAGGCGGCGCCGTCCTGCAGGTCGAGCTGCAGGGCCTGCGCGCCGGGCGGAGGCGCGATGGCGCGGCGCGCCACGCCGATGGCGTTCCAGCCGGGCAGGCTGGCGAAGTGGCGCAGGCAGGCCTGGCCGACCACGCCCGTGGCGCCGACGATGAGGGCGGTGTTCGTCATTTCTTCACCAGCGGGCACTTGGACTGGGGCAGCGGCAGGAAGGCCTTGTCGCCCGGCACGGTGGCGACGAGCTTGTAGTAGTCCCATGGATACCTGGACTCGGCCTGGGATTTGACCTCGAACAGGTACATGTCGTGCACCATGCGCCCGTCCTCGCGGATGCGGCCGTTCCTGGCGAAGAAGTCGTTGATGGGCGTGGCCTTCATCTGGGCCATGACCTTGGCGGTGTCGTCGGTCTTGGCGGCCTGCACGGCCTTGAGGTAGTGCATGGTGGACGAGTAGGCGCCCGCCTGGCTCATGTTGGGCATCTTCTTCATCTTCTCGAAGTAGCGCTTGGACCAGGCGCGCGTGGCGTCGTTCATGTCCCAGTAGAACGCCTCGGTGAGCATCAGGCCCGCGGCGGTGCGCAGGCCGATGGCGTGCACGTCGTTGATGTACATGAGCAGGCCGGCCAGGGTCTGCTTGTTCCTGCCCTGGGTCAGGCCGAACTCGCGCGCGGCCTTGATGGTGTTGACCGTGTCGCCGCCCGCGTTGGCCAGGCCCACCACCTGGGCCTTGCTGTTTTGCGCGCTGATCAGGAAGGAGGCGAAGTCGGTCGCCCCGATCGGGTGCCGGGCCGCGCCCAGCACCTTGCCGCCGTGCGCCGCCACCACGGCGCCGGCCTGCTCCTGCAGGCTGTGGCCGAAGGCGTAGTCGGCGGTGACGAAGAACCAGTCCTTGCCGCCGCGCTCGGTGATGGCGCTGGCCGTCACGTTGGCCAGGGCGTAGGTGTCGTAGACGTAGTGCACGGTGCTGGGCATGCACAGGTCGCCCGTCAGGCGGTCCAGGCCCGGGCCGTTGAAGATGATCACCTTCTGCTTCTGCTTGGCGATCTCCAGCACCGCCAGCGCGGGGGCGGAGACGGCCACGTCCATGATCGCGTCCACCCGGCCGGTGTCGAACCATTCGCGCGCCTTGCTCGACGCGATGTCGGCCTTGTTCTGGTGGTCGGCCACGATCAGCTCGATCTTCCTGCCGAGCACCTGGCCGCCGAAGTCGTCGATGGCCATCTGGATCGCGGCGGCACTGCCGGGGCCGGTGATGTCGGCGAACGGGCCGTTCAGGTCGGTGAGGATGCCCAGGCGCACGACGTCGTCGGAAATCCGCGCGTCCTGCGCGCCGGCGGCCGTGGCCAGCAGGGCGAGGCCGGCGCACAGCGCGCGGCAGGCGCGGCGGATGGGGGAAGGCTGGTGCATGGTTGTCTCCTGATAGTGATGGTCAAAGCGTGGCGATGGGGGTGACGGGCGAGCCCACGGCGCCGGGCAGGCGCAGCGGCGGGGCGGTGAGCAAAAAGCGCGTGCGGCCGCTGGCGTGCAGCCGGTCGGCCAGCTCTTCGAGGTACCAGAGCTCCCCGAGCGGCAGCCCCAGCTTGAACAGGCAGTGCTCGTGCAGCGGCAGCACGGGGTAGGGCGAGCCGTCGGCGGGCACGCGCCGGGGCGGGTGGCGCTCCACGGCGTAGTTGTCGGCGATGAGGGCGGCGATGCCGCTGTCGGTGATCCATTGCAGCAGCTTCTCGTCGCCGCCGTCCAGCGCCGCGCAGCTGTGGTGCAGGCGGTGCGCGTCGGGCTGGCGCTGCATGGACAGCACCAGCCCGGCGAAGCCCGTGCGCAGCAGCAGCATGTCGCCGGGCTCCACGGTGGCGCCGCTGCGCTCCATGGCGCGCATGAGTTCGTCGTAGCCGATGTCGCGGAAGTCCATGCCATAGGCGCGTGCCAGGTCCATGAGCACGCCGCGCCCCTGCATGCCCTTGACGGCGAGGTGCTCCACGCCCAGCGCGCGGGCCACGCTCTCGTCGGGCGGGCGGCCCGCGCAGCACACGGGCTGGTAGCGCGCGGGCGCGCCGTCCTCGCCGCGCGCGGGCAGGCCGTGGTCCTGCGGGCCGAGGATGTGCTCGTGGCCGCGGTAGCCGTTGTAGTACACGGTGCGCAGGCGGCCGTCGCCCTCGGGGTCGAACAGCGCGCCCACGTGGGCCAGCGAGTCCCACTGCGTGGAGTACTGCAGCGACAGCAGCACCTGGTCGTCGCTGATCACGTCGGTGGCGCCGGCGTACACGTGGCCCAGCGGGAAGTTCACGTAGGGCACGTCGCCGCGCCGCGTGGGCCGCAGCACGGGCGGGTGGCGGCGCGGGTTCAGGCCGTTGCCGCCGGGGTAGTCCAGCGGCAGCGAGAGGCACAGGCTCACGCCCTCGCGCACCTCCTGCGCGCCCTTGCGCACCTGCTCGGGGCCGATCAGGTTGGCGCGGCCCAGCTGGTCGTCGGGCCCGAAGTCGCCCCAGTTCGAGCCTTCGGGGCGTTGTCTCCATCGCATGTGCATGTCTCCCGGGCCGCTCGTGCATGCGGCCTCGGGGGCAATGGTGTTGGGCGCGCGCGTGGCGCGTCAAACGCGGTGGCGAAAATTTCGAGGGCTGAAATCACGCGTCGGGAAAACCCTGGCGCGGCGGGCGCCCGGCACGCCCCGCCCTGCGTGGGCCGTGCGGCGCGGTGTTTCGCTGGCCGAAACCGGCTCAGCGCCCGGCGAGCACGCGCGCGAAGACCGCCGCGTCCACGTTGCCGCCCGTGAGCGCCAGGCCCACGCACTGGCCGCGCAATGCATCGCGCTCCTGCAGCGCGGCGGCGAGGGCCGCGGCGCCGGCGCCCTCGGCCACGTTGTGGGTGTCGGTGAACAGGGCGCGCATGGCGGCGGCCACCTCGTCGTCCGTGACCTGCACCAGGCGGTCCAGCGCGGGCAGGAGCACCGCCAGCGCCTCGGGGTCGGCCACGCGCACCGCCATGCCGTCGGCCAGCTGCGTGGCGACGGGCGATTCGACCACCCGGCCCGCGGCGAACGATTCGGCATAGGTGCGCGCGCCGCTGCTCACCACGCCCACCAGGCGCACGCGGTGGCCCAGGGCCTGTTTGGCCGCCACGGCGGCGCAGGCGCCCGAGCCCAGGCCTATGGGCACGTAGGCCACGTCCATGTGCGGCACGGCGCGCAGGAACTCCCACCAGTAGGTGGCCACGCCGCGCACCAGGCCCGGGTGGTAGCTGGGCACCATGTGGGCGCCGCGCCCGCCGGCCAGCTGCAGGGCGTGCTCGCGCGCGGCCTGGAAGTCGTCGCCATGCTCCACCAGGTTCACGCCCAGGGCGCGCATGGCGGCGTTCTTCTCCACCGAGTTGCCGTGCGGCACGACGATGGTGCAGGCCACGCCGTGCTGGCGCGCGGCCCAGCCGATGCTCTGGCCGTGGTTGCCGCGCGTGGCGCTGATGACCTCGCGCGGCAGCTGCCCGCTGCGCGCCAGCTGCTCGAAGTAGGTCAGGCCGCCGCGGATCTTGAACGCGCCCACGGGGTTGTGGTTCTCGTGCTTGAGCCAGCATTCCGTGCCCAGGCGCTCGGCGAGCAGGCCCCAGCGGTACTGGGGCGTGGGCTGGAACTGCTGGTAGACGATGCTGGCGGCGGCCTCGATGTCGGCCAGCGTGGGCAGGGAGGTGAGGGGCATGGGGGTGTCGATGTGGTGAGGGTGGAGAAGTGTCAGTCTGGCAGGTCCCAGTGGATGCGCTGCGGACCGCCGCGGGCCACCTGCGCGCGCAGGGCCGGGTCATCCATGTCGAACCAGCGTTTTGCGCCCATGGGGCGTGCGCTGGCAGCTCCTGGGTCGATAGCGATGATCTCCAGGTAGCTGCGCGGGTGCGCGGCGCTGAAGATGTCGAGCAGCCGGTTGTGCGTGCCCATGAGCGGGTGCTCGCCGCCCTGGGCCGGCTCCACGCCCAGCGTGCGGCGGCTCCCGTCGGCGCCTTCGCGCAGGCCGGCGGCCAGCACCACGAGGTGGTCGATGCCGGGACGGCAGGATGCATCGGTCACAGCCAGACCTCCCCGCGCACGCAGGTGGCCACATGGCCGCCGATCCAGACGGTGGCGCCCTCCTGCTCCACCTGCACCAGGCCTTCCATGCCCAGGGCCGCGCCCTGGCTGGCGCGGTAGGGCGCCTGGATGCGGCCTTCATGCAGCAGCCACTGCGCCAGGCTGGCGTTGAAGCTGCCGGTGATGGGGTCTTCGCGCATGGTGGCGCCGGTGCGGAAGAACACGCGCACCTCCAGGCCGGGCTGCGCCGGGGGCGGGCAAAGCGCGGCAAGGCCCACTTCCACCCCCAGGGCATGCAGCGCGGACAGGTCCGGCTGCACGGCGGGCAGGCGGTCCGGACCGGCGAGCAGCAGGGCCCAGAAGTTGGGGCCGTTGTCCAGCTGCTGGCAGGCCCGCACGTCGCCGCGCTCCAGGCCCAGGGCGCGCAGCACGGGTGCCAGTTGTGCCTCGGTGATGGGGCTGCGCAGGCTGGGGGGCGCGGCGAAGGCCAGCGCGCCCGCAGCGCCCACGCGCAGCGGCACCAGGCCCTTGGTGCATTCCTGCACCACGCGGCCCTGCCGCGGCTGGCCGCCCGCGGCCAGCCAGGCGTGGCAGCTGCCCAGCGTGGGGTGGCCGGCGAAGGGCAGTTCGCCGCCGGGCGTGAAGATGCGCACGCGGTAGTCCGCGCCGGGCTGCGTGGGCGGCAGCAGGAAGGTGGTTTCCGACAGGTTGGTCCAGCGCGCGAAGCGCTGCATCTCGGCGTCGGTGAGTTCTGCGCCGTCCAGCACCACGGCGAGCGGGTTGCCGAGGTAGGGCGTGGGCGAGAACACATCGACCTGCATGAAGGGGCGTTGGCGCATCTGGGACTCCTGCAAGAACCCGGGGGCGGGCGCGCATGCGGCGGCCGCCCCTGGGGCGGGGCGTGGGGTGGCGGGGCGGCCGTCAGGCGGCCGCTGCGCGGATGGCGGCGGCCAGAGCGGCGATGCCGGTGTCGATCTGCGCGGCGCTGGCCGTCACGAACGACAGGCGCAGCGTGCGCGTGTCGCCATGGTCGGCATAGAAGGCGGCGCCGGGCACGAAGGCCACGTTGCGCTCCACGGCCTTGGGCAGCAGTTCGATGGCGTTCACGCCTTCGGGCAGGCGCAGCCACAGGAACATGCCGCCGGCGGGGCTGTTCCAGGTCACGCCCAGGCCGGCCATCTCGCGTGCCAGCGCCGCCAGCATGGCGTCGCGCTGCTGCTTGTACAGCGCGCGTATCGTGGGCACGTGGCGCTCCAGGAAGCCGTCCTTGAGCACCTCGGCGACGATGCGCTGGTTGAAGCTGGGCGTGTGCAGGTCGGCCGCCTGCTTGGCCTGCAGCAGCTTGGGGTAGATGGCCTTGGGCGCGACCACGTAGCCCAGGCGCAGGCCCGGCGCCAGCACCTTGGAGAAGCTGCCCAGGTAGATGCAGCCCTCGGGGTTGCGCGCCGTCAGCGGCGGCGGGGGCGGCTGGTCGAACCACAGGTCGCCATAGGGGTTGTCTTCCACCAGCGGAATGCCCAGCTCGGCGGCCTTGGCCGACAGGGCGGCGCGGCGCGCCTCGCTCATGGTGCGGCCGGTGGGGTTCTGGAAGTTGGGCAGCAGGTACATGAAGCGCGCCAGGTCGGCGCCGCTGCCGGCCTGGGCGGCGAAGTCTTCCAGCAGCGGGCCATCGTCGTCGCTGGCCACGCTGACGATGTTCGGCTCCATGGGCGTGAAGGCCTGCAGCGCGCCCAGGTAGGTGGGGGTTTCCACCAGCACGCGGCTGCCCGTGTCCACCAGCACCTTGGCCACCAGGTCCAGGCCCTGTTGCGAGCCGGTGGTGATCAGCACCTGGGCCGGGTCCACGTCCCAGGGCAGCCAGCGGGCGACGGCCTCGCGCAGCGCGGGGTAGCCCTCGCTGGCGGCGTATTGCAGGGCCGATTGGCCGTCATGCGCGAGCACGGTGGCGCAGGCCTGCGCGAACTCCTGCACCGGGAAGGTCTTGGGCGACGGCAGGCCGCCCGCCAGGCTGATGATGCCGGGCTTCTCGGTCACCTTCAGGATCTCGCGGATCACCGAGGGGTTCATCTTTGCGGCACGTGCGGCCAGGGTCCAGTTCGTCATCGATTCATCTCCAAAAGGCGCGCGGGTATTGCGCCATCCATCACTTGAAAAATGCCGTTGTGCGGCGCGGTGCTGCCCTGCGGGTGGAGCAGCGCGCGCAGCATAACCGCAACCGTCAATTCCCCATCGGCATGCGCCTGCCGGCGGCCACGGTGGCCACCACCGCCGCGGCGAAGCCCAGCGTCACCAGGTCCAGCGGCTCGCCCAGCAGCGGGATCGCCGCCAGGATCGAGAAAAACGGCTGCAGCAGCTGCACCTGGCTCACGCGCAGCGCGCCGCCCAGGGCCAGCCCCCGGTACCAGGCGAAGAAGCCGGCCCACATCGAGAACACGCCCACGTACAGGAAGCCTCCCCAGGCCGAGGGCGCCACGGGCTGCGCGGGCCACAGCCACAGCGTGGCCGGCAGGGTGGCGGGCAGCGCCAGCAGGCACACCCAGCAGATCACGCGCTCGGCCCCCAGCGCCGGGGTGATGCGCGCGCCGTGGATGTAGCCGACCGAGGCCGCCACCACCGCGCCCACGAGTAGCGCGTCGGCGGCCTCCACACTGAAACCATGGCCCTGCTGCCAGCCGCGCAGCAGCGAGAACGCCACCACCAGCGCGCTGCCCAGCACCGCGCAGACCCAGAAACCCAGGCGTGCGCGCTGGTGCAGCACCAGCGCGGCCACGCCCGCCGTCACCAGCGGCAGCAGCGCCGTGACCACGGCGGCGTGGCTGGCCGTGACGCTGCGCAGCGCGTAGGCCAGCAGCAGCGGGTAGCCCAGGACGTTGCCCAGCACGGCCCAGCCCAGGTGCCTGAACTGGTGCGGCTGCGGACGCGGCGAGCGCGTGGCGAGCAGGAAGGCCGCCGACAGCAGGCCCGCCAGCGCGGCGCGGCCCAGCGTGACGAACCAGGGCGAGAGCTGGGGCTGCTCGGCCGTGCCGGTGGCCAGCCGCGTGGCGGGCAGGGTGACGGCGAAGATCGCCACGCCCAGCACGCCGAGCCACAGGCCCAGGGTCTCGGCCCGGTGCGCGGCGTGTGTGCCCCGGGCGGCGGCGGGGGCGGTCATGCAGCCACCATCCAGGCGGCCGTGAGCGCCAGCACCAGCGCCATGGCGCGGTTGAACCACAGCAGGCGCCGCCCCTGGGCGAGCCAGTGGCGCAGCAGCGCGCCCATGGCGGCGTAGGTGAAGTTGCTGGCGAAGGCGAAGGCCGTCATCACCGGCAGCACCACGGCCAGGCGCTGCAGGTGGTCCTCGCGTCCCACGACCCAGCCGGCCACGATGGTCAGCGCCAGCAGCCAGGCCTTGATGTTCACGAACTGCAGCAGCGCGCCCTGCCAGAAGCCCACCGACAGGCGCGCCGCGTCGGCCTCGGACAGCCGGCCCGACTGCGCCAGCCGGAGCGCCAGCCACAGCAGGTAGCCGATGCCCACGGCCTTGATGGCCCAGCGCAGCGCCGGCGCTGCCACCACGATGGCGCCCAGCCCCAGCGCGCACAGCAGCAGGAGCGCGCACCAGCCCACGGGCACCGACGCCACGAAGCGCATGGCCGCGGGCAGGCCGCGGTTGGCGGCCAGGGCCGTGGACAGCGTGGTGTTGGGGCCGGGCGTGAAGCTCATGGCGGTGGCCAGTACCAGCAGGGCGGTGAATTCAACCGGGGGCATGGGGCGCAGGGTCGCGGAGGGCAAAGGCTGCACTGTAGGGCGATGTTCCATTACAGTGCCGGTACAGATGGCCTTACACATGCACGAACTGTACAGGCCTGTCCACTGACACAGCCATGCTCACCCGCACCCCCGACCGCACCCTGACCGAACAACTCGCCGAGCGTTTCGCCGAGCGCATACGTGCGCGGCTGCTGCCCGCCGGCGCGCGCCTGCCCTCGGTGCGCGAATGCGCGCGCCAGCAGGGCGTGAGCCCCTACACCGTGGTGGCGGCCTACGACAAGCTGCTGGCCCTGGGGCTGGTGGAGGCGCGGCGCCAGCGCGGCTTCTATGTGCGCGACATCGTGCAAAAAACGCCTCCAGCGCAGGATGGAAAAGCGCCAGCAGCTATTTCTTCAGGAGCAAAGGCGGCCTCGCCGCTGGGCACCATCGGCGTGCGCCTGTCGGGCTCGCGCATCAACGCCACGGCGCTGATCCGCGGCATGTTCCACCAGGCGTCGAGCAAGCCCCAGCCCGGCTCGGGCGTGCTGCCCGTGGGCTGGCTGGAAGAGGCGCGCTTCCTGCCCGCCGCCGTGCGCAAGATCACCGCCGGCCCGGCGCTGCAGGGCGGCTCGCTGAGCTACGGCGAGCCCATGGGCGACGCCGGCCTGCGCCAGGCGCTGGCACGGCGCATGGCGGACATCGACATCTCCGCGCGGCCCGAGCAGATCATGACCACCGTGGGCGCCACGCACGCGCTGGACATCGTGAGCCGCACGCTGCTCAAGGCGGGCGATCCGGTGATGGTGGAGGAGCCGGGCTGGAGCGTGGAGTTCGCGCGGCTGGACGCGCTGGGCATGCGCGTGCTGCCCGTGCCGCGCGGCCCCGAGGGGCCCGACCTGGCCGTGATGGCGCGCTACTGCGAGCTGCACGCGCCCAAGCTGTTCGTGAGCGTGAGCGTGCTGCACAACCCCACGGGCTACAGCCTGTCGCCGGCCAGCGCGCACCAGGTGCTGCAGCTGGCCGAGCGGCACGGCTTCTACATCGTCGAGGACGACACCTACGGGCACATCGCGCCCGATCACGCCACGCGCCTGTCCGTGCTCGACGGGCTGCGCCGCACCATCTACGCGAGCGGCTTCGCCAAGATCCTGGCGCCCAACTGGCGCATTGGCTACCTGGCCGCGCCGCCCGCGCTGGTCGAGCGCATGCTGGACACCAAGCTGCTGTCCACGCTGACCACGCCCTCCATCCTGGAGAAGGCGCTGGCGCTGTGCATCGACCAGGGCCAGCTGCGCCGCCACGCCGAGCGCATCCGCCAGCGCCTGGCACAGGCGCGCGCGCGCAGCGTGCAGCTCGCGCTGGAGGCGGGCTGCAGCTTCGCGGCCGAGCCCGCGGGCATGTTCGGCTGGGTGGAGACCGGCGTGGACACCGACATGCTGGCCCAGCGCATGCTCGACGAGGGCTACCTGATCGCCCCCGGCGCGCTGTTCCACGCCACGCGCCAGCCCTGCACGCTCATGCGCATCAACTTCGCCAACACGCAGGAGCCGGCGTTCTGGCGCACCTGGAAAGAAGTGGTCAAATCAGGCTGAAACGCCCGTCCATCAAGCGTTTACAGCTATTTTTCGTATAGCTTTCACTGCGCGAGCTGCGCCGCCGCCTCGGCCGCGATGCGGCGCACGCAGTCGGCGGCGGGCTCCACGCCGGCGATGCGGTCCACGCCGCGGCCGGCATAGAGGGCCATGGCCTCGAAGTCGCCGGTCATGGAGCGCAGCGGCGAGTCGGTGCTGAACAGGTGGATGGGGCGGCCCTCCTCCTCGCCGATCACCGCGGGGCCGGTGGCGGGCGCGGGGCCGAACGGATCGCCGCGCTCGCCGCAGGTGACGCTGTTCCTGAGCACGCGCACGGCGGCATGGGGTGGCCAGTTGACGTGGAAGTCCTCGGTCAGCAGCGTGTCGCTGGCGCGCGCGGCCACCAGGCGGCGCTTGTGGTAGTCGTGGGCGAAGGATTCGTGCGTGGCGATCAGGGCCGTGCCCAGCACGGCGGCCTGCGCCCCGGCCGCCAGCACGCGCGCCACGTCGCGCCCGTCGGCCAGGCCCCCGGCGGCGGCCACGGGGACGCGGGCCGCGGCCAGCACGCCGGCCAGCAGCCCGGCCAGCGGCTGGCGCCCGCGCACGTGGCCGCCGGCCTCCACGCCCTGGGCGATGAGGGCCTGCGCGCCGGCCTCCTGCGCATCCAGCGCGTCCTGCACCGATCCCACCTGGTGCACCACGGTGATGCCGGCGCCGCGCAGCCGCGCGATGATGGCCCGGTCCACGTCCCAGAACAGCCCGACCACGGGCACGCGCAGCGCGATGCACAGCTCCACCTGCTCGTGCAGCAGCGGCGCCGGTGTGCCGGCGGGGATCAGGTTCACGCCGAAGGGCTGGCCGGTGCGCGCGCGCAGCCGGGCCACCTCGCGCTCGATCAGCGCCAGCGGCTCGCGCACCATGCCCAGGAAGCCGAAGCCGCCGGCCTCGGTGACGGCCGCCACCAGCTCGTGGCGCGACACGCCGCCCATGCCGGCGAGCAGCAGCGGCAGGCGGCAGCCCAGCAGGTGGCACAAGGGGGTGGGGCTGAGGGTGGCGGGCATGGCGGTTCCTGTTCGCTATCGGCTGGCTGGCCATGATGCGGCGCCGCCCCGGCACGCGCAAGCCGCCGCGGCATGGCCGGCAAGGTCTTTGCTGCCGAAAAAGATGGCTGCCAGCGCCTGCCCGGCGCGCCCTGCAGGCTCTAATGTGCTGCGGGCCGCTCCACGATCACTTCGGAGAGCACGCGCAGCAGGCTGCGGTTGACGTATTCGAGCTCCAGCGCGTGCGTCTCGCACAGCTGGCGGATGGCGCCCGCGTCGTCGCCTTCGAGGGCGCAGGCCAGCTCCAGGCTGGGGGCGTAGGGGCCGGTGCGCAGCACGGCGGCGTTGTACACGCGCTCGGACAGCGGCAGGCGGCGCAGTATGGTGCCCAGGGGTTCGTGCAGCAGCTCGTCGAGCTGCGAGAACAGGCCGCTCAGGTAGACCTCGCAGCGCAGGTCCTTGCCCGCGCCGGATTCGAGCAGCTGCTCGGTCAGGCGCGCGCGCAGCACCATGGCGGTGCGTATGGGGCGCAGGTCGGGCTCGGTGCTCGCGTGCGGCAG
Source organism: Alicycliphilus sp. T452 (assembly GCF_054512775.1). Taxonomy (NCBI): domain Bacteria; kingdom Pseudomonadati; phylum Pseudomonadota; class Betaproteobacteria; order Burkholderiales; family Comamonadaceae; genus Alicycliphilus; species Alicycliphilus sp. T452. The sequence goes on from NZ_JBTNEH010000003.1 coordinate 241,569, forward strand.
CTGCTCGGCCAGCCAGCGCCCGAGCGAGCCGTAGCCCATCATCACCAGGCCGCGGCGCAGCGAATCCACGCCTGTGCGCAGGCCCAGGGCCGCGGAGTTGGTGTAGGTCATGAAGCGGTAGGCCAGCAGCGGGTCCTCGCCCAGGATCTGCTCGAAGCGGTCGATGGACTGGTCCTCGTCGATGGCCTTGAGCAGCCTCTGCACCACCTCGTGCGCGGGCTGGGGCGGCTGGTGGCGCAGGGCGTGGAGCACGTCCTCCAGGGGCCAGCCGGCCACGGCCAGGGCGCTGCCCTGGCCCAGGCAGTGCGCCAGCAGCGCGCGGCTGGCCACGTTGTCGTACATCTGGCCGGCGATCAGCGGGCTGCGCTGCGCGGCCGCGTCCGCCTGCAGCGCGCGCACGGCGTCGCCGCTGGACAGGTGCAGCAGGCTGTTGTCGAACAGCCGCGCGGTCTCGGTGTCGGGCAGGTGGTCGAGGGCGCCGCCCCATACCAGGCGCAGGCCCCGGGCGTGGGCCTGTTGGGTGCGCTCGCGCACCGCGGGCAGGGCCATCCAGTCGCCCGGCACCTCAATCCAGGGCGCGCCGCGCGGCGCATGCGCCAGCAGGTCCATGAGCAGCGGCTGCGAGCGCGGCGACAGCAGCAGCGGAGGCGAGCCGGCGCTCCACAGCTCCTGGATGGTGCGCAGCAGGTGCGGCGCGTCCACCATCGCCGTGCCCTGGCCGTGCACGTAGAGCTGTACGCCGGCCAGCTTGCGCGCGGCATTCCACAAGGGGCGGTAGCCCAGGACGAGGCTGCCAAGAACGGATTGGACCATGAGGGGTGGACAAGAATGAGAGGCAACCGCCATTGTCGGGCCGGGCGCGGCCCCGCAGGCGGCGAGAAAACCCGCGTCAGCTCATGAAGTTGAACAGCGACAGCTTCTGCACCATGGCGTAGGACTGGAGCGCCGCCTGGTAGCCCACCTGGGCGTTCTGGAAGTCCGAGATGCCCTTGACCATGTCCAGGTCCTCGGCGCGCGAGCGGTCGGCTTCGAGCTGGATGGATCGGTTGTCCTGGTCGCCCGTGATGCGGTCGGCGCGGTTGAGCAGTTCGCCCGCGTAGCCGCGCATGTTGTGGATGCGCTCCAGGCCGGCGTCGATGTTGGCCAGGGCCTGGCCCACGGCCTGGGCGGCGGCGTTGTTGTTGGCCGCGCCGCCGATGCCCTTGATGGCGCTGTCCAGCGTGCTGAGCATGCTGGCGCTGGCCGACAGCGTGACCGTGTCGCCCGGCGCGGGCGAGAGCACCGTGGCCCCGCTGACGGGGTCCTTGGTGGCCAGGGCGCTGATGCTGAAGCCCAGCGTGGCGCCGCCAGGGTCGGTGATGCTCACGGGAATGCTGGAGGCCTTGCCCGGCGTGAGGTTGGACACCGTCTGCGGGCCCGGCGAGGTGTAGGCCGGGTTGGTGCTGGTGATGTCGTAGGTGGCGTTGAAGGTGCCGTCGGGGTTGGTGGTCACGCCCGAGAAGGTCACGCTGTAGGTGTAGGGCGCGGCGGGCGGCGCGGGCTCCTGCAGCTGCTGCGGGTTGGTCACCGTCACCGCGCTGGTGGTGAACTGGCGGCCGTTCAAAGGGTAGGCCGGATTGGCGTTGGAGATGGCTGCCTCGAACACGCCGTCGCGCTGCGGGTCGAACATGAAGGCCGCGTGCCCGTCCAGCGTGGAGGCGATCGACGTGCCCGTGCTGGCGTTCTGCCCCGGCTGGCCGTTGAACAGATAGTCCGGGCCGCCCGAGAGCGGGCCGAGGAAGGCGGTGAGCTGGCTGCCCAGCGCCCCCAGCAACGGCACGCCGTTGGTGTCCTTGCGGTTGACGATGTCGGTGAGCTGCTCGCGCAGGCTTTGCAGCTGGTTGGCGATGGTCGTGCGGTCCTCGGGCTTGAGGGTGCCGCCGCCCGCGTTCACGACGAGCTCGCGCATGGACTGCACCACGCCCACCGCGTCGCCCAGCGTCGATTCCGCCTGGGCGATGGCGTTGCGCTGCGTGTCGAGCGCGCGCTGCTCGGCCTGGATGCGGCTGATGCGCGTGAGCGCGCGCTCGGCCTGCGCGGCGGCCACGGGGTCGTCGCTGGCGCGCACCACGCGCTTGCCCGAGGTGAGGTTCTCCTGCAGGTTCGTCAGCGTGCCCTGGCGCGCGCCGAGGTTGCGGATGGTGCTGTCGTACATGTTGGCCGTGGCCGTGCGCTGGATGGTGTTGCTGCTCATGTCGGACTCCGTGGCGGGGCTCAGCGGCCCATGGTCTGGATCAGGGTGTCGAAGATGCTCTGCGCGATCTGGAGCATCTTGGCCGAGGCCTGGTAGGCCTGCTGGTACTGGATCAGCTTGGCGGCCTCTTCGTCCAGGTTCACGCCCGAGACCGCCGTGCGGTCGCTCTCCAGGTTGTTGGCGATGGTGGCGGACAGGTCGGCCGCGTACTGCGCGCTCTGCACGCGCGTGCCCACCTGGGCCATGGCGCCGGCCCAGCCGTCCTGCATGGTGGCGTTGTCGAACATCCGCACGTCGCGCAGGTTCATCAGCGCCTGGGCGTTGCCGGCGTTGCGCGTGTAGGCATCGCCGTACTGCGGGTCGAGCGCGTTGCCGACGGTGACCGTGTCGCCGGTCTTGGGCGAGCCCTGCAGCGTGATCTGCCAGCCGTCGATGTCGATGGGCTGGCCCGATGTGTAGTTCAGGGTGGTGCCCGAGGGCGGGGAGACCGTGGAGCCGGTCACGGTGTAGGTGGCCGGCGGGCCCGCGTTGAAGCTCAGCGTCACCGGGGTGTTCGGTGGAATGGGCGGGTTGGGCGGTGCCGTGGCCTTGAGGCTTGCCAGCTGCATGGTGCCGCCATTGGCGGTGCCCATGGAGGCGTTGACCGGGTTCGCCGCCGCCAGGTCGCGCGGCGAATAGACCAGCGACTGGATGTTGGCCGCCGCGCTGGAGAAAGGCTTGAACAGGATGCTCTCGCCCGCCGCGCCCGTCGCCGTGAGGTTGAAGCCGAGCCCGTCGATGTTCTGCAGCGCCGGGTCCGCGAGGCTGGTGAACGCGGTGCTCTTGCCGTCGGACAGGCGCACCACCTGGCCCGCGTTGGGCCCGGTGAAGCGGACCTCGTAGTCCGAGGCGGCGAACTGCGTCGCATCGGCGTAGGTTACGGTGCCCGCCGCGGTGGCGCTGCTGGTGTAGCCGGCGGCGCTGGCGGGCACCGAGAACAGGTTGCCGCCCGGGTTGCCGTCGAGCGTCAGGCCCAGCTGGTTCTGGGCGTTCATCGTCATGCCGATGGCCTGGGCCATGCGCCCGAGCAGGTTGCGCGCCTCGGCCAGGTCGCTGTTGGAAAAGCGCATCAGGCCCGCGACCTCGCCGCCGCCGAGCATGTCTGCGTTCAGTTCCAACGGCGTGGTTCCGGGGCGGTTGAAGAACAGCGCCAGCTGGCCGCTGCCCGGGTACTGCTTGCTCTCGTCGATGGACAGAGAGGTCGCCGTGGTGCCCAGCACCAGCGGCTGGCTGCCCGCCACGAACAGGCCCACGGTGCCGTCGTCGGCGGGCACCTGGGTGGTCTGGATGTACTGGTTCAGCTCGCGGATGAGCTGGTCGCGCTGGTCCAGCAGATCGTTGGGCGTCTGCCCGTTGCCGCGCGCGCGCGCGATCTGCTCGTTCACGCCCGCGATGTTCGTGGCCAGGCTGTTGATCTTGACCATGTCGTTCTTGAGCTGCTCGCTGACAGTGGTCTGCAGGTCCTCGATCTGCTGCGCCGCCGAGCGCATGCGGCCGGCCGTCTCGTTCATGCGCGTGAGCGCCACGGTGCGGGCCGTGAGGTCGGTGGGCGAGCCCACCACGTCCGACAGCGAGTTCATCATGTCGGTGATGGCCGCGCCCAGGCCGCTCGTGCCGCCGCTGAAGACGTCCTGCAGCTGGTTGAGCTTGTCCGAGCGCGCCTGGTCGGCCGCCTGCGTGGAGCCGGCCATGGCCGCCTGGCGCGTGAGCAGCTCGTTGTGGTTGCGCAGGATGGTCTGCACCGCCACGCCCTGGCCGATGTAGCCGCCGCCCGTGTACTGGCCCTGCACGGTGACGAGCTGCGCGCTCTGGCGCGAATAGCCCGGCGTGCTGACGTTGGCGATGTTGTGCCCCGTGGTCTGCAGGGCCACCTGGTTGGCGAGGAGGGCGCGTGCGCCGACGTTGAGGAGGCTCATGGTTCAGTGCTTCAGGCTTGGGTGCCGGGCGCCTGGGCCACGACAGGGTTGCGCGCCACGGACTGCGTGCTCTGGATGGCGCGCGCGAGCTTGGTGGCGTACTGCGGGTCGGTGGCGTAGCCGGCCTTCTGCAGCTCGGCCGCGTAGGCCTGGGCCGAGTGGGTCTTGGCGCGCGCCTTCTCGTAGCGCGGGTTGTCGTTGATCAGGCGGGCGTAGTCGCGGAACGACTCCTCGTAGGAGCCGTAGGCCCGAAAGCGCGCCGTGACCTTGCGCGGCTGGCCGTTCACGTATTCGGTGGTGGTCACCTCGGCCACCTTGCCGGTCCAGCCCTTGCCGGCCTTGATGCCGAACAGGTTGAAGGCGTTGCTGCCATCCTTGTTGCGGATCTCGCTTTTGCCCCAGCCGGTCTCGTGCCCGGCCTGGCCCAGCATGAAGCTGGCCGGGATGCCGCTGTCCTGCGCCACGCGCTCGGCCGCGGCGCGGTGGTGCTGCACGAAGTTCTCGCGTCCCTTGGGCGCGCCCGCGCGCGGGTTGTCGGCGGGCGCGGCCTTGCGCAGCGTGGCGTCCAGGCTCAGCGTGGAGCCGGCGTCGATGGTGGTCTGGCCGTCGCCGCCGAGCTGGCGCGAGAGCTGGCGCTGTATGGCATCGGCCAGCCCGCCGGGCCGGCCCGACATCTGCACCGACAGCTGCTGGTCGAACAGGTCGTTCGCCAGGTTGCCCTCGGCGCCGTCGAGCAGGCCGGACTTGGCGGTCGCCTCGCGCATGCTCTTGATGAGCTCGCGCATGAACAGCGATTCGAGCTGCCTGGCGGCCTCCCGCGTGGCGTCCCTGGTGGCCTGCGCATCGCCCTGGCCGGCCTGCAGCTTCAGGGCGTTGAGCGAGCGGCCGTCCACGGCCAATGCCTGGCGGGCGGCCGCGCTGCCCGCGCCGGAGAGGCTGGAGAAGGCCATCAGATCACCTCCAGCTCCGCGTTGAGCGCGCCCGATGCCTTGATGGCCTGCAGTATCGCCAGCAGGTCCTGCGGCGTGGCGCCCAGGGTGTTGAGCGCGCGCACCACGTCGGCCAGCTGCGGCGACGCGGGCACCTGGATCACCTTGCCGCCGTCCTGCTTGAGCTGGATGTCGCTCTTTTGCGCCACCACGGTCTGGCCCTGCGACAGCGGCGCGGGCTGGCTGATGACGGGCGTGCTGCTGATGGTGATCGACAGGTTGCCGTGGGCGATGGCGCAGGGCCCCAGCGTCACGGCCTGGTTGAGCACGATGGAGCCGGTGCGCGCGTTGATCACCACCTTGGCGGCGGGGGTGGAATCGGGCAGCGGCAGCTCCTCCAGCTCGGCGATGAAGTTCACGCGCGCGCCGGGATCTTGCGGCGCCTGCACCTGCACCGTGCGGCCGTCCAGCGCCGTGGCCGTGCCGCCGCCCAGCCGCTCGTTGATGACGCGCGCCACCTTGCGCGCGGTCTGGAAGTCCGAGGCGTTCAGCCCCAGGGTGATGGTCTCGCCATCGTGCAGCGGCGTGGGCACCGAGCGCTCGACCTGCGCGCCGCCCGGGATGCGGCCCGCGCTCAGGTGGTTGATCTGCACCTTGCTGCCGCCGGCCGATGCGCCCGCGCCGCCGACCACCATGTTGCCCTGGGCCAGCGCGTAGATCTCGCCGTCGGCGCCGCGCAGCGGCGTGGCGATGAGCGTGCCGCCCTTGAGCGACTTGGCGTTGCCCATGGAGGCCACGCTCACGTCGATCGCCTGGCCCGGCTGGGCGAACGGGGGCAGCTCGGCGGTCACGATCACCGTGGCCACGTTCTTGAGCTGCGGCGCCGTGGTGCCCGCCGGCAGGCTGATACCCGCCTGCTGCAGGTAGTTCTGCATGGCCTGCGTGGTGATCGGCATCTGCGTGGTCTGGTCGCCCGTGCCGTCCAGCCCCACCACCAGGCCGTAGCCCGTGAGCTGGTTGCTGCGCACGCCCTGCACGGCGGCCACTTCCTTGATGCGCAGCGCATGCGCCGGCAGCGCCGCGGCGAGCGCCAGCACCCCGAACGCGGCCAGCCGCCGCAGCGCGCGGGCGCCGGCCGAAGATGGGAACAGGGGGACGGTGATCATGGCGATGATTGTGGGCCGCCGTGCGCGTCCCGAATCGCCGAAAAGACGGCCCAAATCCCCTCAATTGCGGGACATGGGGTTTTAAGGGAAAAAGTGCCTCCAGCGCTTGCCCATCAAGCGCTGATCGCTATCAATTTTGACTGAGCGTGTGTGTGCGGGGGCCTGGAGGCCCTAGAACGGCGCTACCGAGTTGAACGCCCGCGACAGCCAGCCCATGGCCTGGGCCTCGCTCTGCGCGCCGCGCCCGCGCGACTGCAGGCGCGCGTTGGCCACCTGGGTGGATGCGACCACGCTGCCCGGCTGCAGCGAGCGCGGGTCCACCGTGCCCGAGAAGCGCAGCACGTCCACGTTCTCGTTCACGCCGATCTGCTTCTCGCCCGCCACCACCAGGTGGCCGTTGGGCAGCACCTCGATGACGGTGGCGGTGATGGTGCCGGTGAAGGTGTTGCTGCTCTCCGTGCCGCCCTTGCCCGAGAACTGGTTGGCGCTCTTGGCGCCCAGGTCCAGCTTGCCCAGCTTGCCCGCCCCGATGAACGGGAAGGCCGAGATGCCGGCCGAGGTGTTGGCGCTGCGGTCGATGCTGGAGGTGGAGTTCTGCTTGGCCGTCACCTGCTCCACGATCTGGATGGTGACGATGTCGCCCACCAGGCGCGCGCGCCGGTCCTCGAACGCGGGGCGGTAGCTCGCGGCATGGAACAGGCTGCCCGTGGCCGGCCCCGTGGGGCGCGGCGTGGCGGCCACGGGCGGCGGCGTGGTGGGCAGCAGGTCCACGGGCGGCGGCGGGTTCAGGGTGGCGCAGCCGGCGGCCAGCAGGGCCAGGGCGGCGGGCGCGATCAGGCGCAGGGGGGCGGTCATGGCGCGGCCTCCCATCACAGCTGCGACAGCTTGGCCAGCATCTGGTCGCTGGTCTGTATGGCCTTGGAGTTCATCTCGTAGGCGCGCTGGGTCTGGATCATGGTGACGAGCTCCTCCACCACGTTGACGTTGGAGGTCTCCAGGAAGCCCTGCTTGATGACGCCCAGGCCGTTCGTGCCCGGCTGGCCCTGCTGCGGCGGGCCCGAGGCGGCCGACTCCTTGTACATGTTCTGCCCCACGGGCTGCAGCCCCGCGGCGTTGATGAAGCTGGACATGGCCAGCTGGCCCAGCTGCTGGGGCTGGGGGTTGCCGGCGATGGTGGCGCTGACCACGCCGGTCTCGCTGATGCTGATGCTGGTGGCGCCCTGCGGCACGGTGATGCCGTTGGCCACGGGCAGGCCGCCGGAGGTGACCATGCGCCCCTGCGCGTCGAGCTGGAACGAGCCGTCGCGCGTGTAGCCGATGGTGCCGTCGGGCAGCTGCACCTCGAAGAAGCCGTTGCCGTTGATGGCCACGTCCAGGCTGTTGCTCGACTGCTGCAGGCTGCCCTGCGTGAAGTTGCGGCTGGTGGCCACGGTGCGCACGCCCAGGCCCAGGTGCAGGCCCGTGGGCAGCTGGTTCTCCTCGGTGGTCTGCGCGCCCACCTGGCGCAGGTTCTGGTAGATCAGGTCCTCGAACACCGCGCTGTTGCGCTTGAAGCCGGTGGTGGAGACGTTGGCGAGGTTGTGCGAGATCACGTCCAGCTGGGTCTGCTGGGCGCTCATGCCGGTCTTGGCGATCCACAGGGAATTGATCATGGCGTTTCCTTCTTAGCCGTTGATGCTGAGCAACTGGCCGGCGCTCTTGTCGTCGTTCTCGGCGGTCTGCAGCAGGCGCATTTGTTGTTCGAACTGGCGCGCGGCGGCGATCATGCCGACCATGCACTCCACGGGGTTCACGTTCGAGCCCTCCAGCGCGCCGGCCAGCAGCCGCGCCGTGGTGTCGCTGGCCATGGGCTCGCCCGAGGCGGTGCGGAACAGCCCGTCGTCGCCGCGCTTGAGCGGGTCGTCCTGCGCGGGCGTGGCGAGTTTCAGGCGTCCAAGGGTCTGGGGCTGCTGGCCGGGCACGCGCGCGGTGACGGTGCCGTCCGCGCCCAGGGTCAGCTCGGCGCCCTGCGGCGCCGTGATGGGCGCGCCGCCGTCCGAGAGCACGGGCAGGCCGGTGGGCGTGACCAGCTGGCCCTCGGTCGTGGTCTCGAAGCTGCCGGCGCGTGTATAGGCCTCGGTGCCGTCCAGGCCCTGCACGGCGAACCAGGCGTTGCCCGCGGCCATGGCGTCCAGGTTGCGGCCCGTGTGCTGCACCGGGCCGGGGGTCTCCACGTGGCCCGATGTCGCCTCCAGCGCGAACACGCGCGTGGTCGATCCGCTGCCCTGCAGCGGCACCGAGCGGAAGTTGGACATCTCGGCGCGGAAACCGTGGGTGGAGACGTTGGCCAGGTTGTTGGACAGCACCGCCTGCCGGTGCGCGGCGGCGCTGGCGCCGGTCATGGAGGTGTAGATGAGGCGGTCCATGGCGTGGTCTCCCGTTCAGGCGTCAGCGCAGGTTCACCAGGGTGGACATGATCTGGTCCTGCGTCTTGATCGTCTGCGCGTTGGCCTGGTAGGCGCGCTGGGCGGTCATCATGTTCACGAGCTCGGCCGTCAGGTCCACGTTGGAGTCCTCCAGCGCGCCCGAGCGCAGCGAGCCGAAGGCGCCGTCCGTGGGCGCTCCCATGGTGGGCTGGCCCGACGCGGAGGTCTCGACCCAGAGGTTGTTGCCGATGTCGGCCAGGCCCTGCGTGTTGCGGAAGCTCGCGAGCGCGATCTGTCCCTCGGCGCGGGTCACGCCGTTGGAGTAGCCCGTCATGATCGTGCCGTCGTTGCCGATGTTGATGCCCGTGAGCTGGCCGGCGGTGTAGCCGTCCTGCGTGAGCTCCGACACCGCGAACTTCGTGCCGAACTGGGTCACGCCGCCGAGGTCGATCTGCATGGTGTAGGCGGGCAGGTTGTTGGGGTTCGGCGTGGGCGGCGTGATGGTCACGGGCATCTGGAAGCCCGTGGCCGGCGGCGTGGCCGCGGGGCCGACGATCTTGCCGTTGTTGTCGAACGTGATCTGGCCGATCGGCGTGGCCACCACGGGCGGCGAGGCCGTGGGGTCGTCGAGCTGGGTGTACACGTCCCAGGTGTTGGCCGTCCCGGTCTTCTGGAAATACAGATTCACGGTGGTGGCCACGCCCTGGCTGTCGTACACGTTGATCGACGTGCCGTAGGTCGAGCGCGGCGTGGCGGCCACGGGAGGCGTGGCGGAGGGGTTGCCGGCCGCGTCGGGCGCGCGCGCGTCGAGGTTGAACGAGGCCTTGATGGTCGTGGTCTGCTTGGCCGGTATCGGCGCGCCCGTCGGGAATACCAGGGGCTGCGGCGTGCTGGAGGTGCGCAGGCCCGTGTCGGGATCGACGGGGTAGCCCAGCACCTTGCCGTTGTTGTTGGTGACGACGTTGCCCTGGTTGTCGAGCTTGAAGTTGCCCGCGCGCGTGTAGGCGTAGCTGCCGTCGGGCTGCTGGATCTTGAAGAAGCCGTTGCCGTTGATGGCCACGTCCATGTTGTTGCCGGTGACGGTGATGTTGCCCTGCGTGAACTGCTGGGCGATGTCGTCCACCTGCACGCCGATGCCCGCGTTGCCGGTGCTGGCCGTGCCGATGGCGGTGGCCACCATCTCGGCGAATTCGGTGCGCGACGCCTTGAAGCCCACGGTGCTCGAGTTCGCGATGTTGTGGCCGATCACGTCCAGGTTCTTGCTGGCGGCGTTCAGGCCCGAGAGGCCCTGCTGGAAAGCCATGGTTTTCTCCTTGTCGGTGGATGGGGGCGGCGCCGTTCAGAGCACGGCGCTGATGCTGGAGTACTTGACGGTGCTGCCGTTGTCGAGCGTGAGCGTGAGCGCGCCCGCATCCGTGCCCGTGCCCGTCACCTTGGACTGCATGAGGGTGGTGCTGGCGACGGCGCCGTCCTTGTTCGTGGCGGCGACGCGGAACGTCAGGTCGCTCTTGTTGCCGGTGTACTGGCTCGCGTCCCAGGTGAAGTTCTGGCGGCCCTTGTCCAGCGCGCCCATGTCCACGGTGTCCACCACCTGGCCGCCGGGCGTGACCACCTCCACCTTGACCGAGGTGGCGGCACCCGCCAGGTCGAACGCGCCCGTGGCCGTGCCGTCGTCGCCGTAGGCCAGCTTGTTGCCCTGGGCCAGCACCGAGCGGCCGATCATCTGCGTGCCCTGCAGCGTCTGCATGGCGGAGAACTGCTCGGCCATGGTCTGCATGGTGAGGTTGAGCTGCTGGATGCCCGTCACCGTGTTGATCTGCGCCATCTGCGTCGTCATCTGCGCGTTGTCCATGGGGTTCATGGGATCCTGGTTGTTGAGCTGCGCGACGAGCAGCTTGAGGAAGCGGTCCTGCATCGCGCCCGGATCGGTGGACGAATCGCGGGTCTTGGACGTGGTGGTGGCGCCCGCGTCGAGCGCGCTGGTGTCGATGGCGGTGATGGACATGGCGGAAAACTCCTTTATTGCCCCATCTGCAGGGTCTTGAGCAGCAGCGTCTTGGCCGTGTTCATGACCTCGACGTTGTTCTGGTACGAGCGCGAGGCGGAGATCATGTTGACCATCTCCTCCACCGCGTTCACGTTGGAATGGGTGACGTAGCCCTCGGCATCGGCCATCGGGTTGGACGGGTCGTGCACGCGCCGGCCGGGCACGTCGCTTTCCTGGATGGTCGAGACGCGCACGCCGGCCGAGCTGTCCGCGCCCATGGGCGTGGTCTGGAACACCACCTGGCGCGCCTTGTAGGCCTGGCCGTCGGGGCCGGCCACGGCGTCCACGTTGGCCAGGTTGCTGGCCACGACGTTCAGCCGCTGCGACTGCGCGCTGATGGCGCTGCCCGAGACGTTGAAGATCGAGAACATCGACATGGGCGTTGGCTCCTTACTGTCCCTGGATGGCGCTGAGCATGGTCTTGGCGCCGCTGTTGATGAAGCGCAGCGTGGCCTCGTAGCGCACGGCGTTGTCCACGAAGGCGGCGCGCTCGCGGTCCATGTCCACGCTGTTGTTGTCCAGGCTGGGCTGGGTCTGCAGCGCATAGCCCAGCGCGCCGCCCGACTGGCCGGTGCCGGCGGCCGGCAGCGGGATGTGGCGCGGGTCGCTCACGCCCTGCTGGCGCATGGCGCCGGGCGCCTGGGCTTCGGTGGCGGCGCGCATGGCGTCGGCGAACTGGAAGTCGCGCGCCACGTAGCCGGGCGTGTCGGCGTTGGCGATGTTGCTCGCGATGGTGCGCTGGCGCTCGGAACGCAGCAGCAGCGCGTTGCCGTGAAAGTCCAGCCGCTGGGTCATCTTGTCGAGCATGGTTCCTCGGGGGTGAAGTGGTCGGGGGCCGCGGCGCGGAGGCTTTGCGGCGTGCGTCGATTATGGAAACCGCCCGCTTTTGCGAAAGCGCGAAGAGCGCGGGCATTGGCCCGCTGTTCGGCGCTTCCGGCGGGGGGGCGGCGGCCTACAGTGCCTGTTCATGCAAGCCGGAGCCGAAGCCATGCCGCATTCCCCGTCCCGCCCATCCCGTGCCGCCCGCGCGCGCCGCCTGCTCTGGGCGGCGCTGGCGCTCGCCGCCGCCCTGGCGCCCGCGGCGCGCGCGCAGGACGCGGCCGGGCAGGAACTCTCCGCCATCGGCCAGCGCTGGCTGGGCGACGCGCTGGCGCAGGCCCAGGGCGGCGCGCTGCCGCTGCGCATGGAGGTGAGCGTGGGCCAGCTCGATCCGCGCCTGCGGCTTGCCGCCTGCGCCCGCGTCGAGCCCTACCTGCCCGCGGGCGCGCGCCTGTGGGGCCGCACGCGCCTGGGCCTGCGCTGCGTGGACGGGCCCACGCGCTGGAACGTGTTCCTGCCCATCACCGTCAAGGCCTTCGGGCCCGCCTGGGTGCTGGCGGGCAACGTGGCCAGCGGCGCGGTGCTGAGCGAGGCCGACGCGGTCGAGGCCGAGGTGGACTGGGCGGCGGAGCCCGCCGCCATCGTGGCCAACCCCCAGGCCTGGGTGGGGCTGGTCGCCACGCGGCCGCTGGCCGCGGGGCAGGCGCTGCGCCAGAACATGGTGCGCGCGCCCGACCTGTTCAAGGCGGGCTCCCCCGTGCGCGTGGTGGTGCAGGGGCCGGGCTATGCGGTGACATCGTCGGGCCAGGCCATGAGCGCCGGTGCACAGGGGCAGAATGTGCGCGTCCGCATGGCTAATGGGCGTATCGTTGCTGGTATTGTGCTTGAGGATGGGACAGTGGAGGCTGCTTTGTGAAAGCTTTGGCCCCATAAAGCGCTAAAGTCTGCTCCCTGCCGGCCGAAAACATGGCTACTGGCCCCACATCTCACAGGGGTGGTGGAGAGTGCGATGAAGATTGGAAACAACCCGGATATTGCGAGCACCTTGTCGCAGGCCGCTGCCGCCCGGCAGCAGGCCAAGGCGGCTGCGCCCGCGCCCGCCGCCGAGGCAGCGAGCCAGAGCGCATCGCGCGCCGCCGCGGGCGTGCCCGTCACGCTGTCCGCCACGGCGCGCGGCGTGGAGGCCGGCCGCAGCACGGCCGACTTCGACGCGGGCAAGGTCAAGGCCATCAAGACGGCCATCGACAACGGCAGCTTCGAGGTCGATGCCGAGGCCGTGGCCGACAAGCTGCTGGCCAACGCCTACGAAACCCTGTCCCGTTCCCGCGGCTGACTGCCGTCCGGGGCGGACGTCCATAGATTCGCCCCATGCCGCTCGACGACACCCTCTCCTCCATCGAAGCGCAGCTGCAGGACATGCAGGCTGCGCTGCTGTCCTCCGATCCTCACACCCTCGAACAAACCGCCGCGCAGCTGCGCCAGGCGGCAGCCACCCTCGCGCAGGCCCTGGGCCCGAGCGTGCAGCAGGGCGCGGCGGAACGCGTGCAGGCCATCGCCCGGCGGCTGACCCTGGTGCGTGACCAGCTGGCGCGCGTGCTGGCGCTGACCGAGCAGCAGGCGGCGTCCCTGCTGCCGCCGGCGCAGGGGGTGACCTATGGGCCTTCCATGGCGCCGCAGGGCGCGGCGCGGATCTACCGGGCGCTGGGGTAAGGTTCAAAAAAGATAGCTACCCCCGCAAGACCACAGGGCGCCGGGGGCAGAAAAGACTCAATGTCCCCGCATCTTGGTCCGCAGCCGCGCGATCGCCTGGCTGTGCAGCTGGCACACGCGCGACTCGGTCACGCCCAGCACGGCGGCGATTTCCTTCAGGTTCATGTCGTGCTCGTAGTACATGCCCATGATGTGCTGCTCGCGCTCGGGTAGCTGCTTGATGGCCGCCACCAGCGAGGTGCGCAGGCGCTGGTCGCGCAGCACGGCCATGGGGTCGGCGCCCTCGTCGGCCACGTGGCGGTCCAGGAAGCCTTCCTCGCCCTCGTCGCTGCCGCTCATGTCCTCCAGGTACACCAGCTGCGTGCCGCGCACCTTGCCCAGCAGGGTCTGGTAGTCCGCCAGGTCCATGCCCAGCTCGGCGGCGATCTCGGACTCCATGGGGCTGCGGCCCAGGCGCTGCTCCACGCGGCGCAGGGCCTGCTCGATCTCCTTCTGGCTCTTGCGCGCGCCGCGGCTCATCCAGTCGCCCTCGCGCAGCTCGTCGAGCATGGCGCCGCGGATGCGCTGGCTGGCGAAGGTCTCGAACTGCACGCCCTGGGCCGCCTCGTAGCGCGAGAGTGCGTCGGTCAGGCCGATCATGCCGACCTGGATCAGGTCATCGAGCTCCACGTTGGGCGGGAGCTTGGCGATCATGTGGTGCGCGATGCGCCGCACCAGGGGCAGGTGCTGGTGAAACAGCGCGTCCCGGTCGAGCTGGCCTTTCGCTGTGTACATAGGGGTCAGTGGCTCCGGTCCAGGGGGGAATGGATGGCGCAGCCTTGCGTGGGTAGCAGGGGCAGGGCGGCGTCCAGGGTGCCGGCATTTTCCAACAGTTGCAGGGCCAGGCGCTGGATGTCCTGTGCGCGCGCTGCGGTCACCGTGGTGGTGTGGATGGGCAGGCCCAGGTGCTTGTGGGCGCTGCGCTGCAGGGTCGCAAGGGTCTGGGCGGTCTGCTGCTGCTGCGGGGCGACGCCCGGCGGCACGATGGCGGCCACGGTGCAGCGCACGCCCGCGTGCAGCGCCATGTGCTTGAGCTGGCGGTAGCAGCGCACCATGCCCTGCGTGCCGGGGCCGGTCATGATCAGCGGCATGCTGGCGCTGCCGTGCAGGAGCGGCGCGAGCCGCTCGGGCGGCGCATGCAGCACCACGAGCGCATAGGCGCGGAACAGGGGGTGCAGGCGCCGCAGCGCGGCCGTGCCTTCGCTCCGGGCCTGGCCCGCCAGCCATGCCAGGCCGTGGGCGGCAGGCAGCACGGCCAGCGAGGTGCCGGCGGCCGCCGTGTCCAGCGCCTCGGCGCCGGGCCAGGGCGCGGGGCTCAGCAGCTGCGCGAGCCCGGGGGCGTGCGGCTCTTCTCGCGCGGTGCCGTCCAGCACCACCACGGGGTAGCCCAGGCGCTGCAGGTGCGCGCACAGCTGCCACAGCATCTCCAGCCAGGGGCCGCCGTCGGGCTGGCTCAGCACGGCCAGCAGGCGCAGGTCGCTCTGCGGGGTGAGGCTGTGCAGGCCCGTGGCCTGGTGCAGGGCGGTGTCAAGCAACATCGGCCAGTCCTTGTTCGTGGGCTGCCTCGGTGGCCGGCGAGAAGAAGAAGTTGAGTTCGCTGACCTTGGGGTCGAAGGCCGACTTCACGTTGGTGCGCATGGAGGTGCGCACGAGCTTGTGCGCATCGGCGGCCTCCCAGTCCTCGGGCACGCGCTGGCCGTTGGTCACGCCGCGCAGCACCAGCTGGTGGCGGATCAGCGCGTCCAGGGCCGGGCCGAGCTTCACGGCCTCGTCCACCTTGGACAGGATGGCCTGCTGCGAGCCGCCGGTCTTGAAGCCGGTGAGCACGTCGTCCAGCGTGTCGCCGTGGCTGCTGGCGTTGAGCACCAGCAGGCGGTGCACGCCGGGCAGGTCGAGCACGTCGAGCAGCTCGCGCCTGCGCGGGTCGCGCGGGGCCACGCCCGTGGTGTCGATGAGCACCATCTTCTTGCCTGCCAGCAGGCCCAGCAGGTCCTGCAGGGCCGCGCGGTCGTGCGCCAGGTGCGCCACCACGCCCAGCATGCGGCCGTAGGAGCGCAACTGCTCGTGCGCGCCCACGCGGTAGGTGTCCAGCGTGATCAGGCCCACGCTGGCCGGGCCGTGGATGCGCGCGCACAGCGCGGCCAGCTTGGCCGTGGTGGTGGTCTTGCCCACGCCGGTGGCGCCCACCATGGCGTAGATGCCGCCTTCCTCGTACAGCGGCAGCGCCTGCGCGTCGGTGTGCAGGTTGCGTTCGAGCACGTCCATGAGCCAGCGCACCGCATCCTGCGCGCCCAGCTGCTCGGGCAGGTGCTCCAGCACGGCGCGCGAGAGCGCCGGCGAGTAGCCCGCGCGGATGAGCTTGAGCATCAGGTTGGACTGGATCGGGTTCTGGCGCGCCTGGCCCAGCCAGGCCAGGGTGTTGAAGCGGTCCTCGATCAGGTCCTTCATGGACTGCAGCTCCTTCATCAGGCTCTGCTGTCCCAGTCCCGCGGCCAGCGTGGGAGCGGCGCTGGCCGCAGGGGCGGGCGCCTCGCCGCGGCGCGGCGTGAGCTGCTCGGCCCCCAGGGCGGCGTGCATCGTGCGCAGCGGGTTGTGGCGCGCCACGGGGGGGCTCGCGGGCGGCTGCGCGGGCAGTTCCGGTGCTGCATGGCGTTCCAGGGCCGCGCGCTCGCTCGATGGCGCCAAGGGCGCGGCGCCCGCGCCGTGCAGGGCCTCGTGGCGGCGGCGCAGCATGCGCTCGCGCACATAGTCCTGGAACGACAGCGTGCTCATGGCCAGCTGCTCCGTGTCCTTGGCGACCGTGCTGCGGGCCTCCGTGCCGGGCTGCGCCGCACCGGGCGCGGGGCGGGGCAGGTCCTTCTGCGCGCGCATGGGCTGGCTCGCGGCCAGGTCGTCGGCGCGCTCCTGCAGGCGGCTGGGCGCGGGCTCCGCGCCGCCATGCAGGCTGCTCGACAGGCTCTCCTCGGCCGTGGCCATCACCTCCACGCCATCGGCCGTGGGGCGGTTGGACAGGATCAGCGTGCCCTCGCCGAAGGCCATGCGCGCCTTGGCCAGGGCCTCGCGGGCTGTGGGGGCGGTAAAGCGTTTGATGTTCATGACGATGCGCCTTGGAGGATGGGGCCGATGCGGATGGTGTGGGTTTCAGGGATCTCGCTGTGCGCCAGAACCTGCAGGCGCGGCGCCACGCGGCGCACCAGGCGCGCGATGGCGCCGCGGATGGCGTCGGGCACCAGCAGGCAGGCGGGCATGCCCAGCTCCTCCTGCTTGAGCGCCACCTCGGCGGCCTTGCGCGTGAGCAGGTCGGCCACGCCGGGGTCCAGCGCCGGGCCATTGGCGTTGGAGAGGGCCTGCACCAGCAGGCGCTCCAGGCCGGGCTCGATGGCGATGACGCTGAGCTCGCGCGTGGGGCCGTAGATCTGCTGCACGATGGCCGGCGAGAGCGCGATGCGCACGCGCCGCGCCAGCTCGGCCGGGTCCTGCGTGCTGCCGGCGTGCTCGGCCAGCGTCTCGATGATGGTGCGGATGTCGCGGATGTGCACGGACTCCTCCAGCAGCAGCTGCAGCACCTTCTGGAATGTGGTGATGGAGACCATCTTGGGTACGACTTCCTCGATCAGTTTGGGTGCCAGCCGGCTCACATGCTCGACGAGCTGTTGCGTCTCGGAGCGGGAGAGGAGCTTGGCGGCGTGCACTTGCATCAAGTGTGACAAATGGGTCGCCATCACGGTTTCCGAATCAACCACGGTAAAGCCCGCCATTTGTGCCGCTTCCTTCTGGCCCGCGTCGATCCAGTGCGCGGGCAGGCCGAAGGCCGGGTCGGTCGTCGGCGTGCCGATCAGCGGGGTGGAGATGCCGCCGGGGTTGATGGCCAGGAACATGCCGGGATGCGCCTCGCCCTCGCCCACCACCACGCCGCGCAGCAGCACGCGGTAGCTGCTCGGCTTGAGCTCCAGGTTGTCGCGCACGTGCACGGCCGGCGGAAGGAAGCCCACCTCCTGCGCGAACTTGCGGCGCACGCCCTTGATGCGCGTGAGCAGGTCGCCCTGGCGGTTCTTGTCCACCAGCGCGATCAGGCGGTAGCCCAGCTCCAGGCCCAGCAGGTCCACGGGCTGCAGGTCGTCCCAGCTGGCCTCGCCATCGCCCACGGGGGCGGGCGGCGCCTCGGGCTCCACGGCCGCCTGCCTCTGGCGCTGCAGCAGCAGCCAGGCGGCCCAGCCCAGGCTGCTGCCCATGACCAGGAACACCGCGTGCGGCATGCCCGGTATCAGGCCCAGCAGCACCAAAATGGCGCCCGCCATGCCCAGCACGCGCGGCGACATGAACAGCTGCTGCACGATCTGGCGCCCCATGTCCGAGTCCTTGCCCACGCGCGAGATCACCATGGCCGCGGCCACCGAGATCAAGAGGCCCGGGATCTGCGCCACGAGGGCGTCGCCCACGGCCAGCAGGATGTAGCTGTTGGCCGCGTCGCCGGCCGACAGGCCGTGCGACAGCATGCCGATGGCGAAGCCGCCCACGATGTTGATGATCAGGATCAGGATGCCGGCGATGGCGTCGCCGCGCACGAACTTGCTCGCGCCGTCCATGGAGCCGAAGAAGTTGGCCTCCTCCTGCACCTCGGCGCGGCGGCGCTTGGCCTCCTTCTCGTCGATCAGTCCGGCGTTCAGGTCCGCGTCCACGGCCATCTGCTTGCCGGGCATGGCGTCCAGCGTGAAGCGCGCCGACACCTCGGCGATGCGCTCGGCGCCCTTGGTCACCACCACGAAGTTGATGACCACCAGAATGGCGAACACGATCAGGCCCACGGCGAAGTTGCCGCCGATCAGGAAGTGGCCGAAGGCCTCGATCACCGCGCCCGCCGCGCCCGGGCCGGTGTGCCCTTCCAGCAGCACCACGCGCGTGGAGGCCACGTTGAGCGACAGGCGCATCAAGGTGGTGAGCAGCAGCACCGAGGGGAAGGCCGCGAAATCGAGCGGCCTGACCATGTAGGCGGCCACCATCATCACCATCAGCGCCACGGCGATGTTGAGCGTGAAGAACGTGTCGAGCAGCCAGGCGGGGATGGGCAGCACCATCAGTCCCAGGATGGCCACCACCAGCAGCGGGGCCGACAGCCCCTGCAGGGCAGAGCCATGGGCGCCGGCCCATTGCCTCATGGCATGGAGTGAAGAGGGCGTGGTCATTCGTTAGCTGTGGCAGTGGCAGCGGCCGGCTTGTGGTGCGGGTCGAGTTCGGGGGGGATGTGCGCGTCGGGCACGGGCTGGGCATCGGGCATGCGGCCCTCCCCGCGCAGCGCGGCCTTCAGGCGGTACACATAGGCCAGCACCTGGGCCACCGCGGTGTAGAGCTGGGCGGGGATGGGCTGCTCCAGTTCGGCGTGGGCATACAGCGCGCGCGCCAGCATGGGCGATTGCAGCACCGGCACGCCGTGCTGCTGGGCCAGTTCCCGGATCCTGAAGGCCAGCAGGTCCGTGCCCTTGGAGATCACCTGGGGGGCGCCCATGCTGGCCTCGTCGTACTTCAGGGCCACGGCGTAGTGGGTGGGGTTCATGACCACGAAGTCGGCCTTCGGGACCGCGGCGATGCTGGCGCCGTCGGCGATCTCGCGCGCGCGCTGGCGCTGGCGGCCCTTGATCTGCGGGTTGCCGTCCGACTCCTTGTGCTCCTGCTTGACTTCCTCGTGGCTCATCTTCAGGCGCGACTTGAAGAAGAACGCCTGCAGCGGCACGTCGATCACGGCGAACAGGAAGACCACCAGCAGCAGCAGGCTCATGCCCGAGACGATCCACTGCCCCGCGTGGCGCAGCGACAGAGGCGATGGCTGCAGCACCAGCACGGCCATCTGCTCGACGCTGCGGCCCATGAAGTTCCAGGCCACCGCCGTGAGGATGCCCGTCATCAGCACCATCTTGGCCACGTTGGCCAGCTGCTGCTTCGAAAACAGGTTGGCCAAGCCCGACAGCGGGTTGAGCCGGTTGAACTGCGGCGTGATGGGCTTGAAGCTGAAGATCCAGCCGCCCGCGCCGATGGCGCTCAGCAGCGCGGCCCCGCCCGTCAGCAGCGCGAACGAGGCGCTGGCCAGCAGGCCCACGCCGGCCATGGTCCGCAGGCGCGCCAGCATCTCGCCGGGCATCTGTACGGTGGCGGCGTTGAACACCAGCTGCTGGCGCAGTGCGCGCTGCAGGTATTCCATGAACCAGGGCGTCAGCACCAGCAGCGCCAGCGCCCCCGTTCCCAGGATGGCCAGGTGCGACAAATCCCGCGAGCGCGCGGCCTGGCCGTCGCTGCGGGCCTTCTGCAGCTTGCGCTCGGTGGCGGGGAGGTTTTTGTCTTGGCTCGAACTCATGGCGGCATGACGTCAGGGTCAGGCCATTGTCGGGAGCCGGCGGAAAAGCGAAAGCCCGAATAAAGGGGCTGGGGCGGCGCTATTCGGAGCGGGGGAGCAAGCCCTTCATCCCCCCTCTCCCCGGGAAGGGCAGGGACGAGGGGGCCACGGCTTTCAGAAACCCAGGCTGGCCAGCAGGTCGTCCACCTGCGACTGGCTGGTCACCACGTCGGGCGTCGATTCCGGGTTGACCACGGGTCCCTGCAGGTGCTCGCGGCGCGGCGCGGCAGGCGGCTGCGGGGCCGCCTGCTGCGGCGCGGTCTGTATCAGCAGCTGCACGAGCTGCTGCTCGATGGTGGAGGCCAGGTTCACCACGCGCGCGATCACCTGGCCGGTGAGGTCGTGGAAGTCCTGCGCCATCATGATCTCGGTCAGGTGCGTGTCGGCCTCCCGGGTCACGCGCTCCACGTCGCCCAGGAAGTTGTAGATCTCGCCCTTGGCCACGGCGGCCACCGGGTCCGCCACCAGGGAGTTGACCATGCGGCGCGTCTCGCTGGCAATGTAATCGTGCTGGGCCTTGGCCTGCTCCACGCGTGAGAGCACCTTCTCGGCCGCCTCGCCCGTCAGCCGCGCGATGTAGGACAGGCGGCTTTGCGCGTCGGGCAGCTCGCCCATGCTGCCGCGCAGCTGGTCGGCGTAGCCCAGCTCGGTGAGTGCGTTGTGCAGCTGGCGCGTGAGCTGGCCGATCTGGTTGTGAATAGGGCCCGCCGCGCCGGGCGCGACCGCATCCTGGTCCTCTGCCTGCATGCTCACAGCCCCATTTTTTTCAGGATCAACGACACCTTCTCCTCAAGCGTGGCCTTGGTGAAGGGCTTGACGATGTAGCCGGCCGCGCCGCCCTGGGCCGCGGCCACGATGTCTTCTTTGCGCGCCTCGGCCGTCACCATGAGTACCGGCAGGTGCTTGAGGGTGTCGTCCTTCTTGATCTCGGTCAGCAGCTGAAAGCCGTTCATGTTGGGCATGTTGATGTCCGAGACCACGAAGTCGAACTTGCCGTTGCGCAGCTTGTTCAGCGCCACCACGCCATCCTCGGCCTCGTCGGCCTCGGTGTAGCCGCTTTCCTTGAGCAGGTTGCGGACGATGCGCCGCATGGTGGAGAAGTCGTCAACGATCAGAAAGCGAAGGGCGGAGGACACGAAGGACCCTTTCGGTGCAAGTGGGGAAGGCTATGGTTGGAAAATTGCCAGCAATGCGACACATTGTTACTTATTTTTTGGGGGCGGCGTCGGATTGTCCTGTTTTTCGGCCTCGGCCGGGGGCAAGGGGAATGCAATATTCCTCTTTCCCATGAGCCGTTCCTCGGCCTCGTGCGTCAGTACGGTGATGGTGATGCGGCGGTTCACCGGCGCGCGCGGGTTGTCCGGCTCCAGCAGATCGCTTGCCGCCAGGCCCACCACGCGGCCCAGCCTGGCGTCGGGCATGCCGGCGGCCACCAGCTCGCGGCGCGATGCGTTCGCGCGGTCGGCCGACAGCTCCCAGTTGCTGTAGCCGCGGTCGCCATTGCCGTAGGGCGCGGCGTCGGTGTGGCCCGCCAGGCTGATGCGGTTCTCCACGCCCCCCAGGGCCGCGCCGATCTCGCGCAGGATGTCGCGCATGTAGGGTTTGACCAGCGCGCTGCCGCTGTCGAACATGGGGCGGTTCTGGTCGTCCACGATCTGTATCTGCAGCCCGTCGGGCGTCACGTCGATGCGGATCTGCGAGCGGTACTCGTTCAGGCGCGGGTTCTCGGTGATCATGGCGTCGATCTTGGACTGCAGCGCCTTGATGCGCTGCGCGTCCAGGCGCGCGCGCTCGGCGCGCACCGTGTCGATGCTGCGCGGATTGGTGTTGCTCTCGGAGTCGGAGCGGCGCACCTGGCCATGCACCTTGGACAGATCGTTGCCGCCGCCTGGAATCACGCTGGAGCTGTTGCCCGAGCCGTCGCCCCCCTGCATCGCGACCTTCAGCGGCGAGGCGAAATACGCCGCAATGCCCTGCAGCTCGCCCTTGGCCGTGGAGCCCAGCAGCCACATCAGCAGGAAGAAGGCCATCATGGCCGTCACGAAGTCGGCGTAGGCGATCTTCCAGGCGCCGCCATGGGCCGCGTGGCCGCCCTTCTTGATGCGCTTGATGATGATCGGCTGGAGCTTCTTCTCGGCCATGGTCGCCTGCCCGGGCTGTTACTTCTTGCCCTTGACGTGGCTTTCGAGCTCGGAAAAGCTCGGCCGGTCGCCCGAGAACAAGACCTTGCGGCCGAATTCGATGGCCGTGGACGGGTTGTATCCCTGCATGCTGGCCAGCAGCGTGGACTTGATGCAGGCGAACTCCTTGCCCGCATCCTCGGCCTTCTGCTCCAGCAGGCCGGCCAGCGGCTCCACCAAGCCATAGGCCAGCAAGATGCCCAGGAAGGTGCCCACCAGGGCCGAGGCGATCATGCCCCCCAGCACCGCCGGCGGCTGCCCCACCGAGCCCATGGTGTTCACCACCCCCAGCACCGCCGCCACGATACCGAAGGCCGGCAGCGCGCCGGCCAGCCGCGTGAGGGCCGCCACGGGGGCGTGAGCCTCCTGATGGTGGGTGTCGATCTCGCTGTCCATCAGCGCCTCGATCTCGTGGGCGTTCAGGTTGCCCGAGACCATCATGCGCAGGTAGTCGGTGGTGAACTCCAGCACATGGTGGTCCGTGCCCACGGTGGGGAATTTCTTGAAGATCTCCGAGTCCTGGGGCGACTCCACGTCCGCCTCGATGGCCATCAGGCCCTCCTTGCGCGCCTTCTGCAGGATCTCGTAGAGCATGGCCAGCAGCTCCATGTAGCGCGCCTTGGTGTATTTGTTGCCCTTGAGCACCTGCGGCAGCATGGCCATGGTGGCCTTGAGCACCTTGGGCTGGTTGTTCACCACGAAGGCGCCCGCGGCGGCGCCGCCGATGGTGATCATTTCAAAGGGCAGCGCCTCCAGCACCACCTTGATGTTGCCGCCATGGGCGATGAACACGCCGAAGACGCATCCGAAGGTGACGAGGTAGCCGAGGATGACGAACATGCTGGGGAATTCTGGGAGCAAGGGGAGCGGTGCAGGCACCGCGTGCGGGTGGGAAGCCTAGAGTTTGTATCGGATTGTCGCGGCAAAAATGAAATGGGGCCCCGTGGGCGGCAGCTTTCGGCGACGCGGCGGGGTTCGTATCGAAAAGCGCCTGGCCAGGCGCCTGCCCAGGGGCGCAACTCAACCCTTGAGCAGCGACAGCACGCCCTGCGGAATCTGGTTGGCCTGGGCCACCATGGCGGTGCCGGCCTGCTGCAGGATCTGGGTGCGCGACAGGTTGGCGGTCTCGGCCGCGAAGTCCGCGTCCTGGATGCGGCTGCGCGAGGCGGACATGTTCTCCGAGGAGGTGTTCAGGTTCGCGATGGTGGTCTCGAAGCGTGCCTGCAGGGCGCCGAAGCTGGCGCGCTGGCCGTTCACGGCGGCCAGGGCCGAATCGATGATCTTCAGCGCCTTGGTGGCGCCGTCCGCGGTGGATACGTCGATGGTGTTGACGGAGTTGAGCGTGGAGGGCGTGGCCGTGACCGGAGGGGTGCCCGTGATGTTGCCGATGGAGAACCCCTTGTCGGAATTCATTTCCAGGTAGCCGCGCGCCGTGGCATAGCCCCCGGCGGGGGCGGCTGCCACGCCAACCACGAAGGTCGGGGTGCCTGAGGTGGCGGACACCGCTGCATCGTAGGCGCCCAAGGAAATGGTGTTGCCTGCCGCGGAATTGTTCTGGATCTGGATGTCGGCGCCTGATTCATTGATCAGGATCACGCCATCTCCGTTGGCATTGAGCTTGGCGGTGATGCCCGTCTGGGACGAAACGTCATTGAACGCCTTGATGCTTTCCGCAAGGCCCGCTGCGGTGGCGCCAGCGGCGCTTACGCTGAAGGTCACGTTGGCGGCGGTGGTGTTGTCCCCCTTGACGGCCAGGGAGTAGGAGCCGCTGGCCGCGAAGTTGTTCAGCTGGACCTGGTTGCGCGCGCTGGCGGTGACGCCCGTGGCTTCCGACAGCGCATTGATTTTGGCGGTGGCGGTCGCCATGGTGTCCGTGGGCGTCAAGGTCACGGTTTTGGACTGCAGTCCGGCCACGTCGAACGTGCCCGTGAGTGCGGTGGGCGCCGCCGTGGCGGTGACCGTCACCGGTGCCGATTGCTTGAGCTGAGCACCATAGGTAGCGGTGCGGAAGTTGCCCGTGGTGGCCGTGATGGTCTGGTTGGCATTGGCGCCCACCTGGAAGGTGGCCGAGCCAAAGGAGCCATCGAGCAGCTTCTGGCCGTTGAACTCGGTGGTCACAGCCAAGCGGTCCAGCTCCGACAGCAGCTGGCCCACCTCGGCCTGGATGGCCTTGCGGTCGCTGGCCGAGTTGGTGGCATTGGCCGACTGCACCGAGAGTTCGCGCACGCGCTGCAGGATGTTACCCGCGCCCGCCAAGGCGCTTTCCGCCACCTGCGACAGCGAAATGCCGTCGTTGGCATTGCGTGCCGCCTGGTTCAGGCCGCGGATCTGGCTGGTGAAGCGTTCGGAGATGGCCAGGCCCGCGGCGTCGTCCTTGGCGCTGTTGATGCGCAGGCCCGAAGACAGGCGCTGGATGGAGGTGTTGAGCGACCCCTGGCTCACGCCCAGGTTGCGCTGGGCGGTCAGCGAGGCGACGTTGGTATTGATGGTGGATGCCATGGCGGAACTCCTGCGTGGCTGGGTACAAAGATTCGTGCCGGCTCAAGCGTTGCCCCCTGCGGCCGACGGTGCGGGAACGATGAGCAGATTGTGGTGAGCCGCCATCGGCCTGTTGGCTGGATAAGTGGCGCAAAAACCAGCCAATCTGCGGATTTGTGCCTCAAGGCCCCTAAAGTTTTCCAGCCACAACCCGAAAACACATTCAACGGGCCGTTTGAAACAAGAAGTGACGGACCGCTGTTCAACAGGCCGCCCGGTCGGGCACTGTGAACCCTGAGGCCAGATGGTTCTGGGCCCAGTTGGCGGCAACGCCATATACATGACAGTTCCTTCAGGAGAGTAGCAATGGCATCCACCATCAATACCAACGTCGCCTCGCTGACCGCCCAGCGCAACCTGGGCGTGAGCCAGGGGTCGCTCAACACCTCCATCCAGCGCCTGTCTTCGGGCCTGCGCATCAACAGCGCCAAGGACGACGCCGCGGGCCTGGCCATCTCCGAACGCTTCACCAGCCAGATCCGCGGCCTGAACCAGGCGGTGCGCAATGCCAACGACGGCATCTCGATGGCGCAGACGGCCGAAGGCGCGCTCAAGGCCTCGGGCGACATCCTGCAGCGCGTGCGCGAACTCTCGGTGCAGTCGGCCAATGCCACCAACTCGGCCAGCGACCGCAAGGCCATCCAGGCCGAGGTGGGCCAGCTGCTGTCGGAGCTGGACCGCATCTCCGTGACCACCGAGTTCAACGGCCAGAAGCTGCTCGATGGCTCCTTTGGCTCGGCCACCTTCCAGGTGGGCGCCAATGCCAACCAGACCATCACGGCCACCACGGGCAACTTCCGCACCACCACCTATGGTGCGCAGATCAACAACAGCAAGCTGGTGGAGGCTGCGGCGACAGCTACTGCCTTGACGGGCACGGTGGTGATCGCAGGCCTGCAGACCAAGACGGCGACGCTGAGCGCCACCGATACTGCAGCTACCGCTGCTGCCGCTATCAATGCGCTGTCCGATGCCACCGGTGTGACTGCATCTGCGCGCAACGTGTCGGAACTCAAGTTTGCCGCCACAGGTGCCGTGTCTCTGGCCGTGAAAGGAGACAACTCCACTGCTGCGAACGTCACGTTCAACGTGTCTGGCAACACGGCTGCCGGCCTGGCCGAAGCGGTCAAGGCGTTCAACGATGCGTCTTCGCAGACGGGGGTCACCGCTAAGCTCAATGCAGCAGCGGATGGCATCGTCCTCACCAACGAGGCTGGCGCCGACATCAACCTGACGAACAACAGCGCTACGGTCGGTATCACGCTTGCGGCACAAAATGCTGAAGCAACGACCACGCCGACTTTTGGCGCTGCATTCGCTGCCGCAGCGGCTGGGGGCGCCGCAGTTTCTCGCGGTACGCTGGAGTTCGCGTCCGACAAGGGCTACGCCATCACCGGTGCGTCGGTTTTGGCTTCCACCACTGCAGCATCGTCTCTCAAGGCGGTGAACACCATCGACGTATCCACTGCGGACGGCGCCACCAAGGCGCTGAAGATCATCGACTCGGCCCTCGCGGCGGTGAACGGCCAGCGCGCCAGCTTCGGTGCCCTGCAGTCGCGCTTCGAGACCGCGGTGAACAACCTGCAGACCTCGTCCGAGAACATGTCCGCCTCGCGCAGCCGCATCCAGGATGCCGACTTCGCGTCCGAGACCGCCAACCTGTCGCGCACCCAGATCCTGCAGCAGGCCGGCACCGCCATGGTGGCCCAGGCCAACCAGCTGCCCCAGGGCGTGCTGTCGCTGCTGCGCTGATGCAGCGCCAGGGGTCGCGCCGCAAGGCGTGGTTCCTGCGAAGGCCCCGGACGCGCGGCGGCGAGTTGTCTCGCCGCCGCGTCGTGCCTTGCAGCAAACGCAGCGCCGGCATCGGCGATGACGCGGGAGATTGGAGGCTTTCTCCCCTATTTATCGGCGCGATGCCATGGCCCTGCGAAGTCGATAATTTCTGGCGTCACGGAATTGGCCGGCGCGCATACGGAGGTAAGGCATGGCAAGTTTTTCATCGATCGGCATCGGCCTGGGGGGCAACGTCGATGTCAATGCGCTCATCAAGGCCTCGGTCGATGCGGTGAAGCTCCCCATCACCAAGACCGGCGGCCTGCAGCAGCAGGCGGCCGTGACCAATGCCAAGGTGTCGGCCTTCGGGCAGTTCAAGTCGCTGGTGTCGGCGCTGGCCGATGCGGCGGGCAAGCTCAACAGCGTCACGGGCTGGAATGGGGTGAAGGCGTCGTCCTCCAACACCGACGCCGTTTCCGTCAGCGCCGTGGGCGGTGCGGCCGCAACCTCCTTCAGCGTGCAGGTGCAGAACCTGGCCACCGCGCAATCCTCCATTTCGGCGGCGCTGCAGCCGACCAAGCAGCCCGTGGGCGAGGGAACACTGACCGTGGAGATCGGCTCCTGGGCGGGCGATCCCAAGGCGTTCACCGCGGGCGATGCCACCGCCGTGAGCATCGACGTGAGTGCCACCGACACCCTGGCCGACGTGGCCAGCAAGATCAACGGCGCCAAGGCCGGCGTGACAGCGACGGTGCTCAACGACGGCGCGGGCGAGCGCCTGCTGCTGCGCAGCAATGCCACGGGCGAGGCCGCGGGCTACCGCCTGAGTGTGGCCGACGCTGACGGCGGCAATGACGATGGCGCCGGCCTGTCGCGCCTGGTGGCGGGCGCCACGACGGAGTACGCCAGGAACGCCAACGCCACGGTCAACGGCATTGCCGTGAGCTCGCCGACCAATGCCTTTGCCGATACGGTGGCGGGCGTGACCTTCACGGCCGCCAAGGTGACGACCGAGCCGGTGACGATCACCGTGGAGAAGGACAGCTCGGCCGTCAAGAAGAACATCGAGGCCTTCGTCGCGGCCTACAACGCCGTCAACAGTGCCCTCAATGAATCGACGAAGTACGACAAGGAGACCCAGACGTCCGCGCTGCTGCAGGGCGACTCCACCGTCATGACCCTGCAGAACACCTTGCGCATGGCGCTGCAGTCGGTCAACGGCTCGGGAGTGCTCAGGAACCTGTCGGCCGTGGGCGTGGTGTCGGCGGGCGGCCTGGGGGCGGGGAATTTGTCCCCGGATGGATCCCTGGAGCTCGACGCCACCAAGTTCGGCAAGGCCATGGAAGATCCGGACGCGGTCAAGGCGTTCTTCCGCGGGCCCGATGGCGGCGATGGAACGGAAGGTTTTGCCGGGAAATTCAAGGCCGTGACGGACAAGCTGATGGCCAGCGACGGCTTCTTCGCCACCAAGACCAAGACCTATGAGAGTGCGCTCAAGCTCAACGCCAAGGAGGTCGAGCGCATCACGGACCGGGCCGACCGGCTGGAGAAGAGCCTCACGCAGCGCTACACGGCGCTGGATACGAAAATGGCGTCCCTGAACGCGCTCAACACTTACATTGCCCAGCAGGTGACCACCTGGAACAAGTCTTCGTGAAATCCTTCAGTTTGGCGGCGGATTGCCGATGAATTGAATAGCAGCAAGTTCTAGGATCACCGCCATGTTCACCGCCATGAATCCCCGCGCCGCCTCCGCATACCAGCGCATCAATGTCGAGACCAGCATGCACACCATCGACCAGCACCAACTGGTCAGCCTGCTGTACGAGGGCGTGCTGAACGCCATCGCCACCGCCCGTGGCGCGCTGGCGCGCGGCGACGTGCCGACCAAGTGCAATAGCATCGCCAAGGCGGTGCGCATTCTGGAGGAGGGCTTGATGACGGCGCTGGACAGGAAGGGCGGCGGCGCCCTGGCCGAGAATCTGGGCGCCGTGTACGACTACAGCCTGGGCCGCCTGATCCAGGCCAATGTACGCAACGACGATGCCCTGCTGCAGGAGGTGGCGCGCCTCATAGCGCCCATTGCCCAGGGCTGGAACGAGATGAAGAAAAGCAACGACGCGGCCAATGACGTGGCGCAATCCGCGCTGATGGAAGCCTGAGACATGCCCGAAATGCTGATTGATTACTACAAGGCCATCGAGAACAGCAGCGCCAGGATGCTGGAGGCCGCCCGCCTCAAGGACTGGGACGAGGTGGTGCGCTGCGAGGGCGCCTGCGCCGTGCTGATAGAGCAACTGCGCTACCGCGCACAAAACGAGGAACTCGCGCCCGAGCAGCGCAAGGAAAAGACGCGCATCATGCAGCGCATATTGCGCAACGACGCGCAGATCCGCGTCCTGGCCGAACCCTGGCTGACGCAGTTCGAGCATTTGTTTGAGGGCCAGCCGCAGGTGATGCACTGATGCGTGCCGCGGCGTGGTGGCGCCGCGTTGGACGAGTCCAAGGCTGGAGAGCCGGCGCCGCGAGGTGGCCGGCTCTTTTTATTCCTGGCGATGCCAGGCGGCCGCCTCGCCCCGCTGTCTTCCTCCGGGAGGGGCAGGGGCGAAGGAATCTAAGCGAAAGTGGCCGTAGCGCCGATGTATGAAGCGCTGGCAGCTATTGAATCAGGAGTTTCCTGGGTAGGATTCACACCTGCATGTTCATGATGTCGGTATAGGCCTGCACCATGCGGTTGCGCACGTGCAGCGTGGCCTGGAAGCCGATCTGCGCCTTTTGCATGGCGACCATGGTTTCCTCGATGCTGACCTTGGGGTTTTCCAGCTGCACCTCGCGCTGCAGGTCGCCGGCGCGGTCCTGGGCGGCGCTCACCGATTGCAGGGCGTTCTTGAAGGCGGAGGAAAACCCCACTTCCTGCGTGCCCTCCTGCGGCGCGGCGACGCGGCGCGCCACCTGGGTGCCGGTGAGGGGGAACTGGGTGCTGGTGATGCGCAGGTCCATGGCGGGTGGGGACGGGGGTTGGGAGATGGTGCGATCGTAGGCGTACGGGGCCGCGCCGGAGTGGGGAAATGATGGACAAAGGCGCGCCTTATCCGGCGAACGGCGGGCCGGGGGCTTTTGATAATCGCTGCACTGCCGGAGTCCCGCCCGGCGCCCGCCCTCTTGTGGAAAGCACGATGTCTGCTGTTGCCGAAGTCCCCGTTACCCCGCCCTCCGCCGCCAGCGCCGGCTGGCAGCAGCGGCTGACATCGCTCGACCGCGGCGCGCGCATGCGCCTGGGGGCCGCGGCCGCGCTGCTGCTGGCGGTCCTGGTGGCCGTGTTCTTCTACGGCCGCCAGCCCGAGTACCGGGTGCTGTTCTCGGGCCTGAACGACAAGGACGGCGGCGCCATCGTGGCACAGCTGGCCACGATGAACGTGCCCTACAAGTACACCGAGGGCGGCGGCGCCATCATGGTGCCGGCCGAGCGCGTGCACGACGTGCGCCTGCGCCTGGCCACGCAGGGCCTGCCCAAGGGCTCGGTGACGGGCTTCGAGCTCATGGAGACGAACCGCTTCGGCGTGACCCAGTTCCAGGAGCGGCTCAATTTCCAGCGCGGGCTGGAGGGTGAGCTCACGCGCTCCATCCAGGCGCTGGCCTCGGTGCAGAGCGCGCGCGTGCACCTGGCGCTGCCCAACCAGAACGGGTTCTTCCGCGAGCAGCAGAAGCCCTCGGCCTCGGTGCTGCTCACCCTGTACCCGGGGCGCATCCTGGACAGGACGCAGATCGCGGGCATCGTGCACCTGGTGGCCTCCAGCGTGCCCGAGCTCGCGCCCTCGGCCGTGAGCGTGCTGGACGACACGGGCAAGCTGTTGTCGCAGTCGCCCGACGGGGGGGGCGGCAACGGCGTGGACGCGCAGCAGCTGGCCTACGTGCAGCAGATCGAGCAGCAGTACACGCGCCGCATCCTGGACCTGCTTGAACCCGTGGTGGGCAAGAACAACGTCAAGGCCCAGGTGACGGCCGAGGTGGATTTCAGCCAGACCGAGTCCACCTCCGAGCAGCACCGCCCCAACCTGTCGCCCGACGCGAGCGCCGTGCGCAGCCAGCAGATCGTGGAGAGCGGCGCCGCGCCGGCGGCGCAGCCGCCCACGGGCGTGCCCGGCGCTGTGAGCAACCAGCCGCCGCAGGGCTCCACCGCGCCCATCAACGGCGCCAACCCGCCGCCCACGGCCGCCAACGCGCAGCAGGCGGGCCAGCAGGCCGGCGCGCAGGGCAAGCGCGAATCCATCACCAACTACGAGGTGGACAAGACCACGCGCGTGACGCGCGCGGGGGCCGGAGCCATCAAGCGCGTGAACGCGGCCGTGGTGGTCAACTACCAGAGCGTGAGCGAGGCCCCGGGCAAGCCGGCGGTGAACAAGGCGCTTTCGCCCGAGCAGATCGAGCAGATGACGGCCCTGGTGCGCGAGACCATAGGCTTCAACAAGGAGCGCGGCGACTCGGTGAACCTGATGAACGCCCCCTTCCTGGTCGAGGACACGCCCAGCGTCGATCTGCCGCTGTGGAAGCAGCCCGAGGTGGTGGAGCTGGCCAGGAACCTGGGCTGGCCCGTGGGCATCTCGCTGGCCGTGGCCCTGCTGCTGCTGGGCCTGGTGCGGCCGCTGCTCAAGGCACGCCCGCGGGTCGCGCCGGCCACAGGGCCGCAGGAGGGCGGGCAGCTCAGCGCCATCGCCGCCGAAGAGCTGCAGCGCCCCGCGCTGCCCGCGCCGGTGCAGCCGCAGGATCTGCAGCCCACGGCCGAGCAGCTGCGCCTGGAGGATGCGCGCCGGCTGGCGCGCGACAACCCCGTGGCCGTGGCCAACATCCTCAAAACCTGGGTCAGCGGCGAATGACGCCGGCCCGTATCTGACGACGAGACCGACATGGACGAACAGGGTCTGAACGACGCGGCCATCATGCTGATGTCGCTGGGCGAGGAAGAGGCCGCCGAGGTCTTCAAGCACCTGTCGCCCAAGGAGGTGCAAAAGCTCGGCGAGACCATTGCGCGCATGCGCACCGTGTCCAAGGAAAAGGTGGACGAGGTGCTGAACCGGTTCACCAACGCGGCGGCGGCGCAAAGCCTGCTGGTGTCCGACACCAGCAACTACGTTCGCGCCGTGCTCAAGCGCGCGCTGGGCGACGACAAGGCCGCGCTGCTGATCGACCGCATCCTGCAGGGCGGCGACGTCTCGGGCATCGAGAGCCTGAAGTGGATGGACCCGCTGTCGGTGGCCGAGCTGCTGCGCAACGAGCACCCGCAGATCGTGGCCGCCATCCTGGTGCACCTGGACCCGGAGCAGTCCTCCGAGATCCTGGCGCAGCTCACCGAGCGCCAGCGCGGCGAGATCATGCTGCGCATCGCTACGCTGGAGGGCATACAGCCCACGGCGCTCAAGGACCTCAACGAGGTGCTGTACAAGGTGCTGGCCGGCGGGGACAAGGTGCGCAAGAGCTCGCTGGGCGGCGTCAAGACCGCGGCCGAGATCATCAACCTGCTGGGCTCGGGCATGGACGCTACCGTGCTCGACGCCATCCGCACCCACGACATCGACCTGGCGCAGAAGATCATGGACAAGATGTTCGTCTTCGACGACCTTGCCAAGCTCGACGGCCGCGCCATACAGACGGTGCTGCGCGAGGTGGCCTCGGAGACGCTGGTGGTGGCCCTCAAGGGCGCGCAGCCCGAGGTGCGCGAGAAGATCCTGGCCAACATGTCCACGCGCGCCGCCGACGCCATGCGCGAGGACCTGGAGTCGCGCGGGCCCATGCGCCTGTCCGAGGTCGAGGCGCAGCAGAAGGAAATCCTCAAGACCGTGCGCCGCCTGGCCGACGAGGGCCAGATCGCGCTCAGCGGCGGCGGCGACGATGCCTTCGTTTGACGGCTCCGGCAAGATAGACCCATGACACGAGCC
Source organism: Alicycliphilus sp. T452 (assembly GCF_054512775.1). Taxonomy (NCBI): domain Bacteria; kingdom Pseudomonadati; phylum Pseudomonadota; class Betaproteobacteria; order Burkholderiales; family Comamonadaceae; genus Alicycliphilus; species Alicycliphilus sp. T452. The sequence goes on from NZ_JBTNEH010000003.1 coordinate 273,681, forward strand.
AACCGCCACTACGCCCGCTTCATCCCGCGTGAGGAGGTGGGCGACGTCAGGCACTGGGATTTCGGCGACGTGCATGGCGCCGAGGCGCTGCGCCCCCTGGCGGAGCCGGTGGATGTGCACGAGCCCGAACCGCTGCCCGCCATGGACGAGGCGGAGCATCAGGCCCTGGTGCGGCAGGCGCATGACGAGGGCCATGCGCGCGGCCTGGCCGAAGGGCGCGAGCAGGCGCGGCTGGAGTGGCAGCAGCGCATGGACGAGTACGTGGCCGGCCAGGGGCGCGAGGCCGCCGAGCGCCTGGCGCGTCTCGCGCAGGCCATGGAGGACAGCCTTGCCGGCATGCAGCAGGCCATGGCCCGCGAGGTGCTGCAGCTCGCGTGCGACATCGCCCGCCAGGTGGTGCGCCAGGAGGTCGGCGCCAACCCCCAGGCCATGCTGCCCGTGGTGCGCGAGGCGCTGGCCATGCTGGTCGGCGAGGGGCGTGCGGCCGCGGTGCGTCTGAACCCCGCCGACTGGGCGGCGCTGCAGCAGCCGCTGCGCGAAGAGTTCGGCGCGGGCGGCATCCAGTGGCTGGCGGACGCCGCCGTGGCGCCCGGCGACTGCCTGGTGGAATCCGCCGGCATGGTGGTCGACGGCACGCTGGACAAGCGCTGGCGCCGCGCCATCGCGGCCCTGGGCCTGACGGGCGGCTGGCGGGAGGACACCGATGCCGATTGAGCCGGCTGGCGCCTGGGGCGGCCTCATGGGCCAGGCGCGTGCGCGCATGGCGCAGGAACTGCCGCTGGAGACGCGTGGCACCCTCACGCGCCTGACCGGCCTGGTGCTGGAGGCAGCGGGCCTGCGCGTGCCCGTGGGCGCGCAGTGCCAGGTGCGCATGGCCGGGCAGGAGCCCGTGCTGGCCGAGGTGGTGGGCTTTGCCGGCGACAAGGCCTTCCTGATGCCCGCGGGCGACATCCACGGCCTGTCCAGCGGCGCCAGCGTCACGCCGGCCGCGGCCTACGTGCCCGTGCCGCGGCTGGGCGGGGCGGGGCATGACCCCGAGGCGGCCGGCGCGGGCGTGCTGCGCCTGCCCATGGGCGACGGCCTGCTCGGGCGCGTGGTGGACTCGCAGGGCCAGCCCCTGGACCATGGCGGGCCGCTGGACCGCGTGGCCGCCCTGCCCATGGACCGCAGCCCCATCAACGCCATGGAGCGCGATCCAGTGCGCGAGCCGCTCGACACCGGCGTGCGCGCCATCAACGCGCTGCTCACCGTGGGCCGGGGCCAGCGCCTGGGCCTGTTCGCGGGCTCGGGCGTGGGCAAGAGCGTGCTGCTGGGCATGATGGCGCGCTATACCCGGGCCGACGTGATCGTGGTGGGCCTCATCGGCGAGCGCGGGCGCGAGGTCAAGGAGTTCGTCGAGGACATCCTGGGCGAGAGCGACCGCGGCCGCGCCGTGGTGGTGGCCGCGCCGGCCGATGCGCCGCCGCTCCTGCGCATGCAGGGCGCGGCCTATGCCACGGCCATCGCCGAACACTTCCGCGACCAGGGCCGGCACGTGCTGCTGCTCATGGACTCGCTCACGCGCTACGCCATGGCGCAGCGCGAGATCGCCCTGGCCATCGGCGAGCCGCCCGCCACCAAGGGCTACCCGCCGAGCTGCTTCGCCAAGCTGCCCGCGCTGGTCGAGCGCAGCGGCAACGGCCTGAACGGCGTGGGCTCGATCACGGCCTTCTACACCGTGCTGTCCGAGGGCGACGACCAGCAGGACCCGATCGCCGACGCGGCGCGCGCCATCCTGGACGGCCACATCGTGCTCTCGCGCGCCCTGGCCGAGAGCGGGCATTACCCGGCCATCGACATCGAGCAATCGGCCTCGCGCGTGATGCACAACGTGGTCTCGCGCAGCCATTTCGACATGGCGCGGGGCTTCCGCGCCATTTACTCGCGCTACCAGAAGAGCCGCGACCTGATCCAGGTCGGCGCCTACATGAGCGGCTCCGACCCCCTGCTGGACGAGGCCATACGCCTGCAGCCGGGCATGGCGGCCTTCCTGCAGCAGGACATGTTCGAGGCCGCCTCCATGGACGACTGCCTCGCGGCCATGGGGCAGGTGCTCGAAGGCGCATGAGATGACGCACCTTCTTTCACGCGCAGCGTCTGAAGCGGAAAGGACCGCCGCATGTCGTCGCTGAAAGCCTTCCAGGTGGCAGCGGAGCTGGCCGAGCGCCAGCGCGACGCGGCGCGCCAGGCGCTCAGGGACGTGCAGGACGCGCGCCAGGCGGCGCAGGCGCAGCTGGACCAGCTCACGGGCTATGCGGGCGAGACCCTGGGCCGCTGGGGCATGAAGGCGGGCGCCGCGGTGCAGCCCGAGGTGATGCGCCACCACTACCAGTTCATGGGCCGGCTGGACGACGCCATTGCGCAGCAGACGGGTACCGTGGCCACCCAGGACGCCCGCGTGGAGCAGGCCCGCCAGGCGCTGCTGGCCGCCGAGCTGCGCCTGGCCAGCCTGCGCAAGGTCCTGGAGCGCCGCCGCGCCGAGATGGCGCTGCTGCAGCAGCGCCGGGAACAGAAACAGACCGACGAGCGCGCCGCGCTGCGCGCCGCCCGCGCACAGGGCGGCGCGCCGGACCAGGAGCATTGACCATGGAAAAGACACGCATCTCCTCCGCAGCCCCGCAGGGCACGCACGAGGCGCGCGGCGCCCGCGGCGCCGCGGGCAAGGCGGGCGCGGCGCAGGCGCATGACCAGGCCGACGCGCAGGGCGCGGGCTTTGCGCTGCTGCTGGCGTCCCTGGATGGCGGCGAGGGCATTGACGCACCCACGGCCTTGGGAAGCGGCGACGACGGTGCCGGGGATGTGCCGGTGGATCCGGCGGGTGATGCGGCCCAGCCCCCGGCCGGGCTTCCGGACGCCGCCGCGCTGGCGGCATGGATGGCCGGGCTGCAACCCGGCGCAGCGCTGGCCAAGGCGGTGGACGGTGTCACTGGCGGCGCGACGGGTGGCATGACGGGCAGCGTGGTGGGCGGCGTGACCAGCAACGTGACCAGCAGCGCGATGGGCGGCGAGGCCGATGCCTTCATGAGCCGCGTCGGCCTGGGCCTGCTGCGCCAGGGCCAGGACAGCCTGGTGGGCCAGACGGCATTGCTCGATGGCGCGGCCGAGGCGGCCGCCCTCAACGGCGTGCCGCAGGGGCCGGCCGGCCGCGCGGGCGCGGCGCGTGCCTTGCCCGCGGGGCAGGCCATGGCGGCGCAGGACGCCGCCGGCGCGGGCGGTGGCCACCGGGCGCTGCGTGCCGGGGCGGCGCCCGCGCAGCCGGCCATGGAGCCGCTGGCGGCGCAGGCCATGCCTGCGGCCCAGGCCGCAAGCACCGCGCCGGCCGAGCGGCGGGATGCCCTGCAGGCCCTGGCGCGGCCCGAGGCCGATCCGGCGGCGCCCGCCATGGCGCCCGGCGCCATGGTGGAGGCGGCAGCGGGCACGGCGCCGGCCGCGCCGCGCGAGGGCGAATCCCGGGTCGCGGAAGCGGGCGGCACGCAGGGCGAGCAGCCGCATGCGCCCGAGGCGGCGGATACCGCGCAGGCCCCGGCCGATGCCGCGCAGTCCGGCATGGGCAGCGCCGAGGATCAGCTGGCCGAGCAGGTGGCCTACTGGGTGCACCACAAGACCCAGAACGCCGCGCTGACGCTCGACGGCGACGGCCGGCCCGTGGAGGTGAAGGTGGCGCTGACGGGCGACGAGGCCCATGTCACCTTCCGCAGCGACCAGGCCGAGGCGCGCCAACTGCTGGACGGCGGCTCCGCCGAGCTGCGCGGGATGCTGCAGCGCGAGGGGCTGCACCTGGCCGGCGTGACGGTGGGCACGTCCGGGGACGGCGGCGCGCCGGCGCGCCAGGGCGCGCGCGAAGGCGGGCGCCAGGACGCGCGCCAGGCCACGGTGCAGGCCGCGGCCCCGGCGGGCGGCGGCGACGCGGCCCGCGCTCGCGGCGCGGGAGCACGGTCGGTGGACATCTTCGTGTGAACCGCCCGGCGCACGGGCCGCCAAGCGTCCGATAGCCGGGGGTTTGGGCTTTTATTCCGCGGATCATCGGGCGGCCCGCGTTGAATAATCGGCCATACAGCAGGTAATGGCCCCCGGGGCTTTCGCCTGCAGCCCACCAACCCGCCGCGCAAGAAAGCACCGACGTGTCCGATACCACCGCTGCCCCGGCCAAGAGCAAGAAACTGATCATCATCGTGGTGGCGCTGGCCCTGCTGCTGGTGGCTGGCGGCGCGGCCGCATGGCTGCTGCTGGCCAAGCGCCACGCGGGCGACGAGGAAGATGCGCCGGCGCACACGGCCCAGGCCGCGCCGCCCAAGACTCCGCCCACCTTCCTGCCCATGGAGAACATGGTGGTCAACCTGGCCGACCCCGGCGGCGACCGTTTCGCCCAGGTGGGCATCACCCTGGAGCTGGCGGACGCCAAGACGGCCGAGCTCGTCAAGACCTACATGCCCAGCATCCGCAGCGGCGTGCTGCTGCTGGTGTCGCAGCGCACCACCGACGAGCTGCTGACGCGCGAGGGCAAGGAAAAGCTGGCCGCCGACGTCCGGCGCGAGGTCTCGCGCCCGCTGGGCTTCTCGGTTCCGAAGCCGCGCAAGCGTCCCGCCAGCCGCGACCCGGAAGAGGAGGACGACGAGGATGCGCAGCCCCGCCCCCGGGTGGACAACAACCCGGTGCGCCAGGTGCTGTTTTCCAGCTTCATCATTCAGTGAGCCATCATGAGCGAGTCCTTTCTGTCCCAGGAGGAGGTCGATGCCCTGCTGGAGGGCGTGACCGGCGAGAGCCAGAAGACCGTCAAGGAGGAGATCGAAGCCGGCGTCGTGCGCGACTACGACATCTCCAGCCAGGAGCGCATCGTGCGCGGCCGCATGCCGACGATGGAGATCGTCAACGAGCGGTTCGCGCGCAACTTCCGCATCGGCCTGTTCAACATGATCCGCCGCAGCCCCGAGATCTCCGTGGGCACGGTGGCGGTGCAGCGCTACAACGCCTTCCTGCGCGAGCTGGTGGTGCCGACCAATTTCAACATCGTCGCCATACGGCCGCTGCGCGGCAGCGGCCTGATCGTGTGCGAGCCATCGCTGCTGTTCGGCATCATCGACACGCTGTATGGCGGCATGGGCAAGCTCCAGACGCGCATCGAGGGGCGCGACTTCTCGGCCACCGAGCAGCGCGTGATCCAGCGCCTGGTCGGCCTGGTCTGCGAGGAATACAAGAAGGCCTGGCAGGGCATCTACCCGCTGGAGCTGTCCTACCAGCGCTCGGAGATGCAGCCGCAGTTCGCCAACATCGCCACGCCCAGCGAGATCGTCGTGTCCACGGCCTTCCAGCTGGAGATCGGCGACTTGGCCGGCGCCATCCACATCTGCATGCCCTATGCGACGCTGGAGCCGATCCGCGACGTGCTGTACTCGTCCGTCCAGGGCGACGCCATCGAGGTGGACCGCCGCTGGGTCAAGGTGCTCACGCGCGAGATCCAGGCCGCCGAGGTGACGCTGGTGGCCGAGCTGGCCCGCGCCGATGCCACCGTGGAGCAGCTGCTGGCCATGAAGCCGGGCGATTTCATCGAACTCGACCGCGAGCCGCGCATCCGCGCCTCCATTGAGGGCGTGCCGGTCTTCGAGTGCCAGTACGGCACGCACAACGCCAAATACGCGATACGCATCGAGCAGTGCCTGCGCGGCGCCGATGCCCATTGGATGGGAGAAAAGAATGTCAACTGAATCCGACCACGACGCCGGCCAGCCCGGCGACGGCGCGGCCGCGGACGATCCGTTCGCCGGCTGGGCCGAGGCGCTGGAGGAGCAAAAGAGCGCCGACGCGCGCACCATCGACGCCGAGCAGGGCGGCCCGCTCTCGGGCGAGCCCGCGCGCGCCTTCGCGGGCGGTGGCGACGCGCCGGTGCAGGACATCAACATGGTGCTGGACATCCCGGTGCAGCTGTCGGTGGAGCTGGGGCGCACCAAGGTGCCGATCAAGTACATCCTGCAGCTGGCCCAGGGCTCGGTGGTGGAGCTCGACGCGCTCGCGGGCGAGCCCATGGACGTGCTGGTCAACGGCTACCTCATCGCCCAGGGCGAGGTGGTGGTGGTCAACGACAAGTTCGGCATCCGCCTGACCGACGTGGTCACCCCTTCGGAGCGTCTGCGCCGTGTCAGCCGGGGATAGCGTGGGCATGACCCAGACCCTGCTGCTGGTCGTGCTGTTCGTGGCCGCCCTGGCGGCCCTGCCGTGGCTGATCCGCCGCCTGCAGCGCCAGCGCGCCGGCCTGCAGGCCGGCGCGGGCGCCGGTTCGCGCGTGCTCTCGGCCGTGGCCGTGGGGCCGCAGCAGCGCGTGGTCATGGTGGAGGTGGGACCGCCGCAGCAGCGCACGCTGCTGGTGCTGGGCGTGACGGCGCAGGCGATCAACTGCCTGCACGTGCTGCCGGCCATGGCGGGCGAGGCGGCCTCGTTCGCATCCGAGATGTCGGCCGCGCGCGCGCAGGCGGGCCGGAGTACAGAGGGCGGCCATGCGTAGATGCATACGCGGGGCGGCGGGCCTGGCCTGCCTGCTGCTGGCGGGCGCGGCCCTCGGGCAGCAGCAGGGCGGCGCCGGCACGCTGCCGCTGGTGATCGGCTCGGGCGCGGGCGGGACCAGCTATTCGGTGCCGATACAGACGCTGCTGTTCTTCACCGCGCTGTCCTTCCTGCCGGCGGTGCTGCTCATGATGACGGGCTTCACGCGCATCGTCATCGTGCTGTCGCTGCTGCGCCAGGCCATAGGCACGCAGCAGGCGCCGCCCAACCAGGTGGTGGTGGGCCTGTCGCTGTTCCTCACGCTGTTCGTCATGGGGCCGACGCTGGACAAGGTGTACCAGGAGGCCTACGTGCCTTACACCACCAACGCGCTGTCGTTCGAGCAGGCGTTGCAGAAGGCCGAGGCCCCCATGCGCGGCTTCATGCTCAAGCAGACGCGCCAGTCCGACTTCGCGCTGTTCGCGCGCCTGGCCAAGCTCGACGAGGGCGTGACGGCCGAGACCGCGCCGCTGCGCGTGCTGGTGCCGGCCTTCGTGACCAGCGAGCTCAAGACCGCGTTCCAGATCGGCTTCATGGTCTTCATCCCGTTCCTGATCATCGACATGGTGGTCTCCAGCGTGCTCATGTCGCTCGGGATGATGATGCTCTCGCCGGTGCTGGTGGCGCTGCCGTTCAAGCTCATGCTGTTCGTGCTGGCCGATGGCTGGAACCTGCTCATCGGCTCGCTGGCCGCGAGCTTTGCCACGTGAAGGATCTCTCATGACCGCCCAGTTCGTCCTCACCATGGGGCGCGACGCGCTCACCCTGCTGCTCATGATCGCCATGCCGGTGCTGGGCGTGGTGATGGCCGTGGGCCTGCTGGTGAGCATCTTCCAGGCCGTGACGCAGATCCACGAGGCCACGCTGGCCTTCGTGCCCAAGCTGATCGCGGCCATGGTGGTGTTCGCCGTCGCCGGGCCGTGGATGCTCTCCACGCTGGTGGACTTCCTGCGGCGCACGATCGAGTCCATCCCCTCCGTGGTCGGATGATCACCTTCACCGAGGCGCAGATCATGGCCTGGCTCTCGCCGGTGCTGTGGCCGTTCCTGCGCGTGCTGGCGCTGTTCACGTCCGCGCCGGTGTTCTCCATGCGCGCCATTCCCGTGCGCGTGCGCATCGGACTGGCCTTCCTCGTGGCCCTGTGCGCGCAGGCGGCGCTGCCCAACCAGCCGGTGATAGACCTCAATGGCCGGGAGGCGGCCGGCGCGGTGCTGCAGCAGGTGGGCGTGGGCCTGGCCATCGGCTTTGCCGTGCGCCTGGTGTTCGTGGCCGTGGAGCTGGCCGGCGAGGTCATCGGGCTGCAGATGGGCTTGAATTTCGCCTCGTTCTTCGACCCGGCGAGCAATGCCCAGGTGAGCGCCGTGGCGCGCTTCTTCGGCAACATCGCCATGCTGCTGTTCGTGGTCGTCAACGGTCACCTGATGGTGCTGATGGCCGTGGTCAAGAGCTTCGAGAGCTTCCCCGTGGACGGCCACTTCCTGCAGGCCGTGGCGCAGATGCGGCTGCACGAGCTGGGCGCGTCGGTGTTCGCCAGCGGCCTGTGGATCGCGCTGCCCATGATCGCGCTGCTGCTGTTCGTCAACCTCACGCTGGGCATCATCTCGCGCGTGGCGCCGCAGATGAACGTCTATGCCGTGGGCTTCCCGGTCACGCTCACCGTGGGCATGCTGGGCATCACGGCCACGCTGCCCATGCTGGAGCAGCCCATGCTCACGCTGCTGCAGCAGGCGATCGACATCTTTCAAAAATAATAGCTGCTTGCGCTTGCCATTTATGGTTTTCAGTATGAAAACATTTTGAAAATGGCTTTTATAAAGCGGAGGCAGCTATCGTTTTCATACCAGCCGGTTGCGTATCGCGTACACCGTCAGCTCCGCGTTGTTGGCCAGCCGCAGCTTCTCCAGCACGCGCGCGCGGTACACGCTCACGGTCTTGGGGCTGAGCATCAGCTCCTCGGCGATGTCCGACAGGCGCCTGCCCGAGGCGATCTTCACCAGCGTCTGCAGCTCGCGCTCCGACAGCGACTCGTGCGGCAGCTCGGGCGTGGGCTGGGCCAGGCTGTCGGCCAGCAGCTGCGCGACCTCGGGCGTGAGGTACTTGCGGCCCTGCATCACGGTGTGCACGGCGGCGATGAGCTGCACCGGGTCGCTCGCCTTGTTGGCGTAGCCGTGCGCGCCGGCCTTCAGGCAGCGCAGCGCGTACTGGTCCTCGGGGTACATGGAGACGATCAGCACCTTGACCGCGGGGTGGGATTCCTTGAGGCTGGCCAGCACCTCCAGGCCGCTGCGCCCGGGCAGGTTCAGGTCCAGCAGCAGCACGTCGCACGCGGCGGTGCGCAGTACCTCGCGCAGCTCGGGGTAGCTGCCGGCCTCGCCGGTCACGCAGATGTCGGGCGACTCGGTCAGCGTGTCGCGTATGCCGCGCCGCAGCACGGCGTGGTCGTCGCAAAGCACCACTTGGATCACGGCTCTCCTCCTGCTTCACAGCCATCCGATGTTAGCGGCACGCTCATGATGACCGAGGTGCCCTGGCCGGGCCGGCTGCTGATGTCCAGCCAGCCGCCGGCGCGGCGCGCGCGCTCCTGCAGGCCCTTGAGGCCGAAGGAGCGGGGCTTTTGCAGCATCCCGGGCGCGATGCCGCGGCCGTCGTCGCTCACCTCCAGCGTCAGCACGCCCTCGTGGTCGGACAGGTCGATGTGCACGCGCCGGGCCTGGGCGTGCTTGTGCACGTTGGTCAGCGCCTCCTGCGCGGTGCGGTAGGCCACGAGCTGCAGCGCGGGCGGCATGTCCATGGCCTCGCGGCTGGCGCTCACGCGCACGCTCACGCGCGTGCGGCGCTCGAACGACTCGGCCAGCCAGCGCACGGCGGCCACCAGGCCCTGGTCCAGCACGGGCGGGCGCAGGTTCATCATGAGGCGCTGGCTCGCGTCTATGGCGTGCTGCAGCATCTCGGTGGCGCTGGCGGCATGCGTGCGCTGGCCGTCGTCCTGGCTGTGGCGCGCGAGCCACGCCAGGTCGAACCGGACCGCGGCCAGCGCGCCGCCGATGTCGTCGTGGATCTCGCGCGCGATGGCGGCGCGCTCCTCCTCGATCGAGGTCTGCAGGTGCTCGGCCAGCGCGGCCAGGCGCTGCTGCGACTCGGCCAACTCGGCCACGGCCTGCTCGCGCGCGCGGCGCGCCTCGGCCACCTCGATGGCGCGCAGCAACACGTGCGGCAGGCGCGCCATGTCGTCCTTGAGCAGGTAGTCGGCGAAGCCCAGGCGCATGGCATCGACCGCCGCCGCCTCGCCGATCGCGCCCGACAGCAGCACGAAGGGCGGGTGATCCGGGCGCTGCTCCACGATGCGCCAGGCATCGAGGGCGGTGAACCCGGGCAGGCGGTAGTCCGCCAGGATCAGGTCGAAGCTCTCCTGCTGCAGCCACCGCGTGAACTCCTCGAGCGTGTCCGTGTGGCGCATCTCGTGGGGCAGGCCGACGCGGCGCAGGGTCAGCCGCGCCAGCGCATGGTCCGCGGCCGAATCCTCAAGATGAAGTACGCGCACGGGTCTTTTCGGAGTGTCAGGTTCGGTAGGAATAGGTATCATAGGATACACATTGGAACAAGTTGGGCTTGGTGGCTCTCGAAAAGAGAGCCCGAGGCCGGCGGTGATGGAGAAACGATGCAATCTACGCTCAATATGCCGGACGGGCCTGCGGTGCAGGTCCCCGTCATGGTGGCTGCCGAGTTGCAGGATTGCCTGCTGATGGTCATGCACGACCTGCATCGCCTCGAAGGCTTGCTCGACCATGCCACGGAGAATCTGCTTGCGCGCTTCGGCGAGGCCAATGCGTCGCTCACGGACGCGGTGATCGGCGACTCCGCCGAGCTGGCCGTCCTGCGCGGCGCGCTGCGCAGCGCGGTGACCGAGTTGCAGTTTCACGACATGGCGACGCAATTGCTGGGCCATAGCGGCAAGATGCTGCAGTCCTGCGCCTTCCGCCTCGCGGCCGAGGTCATGGGCACGGAGGAGGGGGAGGAGCCCGCGCCGCTCGAAGGCATGGCCCCCGAGCGCCCCAATCCCGTGACGCAAAGCGAAATGGCCGCGGGCTCGGTGGATCTGTTCTGAAAGCCTGTCCCGCCGCCGTTTCATCCATCCATTCATTCATTCAAGTCAGAAGTCGTTGGAGCTTTCCATGCAGTCCATTCTTGCGGTCGATGATTCCCCGTCCATGCGGAAGATGGTGTCCTTCACCCTGACGGGTGCGGGCTACCACGTGGTGGAGGCGGTGGATGGCCAGGATGCCCTGGAGAAGGCCGAGACCCACGACATCCATCTGGTGCTGGCCGACCAGAACATGCCGCGCCTGGACGGCATCGGCCTGACGCGCAAGCTGCGCGCGCATCCGCGCTTCAAGAGCACCCCCATCCTGATCCTCACGACGGAGTCCAGCGACCAGATGAAGCAGGCGGGCCGCGCCGCGGGGGCGACGGGCTGGCTGGTCAAGCCGTTCGACCCCACGCGCCTCATCGAGGTCATCCAGAAGGTCATCCGCTGACAAGCGGCGGCCACACCACCATTCACGCAGTACACAGGAATCCGGAACCATGGCGGACACCCACCAAGAAGGCGCGGGCACGGGCGCGGACTTCGACCTCAGCCAGTTCTATCAAATCTTCTTCGAGGAGGCCGGCGAGAACCTGGACCAGATGGAGCAGATGCTGCTGAACCTGGACCTGGATGCCGCCAACGACGAGGAGCTCAACGGCATCTTCCGCTGCGCCCACTCCATCAAGGGCGGCGCGGCCACCTTCGGCTTTGCCGACGTGGCCGAGCTGACGCACCAGATGGAATCGCTGCTGGACCGGCTGCGCAGGCACGAGCTGCACATCGTCCCGCCGATGGTGGATGTGCTGCTGGAGTCGGCCGATGCATCGCGCAGCCTGCTGGCGCGCCACCAGGCCGGCGGCCAGGGCGAGGCCGTGTCCACCCAGGACCTGGTGCGCCGCATCAGCGTGCTGGCCGCGGGCGGCGCGCCCGCGGCGGAGCCGGCCCCTGCCATCGCGGCGGCCCCGGTGGAACTGCCGAGCCCGCCGCCCGCACCCGTGCAAGCGCAGGGCGAGGCGGCCGGTGGCGGCCCGCGCGCGCTGGAAATCCACATCGGCCCGCTCGCCCAGCCGGCCCTGGCCGAGGCGATCAAGGACCTGTTCCGCGACATCCCCGGCCTGGGCAGCATCGACGACCTGCCCGACGAGCGCCCGGGCATGCGCCGGTTCGCCGTGCAGACCGCATCCACCGACGAGGACCTGCTGGACCTGTTTGCCTTCCACGTCGCCAAGGAGCAGGTGGCCATCCATGCCATCGGCGCTGCTCCTGCCGCCGCGCCGCAGGCCGAGCCGGCGCCGCCCCAGGTCCCGCAGGCGGCCGCCATGGCCGAGCCCTATGGCTTCTTCGCCGGCGCCCCGGGCGTGCCCGTCGATGAGGTGGCGACTGCCGCCCTGGCCGCGCCGGCCGCGCGGCCGGTGGCGGCCCGCGCGAACGCCGAAACGAAGGCGGCGAGCCAGGCATCGATGGAGTCGTCCACCATCCGCGTGGCCGTGAACAAGGTCGACCAGCTCATCAACCTGGTGGGCGAGCTGGTCATCACCCAGGCCATGCTGGCGCAGAACAGCCGCGGCCTGGACGCGGGCCTGCACCAGCAGCTGCTGGCCGGCCTGGCCGACCTGGACCGCAACACGCGCGACCTGCAGGAGTCCGTGATGTCGATCCGCATGATTCCCATGTCGATCGTCTTCAACCGCTTCCCGCGCATGCTGCGCGACCTGGCGGGCAAGCTGGGCAAGAAGGTGGAGTTCGTCACCCACGGCGAGGCGACCGAGCTGGACAAGAGCCTGGTGGAAAAGATCACCGATCCCCTGACCCACCTGGTGCGCAACAGCCTGGACCACGGCATAGAACTGCCCGCCGACCGCATCGCCGCCGGCAAGGCCGAGCATGGGACCCTGAGCCTGTCGGCCTCGCACCAGGGCGGCTCCATCGTCATCGAGGTGCGCGACGATGGCAAGGGCCTTTCGCGCGCAAAAATCCTGCAGAAGGCGCGCGAGCGCGGGCTGGAGGTGTCCGACGCCATGTCCGACAGCGAGGTCTGGAACCTGGTCTTCGCGCCGGGCTTTTCCACGGCCGACGTGGTCACCGACGTGTCGGGCCGCGGCGTGGGCATGGACGTGGTCAAGCGCAACATCACCTCGCTGGGCGGCTCGGTGGAGCTCGACTCGGCCGAGGGCTACGGCATGCGCGTGTCGGTGCGGCTGCCGCTCACGCTGGCCATCATGGACGGCATGTCGGTGGGCGTGGCCGACGAGGTCTACATCCTGCCGCTGTCGTCGGTGGTGGAGTCGTTCCAGGTGAACGCGGGCGACGTGAACACCGTCGCCCAGGGCTCGCAGCTCGTCAAGGTGCGCGACGAGTACATGCCGGTGATGTCGCTGGAGCGGATCTTTGACGTGCCGCGGCCGAACGCCGGCGAGGGCAGCAGCATCATGGTCGTGGTCGAGGCCGACGGCAGCCGCGTGGCGGTGCTGGTCGACGAACTGCTGGGCCAGCACCAGGTGGTGGTGAAGAACCTGGAGACCAATTACCGCAAGGTGCCCAACGTATCGGGCGCCACCATCTTGGGCGACGGCACCGTGGCGCTGATCCTGGACACGGCGGCTCTGGTGCGCCGCGCGCGCCATTGATTGACGTGACAAACGCCGAGCGAAGAGGAGTGAACGCATGAACGTGGTGGACAAAGGCATAGAGGCCGTGGCGGCCGGCGCGAGGGAATACCTGACCTTCCGCCTGGGGCAGGAGGAGTACGGCATAGACATCCTCAAGGTCCAGGAAATCCGGGGCTACGAGGCACCCACGCGCATTGCCCATGCGCCGCCCTTCATCAAGGGCGTGATCAACCTGCGCGGCACCATCGTCCCCATCGTGGACATGCGCCTGCGCTTCGCCTGCGCGCAGGCCGAATACAACAGCCTGACGGTGGTCATCATCCTGAACCTGCGCGAGCGCGTGGTCGGCATCGTCGTGGACTCGGTCAGCGATGTCATGGAACTGGCGCCCGAGCAGGTGCGCGCGGCGCCGGACATCGACAGCGCCATCGACGCCCAGTGCATCCGCGGCCTGGGCTCGGTGGGCGAGCGCATGCTCATCCTGCTGGACATCGAGCATCTGATGTCGGGCACGGACATGGGGCTGGCGACGGCCGGGCATTGATGTCGATGCGCGCACACACTCTGCCGGCGCAGGCCGCGCGCCGCGCGCACGCGCCCCCGGGCATGGTCCAGCCAGTGTCGGGCAGGGCCATGGAGCAGGAGGGCGAGGGGCGCGAGTTCGCCTGGACCGCTGCCGATTTCTCGCGCGTGAAGGCCTTGATCTACCAGCGCGCCGGCATCAGCCTGCATGACGGCAAGCACGCCATGGTCTACAGCCGGCTGTCGCGCCGCCTGCGCGACACCGGCCATTCGAGCTTCCACGATTACCTGGGCTGGCTCGAGAGCAGCGACGGCCCCGAATGGCAGGAATTCGTGAATGCGCTCACCACCAACCTCACGGCCTTCTTTCGCGAACAGCACCATTTCGAGATCCTGGCCACGCTGCTGCGCAGCCGTCCGGCGGGGCCCTGGAATGTCTGGTGCAGCGCCGCCTCGACGGGGGAGGAGCCCTATTCCATCGTCATGACCGCACTCGAGTCGCTCGGCCCGCAGGCCTCGTTCAAGCTGTCGGCCAGCGACATCGACTCGCGCGTGCTGGCCACGGCGGCGCGCGGGGTGTACCGGCTCGATGGGCTCAAGGGCCTGAGCCAGGAGCGGCTGCAGCGCTTCTTCCTGCGCGGCAAGGGCAGCAATGCAGGGCTTGCGCGCGTGCGCCCGGAACTGCGCCGCCCCATCGATTTCCTGAGCGTCAACCTGATCAGCGACGATTGGCCGTTCCGCGAGCCTTTCGATGCGGTTTTCTGCCGCAACGTGATGATCTACTTCGACGCTCCCACGCAGCGGCGCGTGCTCGAGCGCATCCACCGCGTGCTCCGGCCGGGCGGCATGCTGTTCGTGGGCCATGCGGAAAACTTCAGCGATTCACGCGACCTCTTCGCCCTGCGCGGCAAGACGGTCTACGAACGCCTGTGAGCGAATTTGACCAAGGTATCTGCCATCCATGAGCGCCTCGCCAAGATCTGATGTATCGCCCACGGCGGCTCCGGGCGGCATGCCCGAGCGCAGGCGCGTGCCGCGCATCACGCCCCTGGGGACCGATGGGCAGGCCGCGGCGGGCGCTGGGCCCGAGGTGTCGCTGCAGGAGCTCAAGGCGCGGGCACGCAAGCCGGGCGAGGCCTCGTTCTTCTTTTTCGACCACCACTTCCAGCACAACGCCGTCAAGGTGCTGCCGGGCGAGTACTTCGTCACGCGCGAGCGGCTGGCCATCATGACGGTGCTGGGTTCGTGCATCGCCGCCTGCCTGTGGGACAGCCGCGCTGGCGTGGGCGGCATGAACCATTTCATGCTGCCCGAGGGCGACAGCGCCGACACCTCGGGGCGCTACGGCTCCTATGCCATGGAGCTGCTGATCAACGAGATGATGAAGCTGGGCGCGCGCCGCGAGACCCTGCAGGCGAAGATCTTCGGCGGCGCGCAGGTCATGCACAACCTCACTACTCTGAACGTGGGGGTGCGCAACACCCGGTTCGTGCAGGAGTACCTGGCTACCGAGCGCATCCCCGTGGTGTCGGACGACGTGCTCGACATCTACCCGCGCAAGGTGGTGTTCTTTCCCGTGACGGGCAAGGTGATGGTCAAGCGGCTGGCGCATGCCCACCCCGATTCGCTGGTCCAGGAAGTGCGTGGCAATGCGGCCACGGTGGCGCGGGCCACGAGCGGCGGTTCGGTCGACCTTTTCTGACCGAACGCCTGGGCGCAACCAATACGACAAGGGTTCTAGGGTATGAGCGGCAAGATCAGGGTGATCGTGGTGGACGACTCGGCGCTGGTGCGCAGCCTGTTGTCGGAGATCATCAACCGCCAGGGCGACATGGAATGCATAGGCACGGCCAATGATCCATTGATCGCGCGCGAGATGATCCGCGAAAAGAACCCCGACGTGATCACCCTCGACGTGGAAATGCCGCGCATGGACGGCATCGACTTCCTCGGGCGCCTCATGCGCCTGCGGCCCATGCCGGTGGTCATGATCTCCACGCTGACCGAGCGCGGGGCCGAGGTGACGATGAAGGCGCTGGAGCTGGGCGCCGTCGATTTCGTGGCCAAGCCGCGCGTGGGGCTGGCCGGCGGGCTGAACGAGCTGGCCGCGCAGATCGTGGACAAGATCCGCGTGGCGGCATCGGCCCATGTGCGGCGCACGCCGGCACGCAGCGCCAGCGCCATCGCGCACCCCGAGACGGAGGGCGGCCAGGCGGCGGCGCCACCGGCGGGCGTATCGGCGCTGCTCGGGCGGCTGTCCACTGAAAAAGTCATTTGCATAGGCGCCTCCACCGGCGGCACCGAGGCCATCCGCGAGGTGCTGGTGCACATGCCGGCGGACTCGCCGGCCATCGTCATCACCCAGCACATGCCGCCGGGCTTCACCACCAGCTTCGCGGCGCGGCTCAACAGCCTGTGCCGGATCACGGTGAAAGAGGCGGTGAACGGCGAGCGCATCCTGCCGGGCCATGCCTACATCGCGCCGGGGGGGCGGCAGTTCCACCTCGCGCGCAGCGGCGCCAACTACGTGGCCGTGGTGGACGACGGCCCGCCCGTGAACCGGCACAAGCCCTCGGTGGAGGTGCTGTTCAAGTCGGCAGCCGCCGTGGTGGGGCGCAATGCCTACGGCATCATGCTCACCGGCATGGGCGCCGACGGCGCCGCCGCCATGCGCGAGATGCGGGACGCGGGCAGCTACAACTACGTGCAGGACGAGGCCAGTTGCATCGTCTTCGGCATGCCGCGCGAGGCCATCGCCCACGGCGCGGCCGACGAGGTGCTCCCGCTCACGCAGATCGCGCCGGCGCTGATTGCGCGCCTGCGCGGCTCCACCGACCGGCTGCACCACCGCATCTGAGCTTCAGGCCGACAGCTCGGCCCAGCGCTCCAGCGCCTGCATCAGCAGATCCTCGATCTCGCCATCGCGCTGGTGCAGCGCTGCGGCGCGCGCGCCGTCGCGCGCATACAGGCTGCCGTCGGCCAGCTCGTCGCGGATGGCCTTCTGCTCGGCCTCCAGTGCGTCGATCTGGCCGGGCAACTGCTCCAATTCGCGCTGCTCCTTGTAGCTGAGCTTCTTTTTTTGTAGCTGCTCGCGCTTTTCTGGTGGGCCTTTAGGCTCATTTTTGCTTGTATTCTTGCTGACAGCTGGCGCAGCACCTGCCAACTCGCGGCTGCGGCGCGACTGCGTCAGCCAGTCCTGCACGCCGCCCTCGTACTCGCGCCACAGGCCATCGCCCTCATGGGCGATGGTGCTGGTGACCACGTTGTCCAGGAAGGTCCGGTCGTGGCTCACCAGGAACACCGTGCCGTCATAGCCCTGCAGCAACTCCTCCAGCAGGTCCAGCGTGTCGATGTCCAGGTCGTTGGTCGGCTCGTCCAGCACCAGCACGTTCGCCGGGCGCGCGAACAGCCGGGCCAGCAGCAGCCGGTTGCGCTCGCCGCCCGAAAGCGAGCGCACGGGGGAGTGCGCGCGCGCCGGGGAGAACAGGAAGTCGCCCAGGTAGCTCTTGACGTGCTTGCGCTGCGCGCCGATCTCTATCCATTCGCTGCCCGGGCTGATGAAATCCTCCAGCGTCGCATCCAGGTCGATGGCGTGGCGCATCTGGTCGAAATAGGCCACCTGCAGATTGTTGCCGCGGCGCACGCTGCCGCTGTCGGGCGCGAGCTCGCCCAGGATCAGCTTCAGCAGCGTGGTCTTGCCCGCGCCGTTGGGGCCGATCAGGCCCACCTTGTCGCCGCGCAGGATGGTGGCGCTGAAGTCGCGCACGATCGTCTTGTCGCCGAACGCCTTGCCCACGCGCGTGAGCTCGGCCACGATCTTGCCCTGGTAGCTGCCCTGGCTGCCCGAGGCAATGTCCATCTTCACGCTGCCCAGCGCCTCGCGCCTGGCCGCGCGGTTGGCGCGCAGGGCCTGCAGCCGGCCGATGCGGCTCTGGCTGCGCGTGCGCCGGGCCTCCACGCCTTTGCGGATCCAGACCTCCTCCTGCGCGAGCAGCTTGTCGGCACGGGCGCTGATGACGGCTTCCTGCGCCAGCTGCTCCTCCTTCTGCACGAGGTACTGTGCGAAATTGCCTGGATAGGAGCGCAATTGCCCCCGGTCCAGCTCCACGATGCGGGTGGCGATCCGGTCCAGGAAGGCGCGGTCGTGGGTGATGGTGACGATGCTGCCCTTGAACGCCTGCAGCAGTTCCTCCAGCCATTCAATGGAATCCAGGTCCAAGTGGTTGGTGGGCTCGTCGAGCAGCAGCACATCCGGCCGCGCCACCAGGGCCTGGGCCAGGGCCACGCGCTTCTTGGTGCCGCCCGAAAGCGTGCCTATCACCGCCTGCGGATCCAGGTGCAGGCGCTGCAGGGTTTCCTCCACGCGCTGCTCCCAGTTCCACGCGTCCTGGGCCTCTATCCGGGACTGCAGCGCATCCAGATCCAGCCCGGGGGCGCCGGACAGATACTGCTCGCGCAGCGCGATGGCCTCCGACAGGCCCTGTGCCGCGGCCTGGAAAATCGTGGCTTCGGGGGCGAGATCCGGCTCCTGGGCCACATAGGTGATGCGCAAGCCCTGCTGGACGCTGAGCGTGCCATCGTCGGGCTTGGCCAAGCCGCCCAGAATCTTCAGCAGGGAGGACTTGCCCGCGCCGTTGCGCCCTATCAGCCCCACGCGTTCGGCCGGCTCCAGTGCAAAATTCGCATGGTCGAGCAGGGCTACGTGCCCGAACGCCAACTGGGCGTCCATCAAAGTAATCAGTGCCATGCCGGAATTATCGGCCGGGGTGGCAGGACGTCCCTTCCCCCCCAAGAACGGCAACCCCATAAAAAGCGGATCGGAAGATTTTTTAGGGGTAAACCCGCGCTATACTCCACGCTTCGCTGCAACGCAGGGCCTTCAAGAAGGTCTTCGGCAGCGGAAAGCCAGGAAGAGAAATCTTCCGGTCTTGAGGTTTTCGGAGGTTAAAACCGATGTATACTTCAAGGCTTCGCTGGCGGAGGCGGACTGTTGTCGAGAGATGGTGGTTTGCGAAGTTGGCGGGGGGGTCGAAAGACCACAAAGTTTGACAGGTCTTTAAAAAACGTGTCATAATTCAAGGCTTCGCTGATCGCAGCGAAGTTTGGAAGTTGAAAGAGATTTTGGCTTCCCGGATCGTTAAAAACATACA